>NZ_CP147913.1:312333-624666 GCF_037414475.1 Myxococcus stipitatus | reverse complement strand
AGGGCATGCTCAAGGCGGCTATCCGCGACGAGAACCCCGTCATCATGTTCGAGGGCGAGCGGCTCTACGCGCTCAAGGGCGAGGTGCCCGAGGGCGAGCACGTGGTCCCGCTGGGCAAGGCGGACGTGAAGCGCGAGGGCACGGACGTCACCGTCATCACCTGGAGCCGCATGTATTACTTCTGCATGCAGGCGGCCGAGGAGTTGGCGAAGGAGGGCATCAGCGTGGAGGTCCTGGACCTGCGCACGCTGCGGCCGCTGGATGAGGAGGCCATCCTCGCGAGCGTGCGCAAGACGAACCGCGCCGTCATCGTGGAGGAGGGATGGGCGATGGCGGGCGTGGGTGCGTCCGTGGTGGACATCATCCAGTCCAAGGCGTTCGACGAGCTGGACGCGCCAGTGGAGCGCGTGACGGGGCTCGATGTGAACATGTCCTACGCGGCGAACCTGGAGAACGCGACCCAGCCGGACGCGCCCAAGATCATCGCCGCGGTGAAGAAGGTGCTGTACCGCCAGGGAGCCTGACCGTATGGCCATTCCCATTCAGATGCCGAGCCTCTCCCCGACGATGACGGAGGGGAAGATCGTCAAGTGGCTGAAGAAGGTGGGGGACAAGGTCTCCTCCGGTGAGGCGCTCGCCGAGGTGGAGACGGACAAGTCCAACCTCGAGATCGAAGCCTACGACGACGGCTACGTGCTGCAGATTCTCGTCGAGGCGAATCAGACGGCGGCCGTCGGCGCGCCCATCGCGTACATCGGCAAGCAGGGAGAGAAGGTCGCGGGTGGTAGCGCGGCCCCGGCTCCCCAGGCGGCTCCCGCCCCGGCGCCCGCGCCGAAGGTGGAGGCTCCCGCGCCTGCTCCCGCTCCGGTCGCCGCTCCCGCGGCTTCGGGGGGCGGCCGCATCGCCATCCAGATGCCGAGCCTCTCCCCGACGATGACGGAGGGGAAGATCGTCAAGTGGCTGAAGAAGGTGGGGGACAAGGTCTCCTCCGGTGAGGCACTCGCCGAGCTGGAGACGGACAAGTCCAACCTCGAAATCGAGGCCTACGACGACGGGACGCTGGCGGAGATCGTCGTGGGTGAGAACCAGACGGCGCCCGTTGGTTCGCCCATCGCGTACCTCACGGGGAAGGGCGGCAAGGTCGCCGCCGCGGCGCCCGCGCCTGCTCCCGTGGCCAAGCCCGCGGAAGTGGCCGTGGCGCCCAAGCCCCAGGCCGCGCCTGCCGTCGCTCCGGCTCCGTCCGGTGGCCGCCGCGTGCGCGCCAGTCCGCTCGCGAAGAAGATCGCCCGTGATCGCGGCGTGGACATCACGCGCGTGCAGGGCTCGGGTCCGTCGGGTCGCGTGGTGAAGCGCGACATCGAAGAGGCCCTGGCCCGGGGCGTGACGGCCCCCGCTCCCTCGGCGCCCACGGCTCCGGTGGCGCGCAAGGCTCCGGCCGCGGCGGTGGCTCGCGCCGAGGCCCGGACCGAGCCCTTGACGTCCATGCGCAAGGTGATTGCGCAGCGGATGACGGAGGTGAAGCCCGGCGTGCCGCACTTCTATCTCACCATCGAGGTGGAGATGGACGCGGCCGTGAAGGTGCGCGAGGAGGCGAAGGCGCTGGACCTCAAGGTCTCCGTCAACGACCTCATCGTGAAGGCCGTGGCGATGGCGGTGAAGCGCTATCCGAAAATCAACGTCTCGCTCCAGGGGGACCAGGTGGTCCACCATGGCTCGGTGGACGTTGGTGTGGCCGTGGCGCTGGAGCAGGGGCTCATCACGCCCGTGGTTCGCGACGCGGACCAGAAGGGGCTTCAGGCCATCTCCACGGAGGTGCGTGAGTTGGCCGAGCGTGCCCGCAAGCGCGCGCTCAAGCCCGACGAGTACACCGGCGGCTCCATCACCGTGAGCAACCTGGGCATGTACGGCATCGACCAGTTCGTCGCCATCATCAACCCGCCGCAGGCCTCCATCCTCGCGGTGGGCGCGGTGGCGGACAAGGTCGTGGCGCGCGACGGGCAGATGGTGATTCGCAAGATGATGACGGCGACGTTGTCGTGCGACCACCGCATCATCGACGGCGCCATCGGCGCCGAGTTCCTGCGGGAACTGCGCGGCCTCTTGGAGCACCCCACGCGGTTGCTCTTCTAGTCCTCGCGGGACGGCCCGCTCCCGCATGCGCCATCCGCGGCGCGTGGGAGCGGGCCTCGCTTCAAAGCTACGTGCGCGTGGGCGGTTCGCCGTGCGCTTGTTCTTCCTCCAGCCGGCGCTGCTCACGTGTGACGCGCGCCTGCTGGTCCCTGGGTGTGCCGGTGGGCAGCTCGTGCTCATCCTCCAGGGAGCGACCGAGCATGCCGGGCCAGGGCTCCGGGCGCGTGGCCTCCACATGGTCGATGTGCTCGACGTACTCGTCGTCGCGGGGCGCGTTGCGCGGCATGTCGTCTGGCTTGTCCGGGTGCGCCATGACGGTGTCCTCCTTCGGGACGTGGCGGGAGTTCCACCGTTAACGGTGCGGCGCGAGGCGGCGGCGGGCCACCCGTGCCCCGCTGCGTTGCCCGCTCCCCCGCTGAGTGGGCGGCCGCAAAAAAAGCCCGACAGCCGACTCGGTTCGCTGCTTAACTTCGTTCCAAATGAACGACGACATGACACGCGAACGGCTTGTCCAGGGTGTGTCGGAGTTGGAGGCACGGGTGGGCCCGCCGCTGCCTCTCTCGCAGTCGCTGCAAAAGGCCCTGCTCGGAGCGGTGTTCCCCCTCACCGCGGAAGAGCTCACCTGGGTGGCTCGAGAGAATGAGGCGCCGTCCTCGGTCCTCTCCTTGTTGGGAAGTCTGCCCCAGGGTCTTTTCTCCTCGATGGACGCGGTGAGTGTGGCGTTGGAGCAGGATGCCGCCCGCCCGGACCCGCTCCCCCCTGCAGCCTCCCTCCCATCCTCCCGCTGAACACGCGACGCCCACGCGCGCCAGGCCCTGGTCTGGTGTGCTCCATCCGCTGGTCCGCCCGAGGAGCGGGCGGCCTGCCCTGCGCTCGTCCGGAAATTCCTGGGGGTCAAACCTGTCTGGTTGCTCTAGAGTTGAGGAGGCGTGGCGTCACGGGGGGACGGTTCCGTGGGCGCGGAGGAGAAAGGGAGTCGGAGGAGGCGCTATTCTGGGTGCCACCAGCCTGGTCTCTCCGTGGGATAGCCGGCCAGGAGGAGCGTCATGAATCCGTCTGAACTGCCCGCGGTCCTGTACGTCGACGATGACGCCCTCAACCTGCGGGTCTTCGACGCGAACTTCGGACAGCGCTTCCGCATCTTCCGCAGCGCGTCTCCGAGCGAGGCGTTGACGTTGCTCGAGCAGCGCAAGGGCGAGATTGGCGTCATCCTCTCGGACCAGCGCATGCCGGGGATGACGGGCGTGGAGCTGCTGGAGCGAGCGCGTTCGATTGCACCCGACGCCAAGCGCATGCTCGTCACGGCGTACGCGGACATGCAGGCCGTCATCGACGCGGTGAACCGCGGACAGGTGACGCGCTACTTCGTCAAGCCGTGGGACCGCTCGGAGTTGCAGGCGGCGCTGGACGACGCGCTCAAGATTGCGCGCCTGGAGCTGCGCATCCGCGAGGTGGAAGGGCGGATGATGAAGTCGGAGCGTCTGGCCACGCTGGGGCAGGTGACGGCGGGCATCGCTCACGAGCTGATGGGGCCGGTGGGCTACCTCTCGCAGAACGTGGCCTCGCTCCAGCGGGATTTGACGAGCGTCATCCAGTACGTGTCGCGGCACCTCTCCACGGACCCGAACCCGTCGGTGGCGGAGACGGTGGAGGACCTGCCCGCGCTCATCAAGGACCTGTCGGATGGCGCCGAGCACCTGCGGCAAGTGGCCCTGGGGCTGCGAGCGCAGGCGCGAGGCGAGGACATGGAGGCCACCGCGGATGTGGCCGAAGTGGTGTCCTTCGCGGTGAAGCTGGCGCGAGCAGAGGTGAGAGACCGGGCCCGCCTGACGAGCAACGGCGAACCGGTGCGCGTCGTCTTCGGTCCCGTGAAGCTGTGCCAGGTGCTGCTCAACCTCATCGTCAACGCGGCGCAGGCCATGGGAGGCACCGGGCGTCAGGGGCGCATCGAGGTTCGCTGGACGGTGCGGCCGGACGACGTGGTGCTGACGGTGGCGGACAACGGCTGCGGCATTCCCATGGACTTGCAGGAGCGTGTCTTCCAGCCGCTCTTCACCACGAAGCCGGTGGGAATCGGCACGGGCCTGGGCCTGTCCATCTGCCGCGAGCTGGTGACGCAGACGGGTGGCAGCCTGCGGTTGTCGTCCACGCCCGGGGAGGGGACGGATATCGAAATCACCCTCCGGCGAGCCCCGCTCCCCTGAGTCCGAAGGCGTTGCTGAGCATGCGCCACACGCGGTGGAGCGTCTCGCCCTCCGAAGGGCGCGCGTCCTCCACCAGCGGCGCGCGAGTGGGCCCCGCGCCCTCGCGCGTGTACTCGACCACCAGCGCGTAGCGAGGCCCGGGGCGCTCGACGAGGTGCACGGCGCGGACCGCGTCGAACGGGACGAGCTCCGCGCGGGTGGCTCCGGGCGCCCAGGTCAGCCGCTCCAGCCGCAGCGTCTCCGAGCGGAAGTGCAGGACGAAGCGGCGGCGGCTGAGGCTCGACTCCAGCTTCAGCGCGAGGCCCACCATCGACGCGGCCACCAACGCCAACGCGGCGGAGGCCGTGGGGAAGGTGCCCGCCTCCTGCCCCACCAGGATGGCCGCTCCCACGGCGCAGCCCACCGCGACACCCACACTCAGCCCGGGCAGCATCCTCCACTCCCACCGAGGCGGAAGGGACTCACCCACGAGCCGGCCGCCGTCGTAGCGCAGGCGCACGTCGCCGAGCAGCGGGGGGATTTGGTTCTCCAGCAACGCGTCCTTGAAGCTCGCCACGGCGCCAGCATAGCGGTCCAACGCATGCGAGCCTCGAAGTCCGCGTGAAGCTGTGCGAATCTCCAAAGCCATGGATCTCCCGTTCGAGACCGGTGAGAGTGGCGGAGAGGAGGGGGGAACGCTCGCCTCGACGGTGCTGGTGGTGGACGACGAGCCCGTCGTCCTGGACATTTGCGCGCGGTTGCTGGAGCGCGAGTCGGACCTCGTGGTGCTGGTGGCGGCGAGCGCGGAGGAAGCGCTGCCCCTCTTGCGCGAGCAGCGCATCGACGTGCTGGTGACGGACAAGAACCTGCCCGGCATGGGCGGTGTGGAGCTCGTCGCGCAAGCCCGTGGGCTGCAACCCTCGCTCGAAGCGCTGATGATTACGGCCTACGCGAGCAGCGAGTCCGTCATCGCCGCCTTCGCCGCGGGCGCGAGCGACTACATCCTCAAGCCGTTCGACGATTTGAGGGTGCTGCGCGCCAAGGTGAGGGCGGCGCTGGAGCGGCGCACGTCCGGCACCCTCGTGCGAGAGCAGGCGCGAGAGGTGGCCCGAGAGGCCGCCGCGCTCCTGTCCGAGGGGCAGGACGCGCCGGAGCCCGCCCATGAAGCACTCGAAGTGGAGCTCCGGGCCTACGAAGAGTCTTCGCGCGCGGTGCAGCAGGGGACCGTGGCGGTGGTGGGCAGCGCCGACGCGCTCTCCGCCTTGAAGGACGCGGGGTTCGAGGTGCTGGACCTGGCCCCCTACGCGCCGGAGCTGGAGCGCGTGGATGTCGTCGTCGTGGAGACGGGCGACCCGCAGTGGCGCTCGCTGGCGGAGCGTCTTCAGCGGCGCCCTCCGGATGTGCTGCTGCTGGCCAGTCCCCAGGCGGACCTCGGGGACTTGCTCGAGGCCATCACCTTGCGCATGGACCTGGTGGGCTTCGGCTCCACCCAGGGTGCCACGGCCCTCCCGGAGAAGGTGCGGATGCTGTTGCTCCGGCGGGGTGTCCAGCGAGCGCTGGACCGGCTCGCCGCCGCCCTCACCGCGTTTCGCCAGAGCATCCGCGCGCGCTCGGCCTGAAGGGCGAACACACCCGCAGGGGCTCGAGCGATACATGGCTCGGCCCGTGCTCATGGGCGATGCATGTCTTTGAAAAACAAAACGCCCGCCTTCTTTTCAGAAGGCGGGCGCCTGAGTGACCCTGCCGGGATTCGAACCCGAGTTTGTGCCGTGAGAGGGCACCGTCCTAACCGCTAGACGACAGGGCCGACATTTCGCTGCAACCACCGTGTTTCTGCTGCCACTTCCTACATCTTGTTTCCGCTCTCGTCAACCCTCTGATTTCGAGCTTCTTTTTTGCTGCGGACTGCGGTGCTGCGAGCTGGGGAACTAGGATTCGAACCTAGATAAGCAGAGTCAGAGTCTGCTGTCCTGCCGTTAGACGATTCCCCAATCACTGCGGCTGCCTCTACTACCAACACCGCCCAGCGACTGCAACAACTTCGGTGGGCGTCTACTTCTTCTTCACCGGCTTTGCTTCCTGCTTCTTCACCGGCTTGACCGCTTGCTGGGTCGGGACGATGTAGATGCGAACTTCCTCGTTCGCCTCATAAATATTCAGCCCCGCGAAGTTCTTCCCCGAGGGGTTGCTGATGTGAACCGCCTTGACGCCCGGCTGGTTCACGATCTGCCTTCGAGGATAACTGCTCGTCGAATAGACCGAGCGGTAGTAATCCAACGTCGCCTCGAAATCCCTCGGCGCCCGGTACCGATTCTCTCCCACCTTCTGGGAGCCATCCGGGAGCTGCGCGCCGCTGACCACCTCGGCACCCGCCGTCGCCACCCAGAGCGCGAACATCGCCGCCCCGAGTGGGCGCGCCTTATAGAAATGCCGTCTCATGGTGTCAAGCGCACGCGTCATGGGTTGCGAAGATAGGTGCCGAAGCGGCGGTCGTCCACCGCTTCGGCGAAGAGGAATCACCCACCGCGCGTGAGCGCGGCGTCGATGCGGCGCAGGGCCTCGTCGCGGCCGGCCAGGAGCAGCGTCTCGCCGATGCCCGGGCTGGTGGTGTTGCCGGTGATGGCGACCCGCACGGGCTGGGCGACCTTGCCCATGCCGACGCTGGAGGACTCGCTCACGGACTTCACCACGCCGTCGAGCGCCTCCACCGTCCACTCCGAAAGCGCGGCGATGCCGTCGCGCACCTTGCGCAGGAGCACCAGCGAGTCTCCGGTGAGGTGCTTGGCCGCGGCCTTCTCATCCAGCGTGACGCCCGAGCGGAAGTAGAGCGAGGCGGTGGTGGCCATCTCCTCCAGCGTGCGCGCGCGCTCCTTCAGCGCATGCACCAGGGGCACCAGCCGCGAGTCGCCCTTCACCTGGAAGCCCTTGGCCTCGAGGAAGGGCACCAGCCGCTCCGCGACGGTCTCCTCGGGCAGCAGCTTCATCCACTGCTGGTTGAGCCAGAGCAGCTTCTCCGGGTTCCACACGCCGGACGTGGTGCCGACGTCGGAGAAGTCGAACCACTCGAGCATCTGCTCGCGGGTGATGACCTCGTCGTTGCCGTGGCTCCAGCCCAGGCGGATGACGAAGTTGTTGAGCGCCTCCGGCATGATGCCGGTGCGCTTGTGCAGCATCACGTCCGCCTCCGGGTGCTTGCGCTTGGAGAGCTTCTCGCGGTCCGGTCCCAGGATGAGCGGCAGGTGCGCGAACTCCGGCGGCTGCCAGCCCAGCGCCTGGTAGAGCATGAGCTGCGGGAAGGTGGAGTTGACGTGCTCCTGGCCGCGCGCCACCAGGGTGATGTCCATCAGGTGGTCATCGATGACGCAGCCGAAGTTGTAGAGGGGGATGCCGTCCGCGCGCAGCATGACCCAGTCGTCCAGGTCCGAGTAGGGCTTGGCGATGGTGCCCAGCGCCTTGTCGTCGAACGACACGGTGCCCTCGGTGGAGGGCATCTTGAAGCGGATGACGGCCTCATCCTCGCGGCGGCCCGCGGGCGGGCCCTTCAACTCACGGCAGGTGCCCGGGTACTTGTAGAAGCCGCCGGACTTCTCGGCCGCCTCACGCTGCGCATCCAGGTCCTGTCGGGTGCAGTAGCAGCGGTAGGCCTTGCCCTCGGAGATGAGGCGCTGGGAGTGCTCGCGGTAGGTGTCCAACCGCTGGGTCTGGAAGTAGGGCGCGTGCGGGCCTTCCTTGCCGGGTCCCTCGTCCCAGTCGATTCCCAGCCACACCAGGCCGTCGAGGATGGCTTGCACGGACTCCGCGGTGGAGCGCACGCGGTCCGTGTCCTCCATGCGAAGAATGAAGGTGCCGCCATGGCGACGAGCCTGGAGGTAGTTCATCAGCGCCGTCCGGGCACCACCGATGTGGAGGTATCCAGTAGGGGACGGAGCGAATCGGACGCGAGGAGCGGAGGGCATACGGGCGCGCGGATTAGCAGGGAGGTGGACAGGGGGTCAACGCGGATGGGCACGCTCTGGGGTATGGTGCGCGCCACGGGGAGAGAAAGCGCATGTCGATTCGTCAGCTAGTTCGCATGGGGATGGTGACGGTGGTCCTCCTGGTCGCGCTGCCCGCGGCCGCCACCACGCAGCTGCGGATGGACGTGCCGCAGCTCTCCCAGCAATCGGACGCGGTGGTCCACGGTGTCGTCCGCCGTGTGGAGAGCCGCTGGTCCGGTGATGGTCAGCGAATCGTCACCGACGTCGAGGTCGAAGTGGTGGAACCCCTCAAGGGACAGCCGGGAGGCACGGTGCTCGTCACCCAGCCTGGCGGCGAGGTGGGCGATATCGGACAGGTGGTGCATGGACTCGCCTCATTCAAAACGGGTGAGGAAGTGGTCATCTTCCTGCGCAAGCGCGGCGCGAAGGCCTTCCGCCTCGCTGGTGAGGCGCAGGGCAAGTACCAGGTGCAGCGCGGTGAGGTCGGCAAGCCGGTCATGGCGGTGCCCGAGCCCTCGGAGGCGCTGCTGCTGGACCCCGTCACGCGTCAGCCCACCACCTCCACGCAGAAGCCGAGGACACTCGACGACCTCAAGGCCGCCATCCGCGCCGCGCTGAAGGAGTCCGCGCCGTGAGTGCCGCGGCAACGTTGCTGGCCGCCCTCGCGCTGGGGCAGTTCGCTCCCTACGTCCGCAGCCGGGTGACTCCTGGGAACACCACCACCCAGTGCCTCTATTGGACCGTGCCCCAGGTCACCTGGCACCAGGCCAGCCAAGGCAATCCTGGCACGCCGGGGGACTCGGAGTTCGAGGCGGTGCGAGTCTCCTTCAAGAGCTGGGAGGACATCTTCGCGCGGTGCGGAAACCTGTCGCTGCGCGAAGGCCCCGTCATCGACGAGCGGCGCGTGGGCTACCGGCGCAACGAGCAGAACAACAACAACGTGGTCCTCTTCCGCACGCGCAACTGCAGCGCGGTGGTGGCGGAGAACGACGCGTGTTGGAAGGAGGAGACGTGCGCCAACGAGTTCGACTGCTGGGATGACGACGCGAGCACGCTCGCCATCACCCTCACGACCTACGACAAGCGCTCCGGCATCATCTTCGACTCGGACATCTCCTTCAACGCGGGGCAGTACACCTTCACCACGGCGAACGGCCCGATGTGTACGCCGGTCGTGACGACGAACTGTGTGGCCACCGACGTGCAGAACACCGCCACCCACGAGATTGGTCACTTCATCGGGTTGGACCACACGCGTGCGGCCGGCTCCACGATGAACCCCAGCGCGGAGCTGGGCGAGGTGTCCAAGCGCACCATCGACTCGGGCTCGAGCTCGTTCGTCTGTGACGTCTACCCGAAGGGCCGCGCGAGCCAGGCCTGTCTGCACCCCGTGGTGGAAGACAAGCTGGGGAAGGAGGGCGGGGGCTGCGCGTCGACGGGGGCGTCGTCGATGGGCGCCGCGCTGGGGGCGTGGGCGTTGTGGAGCCTCCTAGGCCGCAAGCGCGAGGGCCGTTCATGAGGAAGCCGCTCCTGTTGGGGCTCGTGCTCCTCGGTGCGCCCGCCGTCGCGCAGAACACCTTGCCGTTCCAGCGCACGCTCGTCACCGGCCGCCCGCTCTGTCTGCTGTGGCCGGTGCGCGAGTACGTCTACCACCTGGACCCCGCGGGCAGTGCCCGGACACCGGGGAACACGGAGGTGGCGGCCATCGAGGCGGCCTTCGACTCCTGGCGGCGCGTGTCCGAATCCTGCAGCGACTATGGCTTCCGGCGGGGCTCGGATTGGCGGGGCCCGATTGTCGTGGGCTACGACGAGAAGAACCCGCGGGCCAACTACAACATCATCACCTTCCGCGAGACGGCGTGTGATGACGTCGTGCCTGGGGACGATGCGTGCTGGGCCGATGAGAGCTGCGGCAACAAGCACGGGTGCTGGGAGATTGGCGAGGGGACACTGGCGCTCACCACGTCCACGTACAGCGTCGCCTCGGGGCGGGTGCTGGACGCGGACATCGAGATGAATGCGTCCCAACCTGGGGGCACGCCGGGCCATCTCTTCACCACGGTGGACTCTCCGCCGTGTCAGGGCCCCCAATCACCTGACTGCGTGGCGGTGGACCTGCAGAACACGATGACGCACGAGATTGGTCACGTGGTGGGCTTGGACCACGTGTCGAACACGGCCTCCACCATGGCGCCCACCGCGCCCCAGGGAGAGACGCGCAAGCGGGTCATCGACTCGGGTTCCATCGCGGGCTTCTGCTCCATCTATCCGCGGTGGCAACCGCCCAATCAGTGCGTGCAGCGCCTGGACACGGGCATCGTGCTGCTGGCGGACGGGCGGGGCACGGGCTGCGCGTCGGCTCCTGGCGCGGCGCTCTCCGGAGCCGCGTGGGCCGTCATCGCGCTGCTGCGCGCGAGGCGGAGGTCCGGCGGACGCTGAAGCGTGAGGGGGCCACGAGGCTTCCGTTCTTCCACCGGGCCTTGAGACCAGGCCCGGTGGCGGGACGAGCGCTCAGCGGCGCGGAGCCACCAGCCGGATGCTGAACGTGTAGTCCACGTTCACCGGATGGCCCTGGTACACGATGGGCTTGTACGTGCGCGACTGGAAGGAGTCCAAGACCGCCTTCTCCATGTGCGCCACCGCCTTGATGACGCGACACTTCTCCACGCGTCCCTTGGTGGTGATGGTACAGCGGAAGAGCATCACGCCCTCGGCCTTCGCGGCCATCGCCTCGCGCGTGTAGACGAGGTCCTTGCCCTGGTCGATCATCTCCGGCCGGGGCATGTTCTCGTTGTAGGGCAGCACGTCGCCGCGCGCGGAGGCCAGCGCCGCGGTGGGCAGCACCGGCACCGCCAGGCCTCCTCCCGCGCCCTTGGCCTGGGCCGCGGCCGCCGCACCCACCGCGCCCGCCGTCTGCGGCGCCTCGGGCTCCACGGGAGGCGGCTGGGTGGGCGCGAGCATCACCGGCGCGGACATGCCACCGGGCGTGGCCACGGGCTCGGCCACCTCGACCTCGTCGGGAGCGGAAGCGGAGGCCACTTCCACGCCGCCACCACCCCGGCCACCCCGGCGCTTCTGGAGCTTCTGTGACAGCACCACCTCACCGGAGCCGCCCGTGACGACGGTCTCCATCTGGTAGCCCTCCAGCGCGAACGTGAGCTCCACCGTGATGGAGCCGTCCTGTCCCGAGGGCAGCTCCAGGGTGAAGGGCGTCGTGCCGCGCTCCTTGCCTCGGTAGAACACGCGCGCGCCGCTGGGCTGGCTCATCAGCTTGAAGCGAACCTTGTGTGCTCCAGCGGGCGTGGGCGCCTCCTGCGCCGCGGCGGCGGGCGGAGCCTGCACGGGGGCCTGCGCCACCGGCTCCGGCCTGGCTTCCGGCGGCGGCGCGACGGGCTTGTCCCGCATGAAGAAGATGGCGCCCCCCGCGACGAGGCCGGCGACGACGACGCCACCCAGGCCCCCCATCAGCAGCGTGCGCTGACGGGCGCGCTGCACGGCCTTGGGCACCTCCACGCTGATGTCCACCGCGAGCGTGTCACCCGAGTCCGTGGGCGCGTTGCCCACGCTCGAGAACAGCGGGGACGGGTAGGGGCCCGTGGTCGTCGTGCCGCCGGGCCGCTTGAAGATGCCGCTGTTGCCACCCGCGGACATGCTGGCCTCGCGCAGACCCTCCAGCATCTCGTCCATCGTCTGGTAGCGCCGCGCGGGCTCCTTCTCCAGGCTGCGGCGCACCACCGCCTCGATCTCCGGCGGCACCGCGATGTCCGGGCGCAGCTGCTGGAAGGTGGGGGGCGCTTCTTTGTAGTGGGCGAAGATGAGCTCGATGTGGTCCCGCGCGATGAACGGCGGACGCCCCATCAGCATCTGGAAGAGGACGATGCCCAGCGAGTACACGTCGCTGCGGGCGTCCGTCGCGTTGCGCGCCTGCTCCGGCGCCATGTACTGGGGTGATCCGAGGAACGTGCCGTTCTGGGTGATCTCCGGGGAGATCTGCCCCTCCTGCGGCGCCGCCACCGACTTCACGAGCCCGAAGTCCAGGACCTTCACCAGATCCTGATCCTGCTCGTTGAGGAGCATGATGTTGGCGGGCTTCAGGTCCCGGTGGACGATGCCCAGGCTGTGCGCCTCGCGCAGCGAGCGGCAGATCTGCTGGGCGATGGCGATGGCGCGCGACCACGGCAGCGGCCCCACCTGCCCGAGCACCTGGGCCAGCGTGCGGCCCTCCAGGTACTCCATGGCGATGTAGAAGATGCCATCGTCCGTCTGCCCGTAGTCGATGACGGTGACGGTGTTGGGGTGGCGCAGCTTCGAGGTCAGCGAGGCCTCGCGCAGGAAGCGCTTCTGGAAGCCGGGGTCCCTGCTGCTGGGGAAGCTGGGGTTGAGGACCTTGAGCGCGACCACTCGCTCCAAGGGGGCCTGGAGGGCGCGGTAGACCTTGCCCATGCCACCGATGCCCAGGGGCTCCAGGATGCTGAAGCGGCCATTCAGAGTTCGGCCAATGAGCGGATCCGCACCCGTCGCGGCAGGCGTCTCGGGGTTTGACGAGTCGCCCTTGATCATGCGTACCCCCTGACAACAAGCAACATGGAGTCTCCAGAAGTGTGCCGGGTACGCATCAAACCATATCTCCACTTCCAGACGCACTTCCGGCCTTGAGAAGTCCAACACCTGAAGGCGGTTACCGGCACACACCTGGCGAGTCGGGTGGGGGACGGTCCAATTCACCCCGCATTGACGGTTCCGTATTTCCCGGATTAGCGTGAGTCGACCCGCGCGCCAGGGCTGAAGCGGGCGGGGCCGCCCCCATGGCAGATACCCCTCACAATCCCGTGGAAGCGCAGGTGCGCCGAGCCTCCGTCCAGGAGCGCTTGGGCGAAATCGAGCAGGAGCAGGCTCGACTGCGGCAGGAGCTGGTCTCTCTTTCGGGAGAGCTGCGGCTGCCTGGCCTTTTCTTGACGTTGGACGCGGCGGGCACCTCCGCGCTCCTGGCGGCCGATGCCGTCCAGGAAGTGGTGCGGCTGGTGGAACTGGAGCCGCTGCCCGGAAGCCCCGCCCATGTGTTGGGAACGTTTATTTACAGAGGCAGTCCCGCCGTCGCGGTGGATCTGGCTTCGCTGCTGGGGGTGAAGCGGCAGCCGGAGTTGGATGCGCACCTGGTCATCTGCAAGGGCGCGCGTCCGGTGGCGGTGTTGGTGGATCGGGTCCGGGATCTGGTGGAAGCGCCCACGCTGGTGGAAGGCACCGTCGATGGGGCGGTGAGCCTGCAGTGGGACCGCACGGGGCTGATGGCCGGGCTGTGCCGGACGCCCGAGGGTGTGCGTCCGCTGCTGCGCGTCTCCGCGGTGTTGGCGGGGTCGGAGGGGACGTGAGCGAGTCCGTCCTCGATGACGAGACGCTCATGAAGGTCGAGGAGGTCCTGAGGACCGCCTGTGGCCTGACGCTCGCGCACAGCCTGCGCCGCTCGCTGGAGACCGCGCTGTCGCGCTCGGCCGACGCGCGCGGCATGGCGCCCGAGGCCTTCCTGCGAGGACTCCTGCTGCGCGACGCGCACGCGGTGGAGACCTTCATCGAACACGCCGTCATCGGCGAGACGTACTTCTTCCGCCACCCCGAGCACCTGCGTTCGCTCGCGCGGCTGTCGCTCCCCAAGACGGGGCCCTTCTTCAACGTCTGGAGCGCGGGCTGCGCCACGGGCGAGGAGCCGTACAGCATCGCCATGGCGTTGTTGTCGGCGGGCATCCCGGAGGGGCGCATCCGCGTGCTCGCCACGGACGTGTCGGGCCGGGCGCTGGAGCGCGCGAAGGAGGGGCTCTACGGCCCCTGGTCCCTTCGCCATGTCGAGCCGGAGCTGGAGCGCGTCTACCTGGAGCCCCGGGGGGAGCAGCTCTCCGTGGTGCCGCAGGTGCGCAAGCTGGTGGAGTTCCGCCGCCACAACCTGGCCGTCGAAGCGCCTCCCCAGACGGGCCTGAGCGCCATCTTCTGCCGCAACGTGCTCATCTACTTTCCGCCGGAGCTGGTGCGGCGCGTGCTCTCGCACTTCCTCTCGGCGCTCACCCCCGGAGGACTGCTGTTCGTCTCTCCCGCGGAGGTCCCCCTCACCAACGGGCTGGGCTTGGAGATGGTGGACGCCGAGGGCAGCGTGGCGCTGCGCGTCCCGACTCCCGGCGAGACGCCGCAGGAGCCTCCCGTCCGTCGCGCCGTGCGCGATGCGGCCGAGGTGCTCAAGGCCGCGGCCCGCCTCGTGCCGCCGTTCGCGCCCAAGGCCGCGTCGCTCTTGGAAGGACTGTCCTCGCGGCCTCAGATGGAGCTGCACACCCCCATCGCGCCGCGGGCCGCGGAGCCTCCGGTTGTTGTCGCCGCGCCTCGTGTGACGTCGCCGCAGGCGGGGCCCATGGAGCGCGCGGTGGAGGCGGCGCGGGCGGGCCGCTTCGAGGAAGCCGAGGCGCTGGCCCGCGAGGCCGCGAAGGCGCTGGTGCCGGAGGCCTATCTGCTGCTGGCCATGGTGGCCGAGGCTCGCGGAGACTTGAACGGGGCGGTGGAGGCGGTGCGCAAGGCGCTGTACCTGGAGCCGAGGCTGGCGCTGGGGCATGCGACGCTGGTGGCGCTCTACGGGCGCCTGGAGCGGCCCGAGGATGCGGAGCGCGCGAGGCAGAACGCCCTGCGCGCGTTGGATGGACTGGATGACGAACAGCCGCTGCGTGGGGTGGAGACGATGACGGCCGGAGGCCTGCGGCAGGCACTGGCACCCAGAACGCAGGCCGGATGGCAGGGGGCGCGCTAGCAGCGCCCTTCGCTGGTGGGAGGCAATGTGGACGTCAACAAGACGAAGGTGACGCTGCCGGAGTGGCTCGTGCTGGGCCGCCGCAGCCTGCGATTCAAGATTGTCGCCGTCACCGGACTGACGGGCGTGCTGGTGGCCAGTGTGCTCACGCTCGCGTTCTGGAACCAGATGGGCAGCGCGCAGCGCGAGGACCTGTCGCGGCGCGCGCGCTCGGTGAGCGAGGAGCTGTCCAAGACGCTGGGGCCCATGCTGATCGCGAGCCAGGATGCGAGCCGCCTCCAGTCGACCGCGCACGGCGTGCTGCGCCACGTTCCGGACGTGGCCTATGTGCTGGTTCGCGGCGCCAAGGGCGAACTCCTCTCGGAGGTGGCGGATGAGCGCTTCGCGGGCGCGGATCAGGCCATGCCGGACAGCGACGCGGTGGAAGAGCGCCGCTTGCTCATCGAGGGCGAGCCCGTGGTGGAGTCGTCCGTGCCCGTGTACTCGGGGCAGGCGGGCTCCACGCGCCGGGTGGGCACGGTGCAGGTGGCCCTCCATGAACAGGCGCTGACCCAGGCGCTGGCGGCCACCACGCGCTTCACGGTGATGCTCGGCGTGCTCGTGCTCGCCGCCTGCCTCCTGGGAGCGTGGTTCATGTCGGGCTTCCTCGTCGTCCCGCTGGAGCGGCTGGCCCGCGCGGCGACGGGTATTGCCGGAGGAAACCTGCGCCAGCAGTTCGACACCAGCGCCTCGGATGAGATTGGCGACGTGTCGCGCAGCTTCGCGGCCATGTCCGAGGGCCTGGCGCACCTCTTGGAAGACCTGCGCACGGCCGCCGCGGAGATGGAGAGGGAGGCGGCGGGGGTGTTGTCCACGTCCTCCCAGCAGTCCGCCATGGCGCACCAGCAGGCGTCCGCCATCAGCGAGACGAGCACCACCGTCGCGGAGATTGCCCAGACGTCCAAGCAGGCCACGGCCTTCGCGGACTCCGTCATCGCGCAGACGCAGAAGTCGGAGTCGCTCAGCGCGGACGGTCAGAAGGTGGTGGCCGAGAGCGTGACGGGCATGGAGAAGCTGGGCGAGCAGGTGAAGGCCATCGCCCTGTCCATCACCGACCTGAGCGAGCGCACGCTCCAGATTGGCGACATCATCAGCACCGTGAAGGATGTGGCGGAGCAGTCCAACCTGCTCGCGTTGAATGCCTCCATCGAAGCGGCCAAGGCGGGAGAGCACGGGCGCGGCTTCGCGGTGGTGGCCACGGAGATGCGCACCCTGGCCGAGCAGTCGCGGGTCGCCGCGGAGCAGGTGCGGGGGCTGCTCAACGAGGTTCAGAAGGGAACGCGCGCGGCCGTCAACGCGACGGAGGAGGGAAGCCGCCGCGCGCAGGCCGCGATGGAGCTGGCGCGTGGCGCGGGCTCCGCCATCCTGGGACTGTCCGAAGTCATTCGGGAGTCCAGCGGGGCGGCGCGGCAAATCGCGGGGAATACCCGCCAGCAGACGATTGGTGTCGAGCAGATCGCCGCCGCGATGGGCGAGCTGACGTCCGCCATGGGAGACTCCGTCGTGGGAACACGACGCATCGAACAAGTGGCTGGCAATCTGACCAATCTCTCGAAGCGCTTCTCGGACCTGGTGGGTAGGTACCAGCTATGAACGCAAACGTGGCGACGGCACGACAGGCCTTGAAGGTCCTCATCGTCGAGGACACCAAGACCATCACCAACTTGCTCCAGGTCTACTTGATGGGCTGGGGGCTGGAGTTCTTCGACGCACCCAACGGGGTGGTGGGCTTGAGCAAGGCGCGGGAGCTCAAGCCGGACCTCATCATCTCCGACGTGCAGATGCCGGAGATGGACGGGTTCTCCCTCTGCGCGGCGGTGCGCGCGGACTCACAACTGCATGCCACCCCCTTCATGATGCTCACCTCCCTGAAGGACGACGCGAGCCGCCAGAAGGGCAAGTTGGTGGGCGCCAGCGCCTTCCTCAACAAGCCCGTGTCGGTGGACGACCTGCGCTCGAAGGTGCGCGACATGTTGAAGCTGCCCGCGACGAACCGGTGACGCACGCATGGCGAGCGACGAGGTCAAGGTGAACAGCGACGCACAGGAGCCCGCGCTCCGGCACGAAGGGGTGCCGGCGCGCGGCGAGAGCACGGAGAAGCGGCGCGAGGTGCTTGGCGCGCGCGCCCGGGCCTTGGCCGAGTCGCGCCACGAGGTCCACCACGAGTCGCTGTCGGTGCTCGCCTTCCAGGTGGGCGGCGAGCGCTACGCGGTGCGAATCGAGCACGTGGACCACGTGCTGGAGGCGCGCGGCATCTGCTCGCTGCCCGGGGCTCCGCCGCATGTGCTGGGCGCGCTGGCCAGCCGCTCGCGCGTGGTGCCGGTGCTGGACCTCCGCCAGTTGTTGGGGCTGGAGGGCGGCGGCATGTCGGACCTTGGAAAAATCGTGGTGGTGGAGGTGGGGGAGGAGTGTTTTGGACTGGCGGCGGAGACGGTGGAAGGGCGCAAGGAGCTGCCCAAGACCGAGCTCTCACAGCCTCCTCCGGGGCCCTTCCTGTACCTGACGCCGGACCGGCTGACGGTGCTGGAATTGGAGCAACTCGGGGGCCCGGCCGAGGGCCGGCAGGCGCGGGAATAGGGGCGCGACATGGATCCGCAGCTCTTGCGCAGCATCTGGCCGGTGTTCTCCGCGGAGACGCGTGAGCAGATCCAATCCATTGGAGCGAAGGTGCTCGGAATGGAGGGGCCGTCGACCGCGCGCGACGCGGACCTGCTGCCCTCGCTCAAGCGGCTGGTGCACAGCCTCAAGGGCTCCGCGGCGAGCCTGGGGCTCGATGACATCGAGCAGGTGGTTCACGCCATCGAGGACGGGCTGGCCCACACCCGCACGGACGCGGGCCTTCCTCGCGACGCGGTGGAGTCCATGCTGCGCGGGCTGTCCGGCATCGAGGCGGCCATGGCCCGTGGCGACGCGGGGCAGTCTCCCAAGGTGGAGGGACTGACCGCGCTGCTCAAGTCGCTGGGGCGCGAGGTGGCCGTCACCGAGGCGGCGTCGGTGGCCTCGGGCCTCGCGGCGAAGGGCCTGGAGGTGCTCGACTTCCTGGAGGCCTCGCTCAGCGCGCTATGCTCTCCGGATGTGCCGGACCGGGCCGCCGTCGTGCGCAAGGCGATGGAGCGGGCCCGGGGGCTGCGCGGTCTGGCGCTCGAGGGTGGAGCCTCGCGCGTGGCGACGCTGGCGGAGGCGGCGGCGTTGGGCTTCGCGCGCATGGAGCCGGGCGGAGACCCCGCGAGCCTTGCCGCGTCCGACGTGGCGGGCACGCTGGTGGAGATGCGCGGCCGGTTGGACGCGGTGAAGCCGGTGGCCGCGGTGACTCGCGCGGTGGAGGCGCTCAAGGCGGTGCCCGCGCAGGCCGCTCCGGAGGCCATGACTCCCGGCACGCCCGTGTCCGCGCCGGAGGCCCGAGCTTCCTCGGCCGAGCACACGGTGCGCGTGTCGGTGAAGACGCTCGATTCGCTGGCGCTCCAGGTGGAGCTGCTCGTGTCGGGCCGGTCTCAGCAGGCGCGGCGCTCCGAGGGATATCGCGCGCTGTCGGACGGGACACATGAGGTGCTGCGGCACCTGGAGCGCGCCGCCTCGCAGCTCTCGCTGACGGGGGGCGGGCCCGCGCTGGACTCGCTGCGCTCCGGCGTGGCGCTGATGCGGACCATGCAGAAGCGCCTCTTGGAGGTGTCGCGCGAGGCGCATCGCGACGGCGAGCAACTGGCGCTGGTGGCCCAGGTGGCCCGCGATGACCTGCGGGACTTGCGCATGGTGCCCGCGTCGCAGCTCCTGGAGCCACTGCGCCGCACCGTGCGCGAGGTGTCCGCGCGCTTGAGCAAGGACGTGGCGCTGGAGCTGGCCGGCGGCGACGTCCGGCTGGACCGCCGCATCCTCGACGCGCTGAAGGACCCGCTGCTGCACCTGGTGCGCAACGCCATCGACCATGGGCTGGAGACCCCCGAGGAGCGGCGCTCCGTGGGCAAGCCCGAGACGGGGCGCTTGACGGTGCGCGTGGTGCCCCGGGGCGCGCGAATCGCGGTGGTGGTGGAGGACGATGGTTACGGCCTGTCGCCGGACCGCGTGCGTGCCACGGCGGTGCGCCGAGGCTTGTTGACGGAGGAGGCGGCCGCGCGGCTCTCCGACTCACAGGCCGCGCGCCTGGTGTTCCAGCCAGGCTTCTCCACGCGAGAGCAGGTGACGGCCACGTCCGGACGTGGCGTGGGCCTGGACGTGGTGCAGGCCACCGCGGCGCGGCTTCAGGGCTCGGTGGATGTGGACTTCTGGGCGGGGCAGGGGACGCGCTTCACGGTGGACCTGCCGCTGACGCTGGCCGCGGCGCTGGGGTTGCTGGTGCGCACGGGCACGACGGTGTCCGCCATCCCGTCCGACAGCGTGGAGCGCGTGCTGCGGCTGATGCCCGAGGACGTGGGCACGGTGGCGGGCCGGGTGGTGGCGCGTGTCGATGGCTCGCAGCTCACGTTCCTGTCGCTGACGGAGGCCATCGGGTTGCCCCGCTTGCCGCTGGCCATCGACTCCGGGCGCGTGCAGATGGCCGCGCTGGTCGTCGTCGGCGGCGACAAGGTGCTCTACGCCATCGACGAGGTGGTGGGGCAGCAGGAGATCGTGGTGCGCTCGCTCGGCAAGCATCTGCAGAGCGTGCGGCACCTGGCGGGCGCGGCGGTGCTGGATGACGGGCGCGTGGTGCCGGTGCTCAACGCGCCGGAGCTCGTGCGCGCGGCGCGGCCGGAGACCCGCTCCTCGTCGACGGAGTCGCGGCGTCCACGCATCCTCGTGTGCGACGATGCGCTCACCACGCGCTTCGCGATGAAGTCCCTGCTCGAAATCGCGGGCTTCCCCGTCGTGACGGCGGCGGACGGCGAAGAGGCCTGGGGCATTCTCGAGCGGACGCCGTGCCAGCTCGTCGTGAGCGACTGGCAGATGCCCCGGCTGGATGGCGTGGGGCTTGCCCGGCGCATCAAAGCCCACGCGACGCTGCACTCCACGCCCATCATCCTCGTCACCTCGCTCGACAGTCCGGAGGACCGGGCCGCGGGGCTGGAGGCCGGCGCGGATGGGTACCTCGTCAAGCGTGAGGTGGAGCGCGGCAAGCTCCTCGAGCTCGTCAGGCAGCTGCTTCCCGCTCGCGCCTAGCGGCATGGCTCAGGGCGCTCCGGCGCCCGCCTCCGCTGGAAGCTGGACCACCCAGGACTGTTGTGTGTCCTGGGTGGGCGCGCGCAGTGTCCCGCCCAACCGCCGGGTGTGCTCACGCGCCACCGCGACGCGCCGCTCCGCGGGCACGTGGCCTCCTTGCGTCTGGATGTCGAACTGCCAACACCGCCGGGCATCGACGGCCACCGCGAAGAACCACACCGAGCTCGCACGTGTCGTCGCGAGGGCTCGCGTCAGCGCGCCCAGCCAGGCCTCCAACTGGGAGGACTCCGCCCTCATGAGGATGGGACGGTCGGGCAGGGCCAGTGTCACCTCCCAGCGCGGCGCATGTCTCGTGTGGGGATTGAGCCGCGCATTCAGCAGGGGGGCCAGGTCCGTGGTGGGGCAGCGGCTCAGGCGTTGGTCGATGACGGCGCGCTGGTCCTGCGTGGCCCGCGCCATCCGGTCCAGGTAGCGCTGCATTGTCGCGCCGAGCGGCCCTGCATGGCCTTTCAGCACCATGTCCAGGTAACCCCTCACGACCATCAAGGGCGTGCGCAGGTCATGTGCCGCCAGCGAGCGGCGCACCTCCCAGCGGGCCGCGTCCTGCTCCAACGCTCGTTGTGACGCGAGCAATCGGGAATGCCGTGCCTGGGCGGAGGACTCCCGCGCATGTGCCGCGAGCAGCGCGCCCCCGAAGTGGGACAACCGTTCGAGCAGCGTCCCCTCCTGATGACGGGGCTGCTCGGGCCAGAGGCGCAGGAGGCGTCCGGGGCTCGACGCAAAGCCCGCGGCATGGGTGCCCGCCCTGGCCACGCACGTGTCTCCATCGAAGAGGGCCGCGCCGGAGGCGCTCGTCAATCGAAGTGTTTCGCGCAAGAGAAGCTCCATGCCCGCGAGGGCGCCACAGCGCAGCGCGCGCTCGGCGACCGCGGCCAGCGCCTGCCCCACCTCCGCGTCGAACGCGATGTCGACGCCCCGCCCACTCCAAGCTCCCGCTTGCACGCGCAGAGGTATGGGCATGACCTCGCCAGGGCGCAACACTGCCCACGGTGGGCAATGAAGGGTCGCTGAACGGCAATCCTTTACCCACCGCCTCCGCGCACCTCCTGACTTTTTTGCCGTCCCGAGGGGGTGGATTCGCCTTCAACCCCTCTCAACTCCTCACGAAGGCCCCTTGGCCGGTCCCTTGCTAACGGCCAGTGCGACGGGTGGCGGAAGGAACAGATGGGGACTCTCGACTACTACGCGGCCATCGCCCGGCTTGCTCCTGGGGCCTTGGCCCTGAGTGCGCTCCGGCGAATGCAAGGCGTGGCGCGACAGGCGCGCTACCGTCGTCGCGAGCCCACGAACCAGGTTCGGTTGCTTCAAGCCCTGAAGGTGCCGCGAGCCGAGGCCCTCGCGACGAGAGTCTTCGGCAGTCACACCTCCCGCGTCTGGTGTGACGTGGCCCAGCGCGCGTCCGTCTTGGAGGCGCTCGTGGCCATCCCCGGCGCACGTGAGCGCGCCAGCGTCCGGGCGAGGACGGCGCTTCGTCAGGAATGGAACGTCTTCGGGACCCGCGTCGAGTTTGGCGAGGGGCGCCCGGTGGACTGGTCGCTCGACGTGCTCAGCGGCCACCGGTATCCACTGGCGCCCGTGGCGAAGCTGCCGCTCCATTCGACGGGGAACGACCCGAAGTATCCCTGGGTGATGGGGCGGCTCGACAGCGTGGTGGCGCTGGGCCAGGGGTATTGGGTCGAGCCCTCACCGGAAGAACGCGCGAGGCTGGTCACCGCGTTCGTGATGCAGGTGCTGGACTTCCTCCAGGCCAATCCCGTGGGCCAGGGCGTCCACTGGACGTGTCCCATGGAAGTCGCGCTGCGGGCAGGCAATCTCGCGCAGGCGCTGCTCATGTTCTCCGACGCGGGGCCGGTGCGGTGCGCGGAGTTCCTGGTGCCGGTGCTCGGCTCGCTCGTGGACCACACGGCCTGGGTGGAGGCGCATCTCGAGGACCGGGGCGCGGTGCCCAACAACCACCTCGTGTCGAATCACGTCGGGCTGCTCGTGGTGGGGTTGCTCTTTCCCGAGCTGCCCGGTGCCTCACGGCAGGTGGCGCGCGCGGTGGAAGGGCTGGGCCAGCAGATGGCCGCGCAGGTGCACGTCGAGGGCACGTCCTTCGAGGGCTCCATTCCCTATCATCGACTGTCGGTGGAGCTCTTCACGCTGGCGCTGCTCGTGTCCCGGGGCATGGGGGTGCCGCTGGGCTCGGCGTACGAGTCGCGGCTCAAGCGCATGTTCCACGCGGTGCGCGCCTGGTGCTCGGAGACGGGGCTGGCGCCGCAACTGGGCGACAACGACTCCGGACGCGTGTTCCCGCTTCGAGAGCGCGGAGACATGGAGCAGGGCTATCTCGTGGGGCTGGGCGCGGCGCTCTTCGGAGATTCGAGCCTGCGCGACGGGGAGCTTCCGGACGAGGCCGCGTGGCTCCTGGGCCATGAGGGACTGGAGCGTCACCGGCGCCTGTCTTCGACGCGTCCGCCTCGCTCCATCAGCTTTCCCGAGGGAGGCTTCCACGTGCTGCGGGGCGCGGGGGCCGTCGTCACGGTGAGCGCCGGCAAGCAGGGGCAGCGCGGGGTGGGGGGCCACAGCCACAACGACAAGCTCTCCTTCGAGCTGCACCTGGGCGGACGTCCCGTCATCGTCGACCCTGGGACAGGTTCGTACACGAGAGACCCCGCGACGCGGAACGCGTTTCGGGGCACGGCGGCGCACAACACCGTGCAGGTGGATGGCGCGGAGCAGGCCGCGTTGGACCCGGCGAGGTTGTTCGCGCTGCCCGAGGAGGCGCGCGCGCGCGTGGTGGCCTTCCTTCCTGGGCCTCGCGTGGACAGGTTGCGTGTCCGGCACGATGGCTACCGCATGCTCCCGGCACCGGTGGGCATCGAGCGGACCTTCCGGTTGGACCGGAAGGAGCGGGTGCTCGCGGGGCGAGATGGATTCATCGGGACCGGGCGGCACGAGGTGGTGGGACGTTTTCATCTCCCGGACGAGCAGGCGCGGCGCGTGACGCTGGATGGACAGGTGCTCGGGCGCGCGGCGCGTGCGACGGAGGAGCCGGTGGAGCTGGGGCCCTTCGCGGTGGAGCTGGGGCCTCCGGGCGCGGTGCTCGCGTGGCTCGTGTTGGAGCGGGGGCTGGAGCCGGAGCTGGTGCCGTCGCGGTACTCGCCGGGCTATGGGCGCGTGGTGCCCTCGGTGACGGTGGAGTTCCGGGGGCAGGTGCGGCCTCCGTCGGTCATGAGGTGGGCGGTTGTCTTCAGGTGAGTGGTCCGGTGAGGTGGTCGTCTCGCGGCGGCACGTCACAAAAAAAAGAGGTGAGGGCGATGAGGGTGATGGTGGGCAGCCCGCTGCTGGAGCGGATTCGCCGGCGGGAGGCGAAGGTCGGGGTGGTGGGGTTGGGATATGTCGGTCTTCCGCTGGGGATGGCCTTCGCGGAGGCGGGCTTTCCCGTATTGGGGCTCGACATCGACAGGCGCAAGATCGACAAAATCGAGAAGGGGGAGAGCTACATCAAACACATCCCCAGCGCGCCGCTCGCGGAGCTGAGCAAGGCGGGGAAGCTGAAGGCCACGGCGGACTTCTCCAAGTCGAAGGACCTGGACTGCGTCATCATCTGCGTGCCCACGCCGCTGACGGCGTCGCGCGAGCCGGACATGAGCTACATCATCCAGACGGGTGAAGCGCTCTCTCCACACGTGCGCCGGGGGCAGCTCTTCATCCTGGAGTCCACCACGTACCCGGGCACCACCGAGGAGGTGCTCAAGCCGCTCCTGGAGAAGACAGGCCTCAAGGCGGGCGTGGACTTCCACCTGGCCTTCAGCCCCGAGCGCGAGGACCCGGGCAACAAGAGCTTCAACACGAAGACGATTCCGAAAATCGTCGGAGGCTTCTCACCCGAGTGCGCGGAGGTGGCCGCGGCGCTGTATGGCAGCGCGTTGAAGGAGGTCGTGCCGGTGTCCTCCACCCGCGTGGCGGAGTTGGCCAAGCTCTTGGAGAACATCTACCGCTGCGTGAACATCGCGATGGTCAACGAGATGAAGATGCTCTGTGACCGGATGAACGTGGACGTGTGGGAGGTCATCCAGGCGGCGAGCACCAAGCCCTTCGGCTTCCAGCCCTTCTATCCGGGCCCGGGCCTGGGCGGACACTGCATCCCCATCGACCCGTTCTATCTGACGTGGAAGGCGCGCGAGTACGAGTTCCACACCAAGTTCATCGAGCTGGCCGGCGAGGTGAACTGGCAGATGCCGTACTACGTCGTGCAGCGGACGATGGAGGCCCTCAACAAGAGCCGCAAGACGCTCAACGGCGCGCGCGTGTTGTGTCTGGGCGCCGCGTACAAGAAGGACATCGACGACATGCGCGAGAGTCCTTCCTTGCGCATCATGACGCTGCTCGCGGAGAAGGGCGCGGAGATCACCTACCACGACCCGTACGTGCCGGAGCTGCACAAGGGCCACGGCTTCAACATGGAGCTCAAGTCCGTGCCGCTCAATCCGGACACGCTGGGGGATTATGATGCGGTGCTCATCCTCACGGACCACACGAGCATCGACTACGCCACGGTGGTGGCCCGCTCCTCGTGTGTGATTGATACGCGCAACGCCACCAAGGGCATCTCCCAGGGGCGTGAGAAGGTGACGAAGGCCTGACGGCGAGCAGGGGCCCGGATGTCGACCCTCCGGGCAAGGGTCCTCGACTCCAGGTGTCGGGAGGGGCACCTGGAGTCGGCGGACCCGCTCGTCTTATCGAGAGGCTCGGGTATGGTGGGGCCGTGCCAATCCCCATCCAACCCGTCCTCCCTCTGCTGGCGGCCTCGGCCGTGTTGCTGGCGGCGACGCCCGCGCAGGATTCGCGCCTGACGCTGCTCGACGCCATGGCGAGCGAGCTGACGCGCAATCAGCAGCAACTCAAGCTCCAGAGCCACGAGCCGCCGTACTTCATGAGCTATCAGCTCAAGGACTACACGCAGGACGTGGTCGCCGCGCGCTACGGCGCTGTCTTCATGGACGACGGCTACCGCGAGCGCAGGCTCTATGTCGACGTGCGCGTGGGCGACTATGCCTTCGACAGCTCGGTCGCGGAGGGGTTGGACTTCTCGTTCTCCACGAAGGGCACCAGCTACACGTCGCGCAAGGAAGGGCCGCTGGATGACTCGCCGATGGCGCTGCGCACGGCGCTGTGGCTCATCACCGACGAGAAGTACAAGTCGGCCCTCTTCCAATACCTGAAGAAGAAGGGCGAGGACGTCTACTCGGTGGAGGACCCGAAGCGTCCGGCGTCCTTCTCGAAGGAGAAGCCGAGCACTCACGTCCAGCCGCCGGTGGAGCGCCCCTTCCAGCGCGAGCGTTGGGTGAAGCTGGCCCGCGAGGTGTCCTCGCAATTCAACGCGCATCCGGAGCTGTTCGACTCCGAGGTCCGTGTCACCGCGGACAAGGTGACGCGGTTGTTCGTGTCCACGGAGGGCTCGCGGCTGGTGACGGAGGAGACGCTGTATGGCCTCCACGTCTCGGCGGTGACACGTGCGCCGGATGGGCAGTTGCTGGACAACTCGCGGGACTTCTATGCGCCCACGGAGGCGGGGCTTCCGGATGACAAGCGGGTGCGCGAGTCGGCGGCGAAGGTCATCGAGGAGTTGTTGGCGTTGAGGCAGGCGCCGGCCATCGACCCGTACACGGGCCCGGCCATCCTCGCGCCGGAGGCGGCTGGCGTGTTGTTCCACGAGACGCTGGGTCACCGGCTGGAGGGGGACCGGCAGGATGGGGACAACGAGGGGAAGACCTTCAAGGGCCAGGTGGGGAAGCTGGTGCTGCCGACGTTCCTGTCGCTCCACGACGACCCGTCGCTGCGAACCCTGGTCGGTGAGCCGCTCAACGGGTACTACCTCTACGACGAAGAGGGCGTGAAGGGTCAGCGTGTGACGCTGGTGGAGAAGGGCGTGCTGCGCAACTACCTGCTGGGACGCCGCCCCGTGGATGGGTTTCTCGAGTCCAACGGACATGGCCGCAGCCAGGGCACGCTGAAGCCGGTGGCGCGCATGGCGAACCTGGTCGTGGAGAGCACGAAGCAGGTGAGCGACACGAAGCTGAAGCAGATGCTCATCGAGGAGGCGAAGCGGCAGGACAAGCCCTATGGCCTCATCATCCGCGACATCACGGGCGGCAACACGAACACGTCCAGCTATGGCTATCAGGCCTTCAAGGGCGTGCCGCGCATGGTGTACCGGGTGGATGTGAACACGGGGAATGAAACCCTCGTGCGGGGCGTGGAGATTGTCGGCACGCCGCTGTCGGCGGTGAATCGCATCATGGCCACGGGGCAGAAGCTGGGAGTCTTCAATGGCTTCTGCGGCGCGGAGAGTGGGAACGTGCCGGTGTCCACGGTGGCCCCCGCGGCGCTGCTCCGGGAGATCGAGCTCCAGCGCGCGGTGGAGGGCAAGGACCGTCCGCCGATTCTCTCCAGCCCCGCGGCCTCGCAGTCCCCCGCGCCTCGTGAGAAGCCCTAGCGTGTGGTGAGGAATGACCCTGCTCTGAGCGGGGTCTTCCCGTGGGGAACCCACCACGTTGGAAGCCGCTGTTGCTTTCAGCTCGAAGGGAGTGACAGGGCCCGCCAGATGCGACGCCGTGCCGCTCCCGTGTGATGTCCAGTGAGTAGCGTGGCGCGATGACCCATTGCAGAATCGCGCGGTGTGCTGTCCGCTGGGGGGCGAGTGGAATCCCGGAATGAGCGAGGCGTCGTGAAGCGTCTTCGGCCTGTGGTGCTCCACATGGAGCCCCAGGCGTGGCGCCGCCTCGCGTGGGCTCGCGTGTGGGGCCTCTTGCTCGTCCTGCTCGGTGGCGTCGCGACGCGCGCCGAACCTGTTCCCGAGGGCGAGGCGTGGCTCGAGCTCGCGCATGAAGACCGGCTGGGGCCAGGGAGTCACTGGGAGCTGGTCTCCGTCGAGTACCTGCTGGATGGGCATGCCTTGTCCACGGCGGTCTCTCAGGGAACCTCGAGCAGCGCGAAGTACCCGTTGCCGCTGGGGCTTCGTTGGCTCGACGTGTCGGCGGTCTACGTGGGCCGCTCGTCGGTCTTCTCCTATGTGGAGGGCTATCGCTTCGTGATGCGAGCCCGCGTCACGCTCGATGCGAGGCCCGGTGATTCCGTGCGCATCACCTCGACGGCCTACGCCCGGGACGGCATCACCGTGCAGTGGCAGCAGCGCCCGTCGTTCCTGGTCATCGGGCAGCCGCACGAAGCGGTGGTGGGTATCGAGTACGGGCCGATGGTGAACACCCCGCTCCCGGAGGTCGTCGCGGCGCGTGTCGTCGACGAGGTGCTCGCCGAGGCCCGGCGGCTGTCTCAACGGTCTTCCGAGGCCCCCGGCACGGCCTCTTCCGACGCGTTGCCCGTCACGTGTGTGCTCGCGCCTGTCTTCTTCGCCTTCTTCGACACGCGAATCTCCGACGAGGGACAGCAAGCGCTGCTGCGCGCGGCGGAGTGCCTCCACCGGCGTCCCCAGTTGCGCGTCCGGCTCCAAGGTCATGCCGACGTGTTGGGGCCCGAGTCCGTCAATGCCTCGCTGGGCCTGGGCCGCGCTCAGTCCGTGGCCGCGATGCTCCAGGCGATGGGCATCGACGGCTCGCGTCTCTTCCTGGAGACCCGGGGCGCGGAACAACCGCCGTGCGACGATGGAACGCCTGAGTGTTTTGCTCGCAGCCGGCGTGTCGAGTTGGTCGCGGAGCCGTCTCCTCCCTGACTCGCGAATCCCCGCTCAACCGGGCCGCGAGCCGCCCGCGGCCATCACCACGTCGCGCAGGTTCTGGGCCTCGAAGGGCTTGGCCAGCACCGGATTGCGCACGTCTTGAAGGAACCGCTTCGTCTCGGGCGTGAAGGCTCCGCCGCTGATGAAGACGATGCGCTCGTGAAGGCCCGGCCAGGTCTTCAGGACGGAGTGGTACACGTCCATGCCCGTCAACTCCGGCATCATCAAGTCACACAGGATGACGTCGAAGGCCCTGTCGTTGCTCAGGTACTCCAGCGCCTCACGGCCGTTGGCGACGGTGACGAGCACGTGGCCTCGCAAGAGCCGCTTCATCAAGTCGAGGACCCGCGGCTCGTCGTCGACCACCAGCACCCGCCGGCCCACGGAGGGTTCGGGGCTGGGACTCCTCGGTGTCTCGAGCGTGGGGTGCTCTGCGCGCGGAAGGACAAGCTCCACGGTGGTGCCGCGGCCCTGCTCGCTCCTCACGTCAATCCGGCCGCCGAGCGCGGCGATGATATCGCGGCAGATGGCCAGGCCCATGCCCATGCCTTCGCCGGAGCGGCGCGTGGTGAACAGCGGGTCGAAGATGCGCGGCATCACCTCGGGGGCGATGCCACAGCCGGTGTCGGAGATGGACAGCGACACGTCGTCTTGCACGGCCCTCAGGACGACGGTGATGCGGTTGTCGGAGACGCGTCCCTCGGGGATGGCGTGGGCCGCGTTGAGCAGCAGGTTGAGCATCACCTGGCCCAGCTTTGTCGACGTCCCTCGAACCCGGGGCACGTCCGCCGGGTAGTCGCGGACAATCTGCGCCCGGTGCCGGAGTTGGTTGGCCGCCATCCGCAGCGTGCTCTCCGCGACGGCCCTGAGGTCCACGGGCTCCACGGGCTCCGCCGTCGCGGCCGAGAGCGACTTGAGGTCCGCGACGATGCGCTGGATGCGCGAGGTCCCCTCGAGTGCTTCATCGAGCACCTGCCGGCACTCGTCGTCCGCTTGCACGCACAGGCTCGGCAGCCGCTCGCGCAGGTACTCCAGGTTGCCCGCCGTGTACGCCAGCGGGTTGTTGATTTCATGCGCCAGGCCCGCGGCGAGGATGCTCAAGGATTGTTCGCGCTGCTCGCGCTCATTCTCCTGGAGCAGCAGCACCTCCCGGCGCCTGCGCTCCACCGCGGTGACGAGCATGTGGCCCGTCAAGCGCATCAGGTGGCGCTCCTCGAGCTTCCACTCGCGCGGCGAGTCCACCGCGTCGAAGCCCATCCAGCCGATCAGCCTCCCGGCCAGCAACAACGGGACGTTGACGTAGGCGCGGACCCCGAGCTGTGTGCAGACGAGTTGCTCTTCATGGGCTTCGGCGGGAAGGCGCGCCGTGTTGGTCACCGCGACCACCCGCCCCGCGCGCAGCTCGCTCAGCGTCCAGCGGAACGTCGAGACACTGCGTCCCCGGTGGTCCGCGAGCCCATGGGGGCGCACGGCCTTCGAGCACCACTCGTAGCTCTCCGCCAGGTGCTCGCCGTCGTCGGAGAGCAGGTTGACGTAGCCGCGCTGCGCGTCGATGTGCCGCGCGAGGACCTCCAGCGCGCCATGCACACCTGTCTCCAGCGCGTCCGTCGGAAGGTTCAGCAGCTTCTGCGAGGTGTCGGTGAGCAGCGACCAGCTCGTGAGCAACAGCCCCAGGTCTCCGCGCAGCTCACGCAGCGCCGCGGCTTCCCGCCGCAACGCCACGGACGTGGCCTCCGGAAGTCCCGGGGCCCGAGTCATGCTGAGTTGCTCCAGGACCTCGGCGGATTGCTGGAGCCGCTCCAGCAATGTCCGTGAGTCCGTTGCCTCGGCGGACAGCTCCTGGCTGTTCCGCGGCTGCTCGGCCATCGATACCCCCTCCCGTCCGTCCCCGTACGGGTCAACCGCACCCATTGCGTGGATTTCAGCGCAGCGGGAATTCTGCCATCGGTCTGTTATCGGTATCCAGTGTCCAGTTCTGAAAAATGCAACTGGGCAACAGGTGGTGCCGAATCGTCGGGCAGAGGTAGGGGGAGGGGTGGGCTACAGGGTCGGGGTAGGGGGGGCAGCGCGTTTGAAGGCGCGTCCGCTCTTGAAGCCTCGCCATTGGACGTAGCGGTGGAAGTCCCGGAGGAAGGTCTCCGAGGGAACGCCGATGGCGCGGGTGAAGGCCTCCTGGAAGTCCGGCCCCTGGCTCATGGCTTGGAGGATTCCGCGGACGGCGGGCTCGCCGTAGCGGCGGATCAGGAAGGTGAAGGCGTGGTGGGCGGCGCCGTACACGATGTCGCTGTCGCGCTGGTAGAGCGCGTCGGCCTGGGTCAGCGGATCCATCCCGGGCCGGGCCGTCCAGAAGCGGGCGAGGTCCTCGAGGGACGAGGCGCGGTAGCCCTGCTCGGCGGTGTACGAGGCCATGCCCTCGCGGAACCAGACGGGGATGCGTTTGCGCGTCCAGCCGAGCCGGTCCGAGGCCACCTGGTACATCAGGCTGTGGGTGAGTTCGTGCAGAAGCAGTTCGTCCACCTGCCCCTGACTTGCGCCCACGAGTGTCCAGGTGCGGGGGCTCTGCAGCTCAATCTGCTCGTAGCGGGCCCAGGCGCGGAGGAAGCCGTGGTCCACCCGGTTGGCGGCGCGCTCCAGCGAGGCGTGGTTGGGGTGGATGATGATGGTGACGGAGTCGTCGAAGGTGCCCCAGCGGGCCAGTCGCGGGAGGGCTCGCTCGACGGCGAGGTGGACCTGGGCGGCGGCCGCGGCGTCGCGCTCCTGGAACTCGACGGTGATGTGGGCTCCGCTGGCGGTGGGCGTGTCGTGAGTCTTCGCCCGGTCCGTCGACTTGGGGACCGGGGTGAGGTCGATGGTGGAGCGGAGCGGAGCGGAGCAGCCCGTCACGAGCGCCAGCGCCGCCAGGAGCAGGGCCGGGCCGAGGCGCATGTGTTCTTGCATCCAACCCCTCGTCACGAGCTTCACTCCGTCCCCAGCCAGCGCAGCACCGCGCGTCCCACGTCGGCGACGGTGGAGAAGGACTCCAGCTCCGGCGCGGGCGGTCCGAAGTAGAGCACGGGGACGGGGTGGAGGGTGTGTCCGCGTGTGGACAGGTCCTCGACGTTCCCGTGGTCGCTGCACACCAGCACCCGGGTGTCCGGAGGGCGGGAGGCCACCACCGCGCGGAGGAAGGCGTCGAAGGTGTCCAGCGCCGCGTGTGCGGCCGTGAAGTCCTGCGCGTGGCCGGCCTCGTCGGCCAGGTAGTGCTCGAAGAAGGTGAAGTCCGCGCCGGAGGCGATGCGCCAGAAGACCTCGGCGGCGCCCTCGGGGGTGCGCTCCGGGGCGGGGAGGCCATAGGCGCGGGCGCTGGCGCCGGTGATGTCGTGGGTGAGGCCGTCATCCGCGCGGGCGTCCTCCAGCGTGCGCAGGGGCACGTTGCCCGCGGCGAAGGCCAGCTTCGCGGCGGAGGGCTTCATGCGGCGCAGGGCCGAGGGGGACGGGGTGAACTCCGGGGGAGACGTGGTGGCGCGCCGGGGGACGCCGAGCGCATCCAGGTACGGGGCGGGGTAGGCGTTGGCGAAGGTGGCGACGCGGCCCGCGTCCCCCAGCCGCTTGACGATGGAGCGCTGCGCGAGCAGGCCGCGCAGGGGGGCGTTGGGGTAGCCCAGCACGTGTTGGCCCACGAGGGTGGGGGCGGGCTCACCCGTGAGGATGGCCGTCTGATTGGAGGCGGACTGTGGGCGCCCGGCCACGCCGAAGGTGGTGTCCACGGCGAGACAGCGGCCGCCCTCCGGCAGGAGCGGACCGGGGGCGTCCTGGAAGCAGGAAAGCAGGTGTTCACGGTGCGCCAGTGGATTGATGGCCGGGTCCTTCCGGCCAATGCCGACACCGTCGATGAACAGGAGCGCGACGCGCACGGCGTCGGACTGTATCCTCGAAACAAACCGCATGGCCCTCCACGGCGATCTCTTCAGTTATCCCCTCCCTGAGTTCCTTCAATGGCTGGACAGCTCCCGCAAGACGGGGACGCTCCAACTCTCCTGGGAGGCGGGTGAGCGGAAGCTCTTCCTCCTCTCGGGGCAAGTCGGAGCCACGGCCTCCGAGGGCCTGCGTGGCCGGGTCGCCCGGCTCCTGGCGCTGGCGAAGCTGGCCTCCGGGGCCAAGGTGCTGGCGGCCTTCGACGAGCTGTCCCGGACACCGGACGTGGACGCCGCCTTCGACGTGCACGGTCTCCAGGCGCGGTGGATTCGGGACCTGGGCCGCGAGGAGCTCTTCGCGGCGATGACGGACCTGACCATCGCCGGGCGAGGCACGTTCCACTGGACGGAGGACGCGGACCGCTCGGGCGAGGACTGGGTGCCGTCCGACATGAGCATCCGCGAGCTCTTGTTCGAGTCCTTGCGCTGGGTGGATGAGCAGCCGGACGTGGACAAGGCGCTGCCCATCGACGCGTTGAGCGTGCGCGCGTTGACGCCCCCCAGCCCCAGCCAGCCGCTGATGCATCGGATCATCCTGGGGCTGTGCACGAAGCCTCACAATCTGGGCCGCTTGCGGCTGTCGATGGGCGTGTCCCGCTCGTCGGTGACGCGGCGGGTGTACGAACTGCTCCGGGCGAAGCTGGTGGAGGTGGACGGCGCGCCGCAGGTGGAGGCCGACCCCGTGGCGGAGATGCTGGAGAAGGGCGCGGTGCTGATGCGCGAGGGCCAGTACGACGCGGCGGGCATCGTCTGCGCGTCCCTGCTCGCGAGCGACCCCGCGGACCGGCGCGTGCGCGAGTTCGCCCGGCTGGTGCAGCGTGAGCACGTGGCCGCGCTCTACTCGGAGATGCCGCCGCTGTTGATTCCCATGGTGGTGCATGACCCGCAGGGCATGTCGCTGCTCAAGCCCGAGGAGCGGCAGATCGCCGGCCTCGTGAGTGGCACATGGGACGTGTCCACCATCGTCCTGGCGAGCCCCGCTCGGGAGCTGGAGACGCTCAAGACGCTGGCCAAGCTTCAGCGCATGGGGTTGTTGCAGCTCACCGCGCCCCGTTGAGTCTCGCCCGTCCTTCGCCGTGGCGAGCCCCCGTGAGAGTGGGGGCTCGCGGCGCGGGGCGTGTTACTCGGAGGCGGGCAGGCCCACCGCGTTGAGGCGGACGAAGGTCTGCATCATCACGTAGAGGGCGAAGGCCGCGTCGTCGACGCGCAGGTGCGTCTGATTGCCCAGGCCCTGCACGCGCAGGAGGTCGGCGCCATCCACGCGCAGGAGGAAGGCCTGCTGCGCCAGGGTGCCTTCACCCGCGTAGGCGAGCGCTCGCCGGATGGCATCGGTGCACGCGGTGACGCAGGTGGAGTAGTTGCCCGCGATGAACGCGGCCTCGGCGGCGCGCGCGTGGTCGAACAGGTCGCCGGGGGCCAGCGCGCTCGCAGCGCCCAGCAGCTTGGGGCCGGCCTGAGTGACAGCCGCGGCAGGCGCCACCACGGGCTCCACGCGCGGCGGGGGCGCGATGGCGGGGAACGAGCCCGACGCGCGGTGGGGCACGGGCGTGGGCGCGGGCATCATCGCCACGGCGGGGCCGTGTCCGCCGGGGGCGGCCACGGACGGAGGCTGGCGGTGTTGCAGGTGCTGGGTGAGCTGCGCCTCGAGGCCCGCGGGCTTGGGACCGCCCACGGGCGCCACCGGGCGCGGCGGCGGGACGATGCGCTTGGCGCGCAGGTCCTTGATGACCAGCCGGGTAATCGCCTTGAGCGTGTCGAGCACGCCTTGGCCATTGGTGGCCGCGGTCTCGAAGTCCGGCACGCCGCGCGGGTTGAGCTCCTGGCGCAGCTGCTCCACGGGCAGCACGTTGTCCAGGTCTCGCTTGTTCCACTGCATCACCAGTGGGAAGCGGTCCAGGCGGATGCCGTGCTCGAAGAGGTTCTCTTCCAGGTTCGCCAGCGACTCGCGGTTGGCGTCCATGGCCTCCGGCTGCGAGTCCGCCACGAAGACGACGCCGTCGGCGCCCTGGAGCACCAGCTTGCGAGTCGCGTTGTAGAAGACCTGGCCCGGCACGGTGTACAGCGCGAGCCGCACGGAGCAGTCGCCCACGCGCTCCACCTTCACCGGCAGGAAGTCGAAGAAGAGCGTCCGGTCTCCCTCGGTGGCGATGGACATCATCTCGCCCCGGTGGGCCGGGCGGACGGTCTCGTAGATCTTCCGCAGGGAGGTCGTCTTGCCGGACAGTCCAGGTCCGTAGAAGACGATTTTGGCGGCCACCTCGCGGGCCATCAGATTCACGCTGCTCACGGTGTCAGCTTTCCTAGAACGACTCGACGCTTCGCGCCAGTTGCGGACGGGACATTCGCTGGGGTTCCCACGAGGTATTCGGCCGCCAGCAAGGCGAACAGCGCCGCTTCCTTCGCGCCTTCCGGAAAACCCAGCGTATCAAGCCGGCGGATGGGAAGGGGCGCAAGGCGCGCCTCGAGCCGCTCCATCAGCCGGGGATTGCGTGTTCCACCGCCGGAGACATACATGGCCTCCAGACCCGGAGCGCGAGGCGACCCCCACGTCTCGTATGCGCGGGCGATGCTCTCCACGGTGAGCTCCAGCGCGGTGGCCATCACGTCGTGGGTCCGGTCCGGGTAGCGCGCCCACAGCCGTTCCACGAGGGGGGCGCCGTAGCGCTCGCGCCCGGTGCTCTTGGGCGGAGGCCGGGAGAGGAACGTGTCCGCGAGCAGCTCCGTCAGCAGCTCTGGAATCACCTTCCCCTGACACGACAGCGCCCCGTCCAGGTCACACGCCAGCCGTCCATGGCTGACGCGACGCGCCAGTTCGTCCAGCACCATGTTGCCGGGGCCGGTGTCGAAGGCGAGCGTGTCCTCCAGCCGAGCGCTGATGACGGACACGTTGGAGATGCCGCCGATGTTCAAGAGCGCGCGGGGGGCCTCGGGGTTCCGGAACACCACCCAGTCGAGATAGGGCACCAGGGGCGCGCCGTGGCCTCCGGCCGCGACGTCCCGGGTGCGGAAGTCGCTGATGACGGGCAGGCCCGTGCGCTCGGCGATGACGGCGGGTTCGCCAATCTGGAGCGTCGAGGCGACGTCGGCCGCGCCCGGCGGGTGGTGCGCCATCGTCTGCCCGTGGGAGCCGATGGCGTTCACGTCCGAGGGCGAGAGCCCCGCGCGTTCGATGGCCTGGAGCGCGGCGCGGGCGAAGTACTCACCAAGCTCGAAGTCGAGCTGGCTCAGCGAGCGCGCGTCTTGGGGCCCCAGCATCCGGGCGACGAGGTCGGCCGGGAAGGGGATGGAGACGTGCGCGAGCAGCCGCAGCCGGGCTCCGCCGCCCGTGCCGGTGATTTCGCACAGCGCGGCCTCGACCGCGTCCGCGCTGGTGCCGGACAGGAGTCCCACGCACACGCGTGGCCATTGAGAATCCGAAATGGGGAATGGGAGCCGCATGCCCCCAATCTATGAACGACCTCCCACGCCCGGCCCCGGGGTGGAGGCTCAAGTGGGGCCGCGTGCGTGCGCGCCCTTACGTCTGGGCCGGGAGAGCTCGCGCAGGCCGTCATCCCGAAGACGTTTGCGGGCGGCGCCAGCGCCGAGCCCCGTGAAATGCATGGCCACGGCGACCTTCACCTCCCCGCCGGATTCCTCCAGCAGCCGGGTCGCCTCGAGGAGGGGGAGATTCGTCAACTCGGCCACCATCCGCGCCGCGCGAGCGCGCAACTTCGCGTTGACGGGCCGCACGTCCACCATGCGCCCGCGATACACCTTGCCGAGGGAGATGAACGCCGCGGTGGTGATGGCGTTGAGGATCAGCTTGGTGGCCGTGCCCGCCTTCAGCCGAGTGGAGCCCGCCACCAACTCAGGCCCCGTGCGCGCCAGCACCAGCGTGTCCACGTCCGCGCGTGTCCGGGGACGGTTGCAGCACACCAGCACCGTGTGAGCCCCTCGCCGATGTGCCTCGGCCAGCGCACCACGGACGTAGGGCGTGGAGGCGCTCGCGGAGACGCCACACACGACGTCGCGAGGACCGGCGTCGAAGGCCCGCACGTCCTCGGCGCCCGCGTCGGTGTCGTCCTCGGCGCCTTCCACGGCGTGTGTCAGCGCGCGGCGTCCGCCCGCGATACGGGCCTGGACCTGCGTGGACGAGCTTCCGAACGTAGGAGGGCATTCGCTGGCGTCGAGGACACCCAGGCGTCCGCTCGTCCCAGCGCCGACGTAGAGGAGTCTGCCGCCAGCCCGCAACGCCTCCGCTACGGCCGTTGCTGCTTGCGCAACGGCACGGAGCGCGGGGCGAACCGCTTGGACGGCGACAACGTCCTCGTCATGTAACCGGCGGACGACCGACCCGATGGAGCATAGATCCAGGTCGTCCGCGCGGGGGTGAAGCCGCTCGGTGGGAGGGAGTTTCGTGGATGATGCGCGAGAGGAACCCACCCCCGAGCGCCGTACTTCAAGCCGCCTTCGTCACCTTGCCCGCTTTGATGCAGCGGGTGCAGGCCAGAACGCGCTCCGTGCGGCCCTCGACGCTGGCCCGAACCTTCTGCAGGTTCGGGAGGGTCCGCTTCTTGGTCTTGTTGTTCGCGTGGCTGACGTTGTTGCCGACGAGCGGACGCTTGCCACAGATGTCACACTTCCACGCCATGACCTCTAACTCCTTGAAAACTGGGGCGTTGGACGCCTGCCGATTAAAGAGCGGCGGAACCTGCCAGAAAGCGGCTAGGAAATCCAGCCTTTCAGCCGTTTGGATCAGCCCTTGAGCGGATCCTTCTTCTTCAACATGTCCTGTACCAGGCGGGCGGCCCGGACTCCGGCGAGCAACTCGCCCTCCAGACCGAGGCCCGGCAGCACCTCGCGGCCCGCGAGCAGCAGGTTCTTCACGGGGGTGCGCTGGGTCAAACCGGTGACACCCAGGACTGCTTCCGACTCGAAGCTGTAGAGCGGGTGGGGCATCAGCCGCGTGCCGCGAGAGCCGCTGGCGTCCAGGTACGGCACTGAACGCAGGAGGCGATGCGGGGCGGTGAAGGGCATCACCGCGTCCAGCTGCGCGTCGATGCGCGAGGCAATCGACTGGAGGTGCTCGTCGCCCAGCTCCCGGGCGGTCGCGGGGATGAAGACGCCGGCGCAGACCACGCGCAGCGCCTCCATGTCCTTGCTCTCCTTGCCACCGCTGGACGTGGCGCGCGCGGGGTGGAGCTGGATCAGCATGGAGCCCAGCTCCACGTCCTGCGTATCCACCAGCGTCAGCTCGCCCATGCCCCGGGGCAGGGCCGTCTCCGGAACCACCCAGTTGACGGTGAAGAGGATGGACTTGGTCGTGGACTGGTCCAGGTGCTCTAGGAGCCCCCGGTGGTGCTTCTTGTCCGTCACCAGCCGCCGCAGGGCGCTGGCGTCCGTGGCGGCGACGAGGCACGCCGCGCGGTAGAGCGTGTCCGAGCGCACCAGCTTCACGCCCGCGAACTTGTTGCCGTCGAAGGACAGCTCCTCGACGATGAAGCCCGTGGGGCTGTCGCGCCCGAGCACGTCGCCGCCCAGCTCCGCCAGCCGCCGCGTGAGCAGCTCCCGCAGGCCGTCGTGTCCGCCGTTGAAGAAGCTGGGCGCGGACAGCACCTGCGACAGGGGCCGGGTGAGGGCGAGGGGGGACTCGGGGCGGTCCAGGTGGTTGATGAAGGGGCGCAGCGAGCGCACCAGCGCGGCCGCCGGGGTGTCGGAGGCCAGCCGGGGCGGGGCCTCGAGGCCGGGGTGGGCGCGGATGAGCTTCTTGAGTCCCCAGCCCTCGAAGAACCCGTCTGGAGGAAGGGCGGGGTGGGCCTTGAAGAAGGCGTCGCTCGACTCGTGCTGCGCGGCGGTGCCGGCCAGGGCGCCCAGCAGTGTCTCACCCTCGTCGCCCAGCTCCCGGGTCACCTCGGCCTTGCGGCGGGTGGTGTCCGAGTGCAGGTCCATGCGGTTTCGGGGCAGGACCAGCTGGAGCTCGGGCGCGTGGGGGCGCAGCGAGCGCTGCACGGTGGTGGTGAGGCCCAGCTCGGTGAGCGCCTCCTCGATGGCGGGCATCGCCTTGAGGGGCGGCGCCACGAAGGGGGCATAGGGGAGCACGTAACCGCCGTGCTCGTAGCCGGGGCCCATGCCGTCGTGCTCCACCAGCAGGACACGGTGGCCGCGCTTGGCCAACAACGAGGCCGCGAGCGCGCCGCCGAGCTGGCTGCCCAGCACGATGACGTCGTACACGTGCCGGGACGGGCCCGAGGGAAGCTTGAGTTTGGCTGCGGACGTCATGCGGCGGGCAACACTACACAACGTCCCCGGCCGTGGCTCCCTTTTGACGCGTGTCGGACAGCGCCGGGCCGGGTGGCAATGGCCCCGGGCTCAGCTTTTCGCGCCGAAGAGGCGCGCCTCCAGCTCGGGCGGAAGAGTAGTGAAGTCCGGGAGCGTCCAGCGGGCGCCGGCTTGGCGGAGCTGCTCCGCGGAGGTCGTGGTGGTGATGCCCACCACCGTCATTCCCGCGTCGCGGGCGGAGTTGACGCCGAGGATGGCGTCCTCGAAGGCGAGGCATTGGGATGGCTCCACGCCCAACCCCTTCGCCGCGGCGAGGAAGATGTCCGGGAAGGGCTTGCCTCGGGAGACCTCCTCGGCGCCGACGATGCGGTGGAAGACGGGGCGCAGGCCCAGCCCGTCGATGACCAGCTCGCGGTTGCCGTGGGGCGCCGCGGTGGCGATGGCCAGCGGGATGTGGGCGGCGTGCAGCCGCGCGATGAAGGCTTCGGCCCCGTGGTGCAGGCGGAGGTGAGGCCGGTAGAGGGAGCGGTAGTGGTTCTCCTTCTCGTCCGCGAGCTGCTCCAGCTCCCGTGGGTCGAGGGCGCGCTCGAGCAGTTCGGGGAGGATCTCCTCGTTCTTCTTGCCAGCGAAGCGCGTCTGGAAGTCATCGGCGGTCAGCGACAGGCCGAGCTTGCGCGCGAGTGCCACCCACGCCTGATTGTGGAAGCCCATGTTGTCGACCAGGGTCCCATCCATGTCGAAGATGGCGGCCCTCAGGGGCGTGTCTGAAGGTGTCATGGTTCCCCCATAGCGCGGCCGGGAGGGACTGGGGCCACGAATCGAGCGCACCGGCTGCCTGGCGCTGATATTCCCGAGGGTCTCATGAGCGATGGCGTGTTGATGGAGATGCGTGGGGCGGTGGGGGTGGTGACGCTGAACCGCCCGAAGGCGTTGAACGCGCTGAACCTGGAGATGTGCCGGGCGCTGCACCCCCAGCTCGATGCCTGGGCGGCGGACCCGGCGGTGAAGGCCGTGGTCATCCGGGGCACGGGCGGCCGAGCCTTCTGCGCGGGAGGGGACGTGCGCGCGGTGGCCGCCTCCCTGGTCGAGCCTCCCCCCGCCGGACAGGAGCGTGTGGCGCGTGAGTTCTTCCGCGCCGAATACGCGCTGAACCATCGCATCCACCACCTGGGCAAGCCGTACGTGTCGCTGGTGGATGGAGTCTGCATGGGGGGCGGCCTGGGGCTGTCCATCCATGGGGCCTACCGCGTCGTCACGGAGAAGCTGTTGCTGTCGATGCCGGAGACGGCGTTGGGGCTGTTCCCGGATGTGGGGGGCGGCTGGTTCCTGCCGCGCTTCCCGGGCGAGTCGGGGACGTACCTGGGTCTGACGGGCGCGCGGTGTAGCGCGGCGGATGCGATGTGGCTGGGCTACGGAACGCACCACGTGGAATCGGCCCGGCTGGACGCGGTGCTGGAGGCACTGGTGGGCGCGGAGTGGGGGAGCGGGCCGGCGAGCCCGGTGGTGGAGGAGGTTCTCGCGCGCTTCCATGCGGACGCGGGGTCGTCCGCGTTGGCCACGCAACATGCCGCGATGGACCGTTGCTTCGCGGCGGAGCGGGTGGAGGACATCCAGCAGGCGCTGGAAGTAGAGGGCACCGCCTGGGCGCAGGAGACGTGGGCCACGTTGCTGCGCATGTGTCCCATGAGCTTGAAGGTGTCGCTGCGGCAGCTCCGGATGGGGCGCGGCCGGAGCTACGACGAGATGGTGGGCGTGGAGTACCGGCTGAGCCAGGCGCTGACGGCGCGGGAGGACTTCCGCGAGGGAATCCGCGCGGTGCTGGTGGACAAGGATGGCAAGGCGCGGTGGCGTCCGGGGACGTTGGGGGACGTCAAGGACGCGGACGTGGAGGCGTGTTTCGCGCCACGACCTGGCGACGAGCTTGTCCTGTCGAAGCCGCGGTGAGGGGTTACAGGTCCTCGTCGCTGACGACGGTGACGCCCTCGGAGCGAAGCAGCGCGGTGGTGATGCCCTCGCCGGGACGGAGGGCACCCGACTCGTAGACACGCTGGCTTCCGCAGGAAGGACTCTTCTCCTTCAGCAAGGCCACCGTGGCGTCGAAGCCGCGCGCCGCATCGAGAGCCAGGCGGGCACCTCGCTTGAAGTCCTCGGTGCGGTCCACGCGGGCTTCGCGCTCCACGGCTTGTGCCTGGTCTCGCCAGACGTCGACGCCCGTTCCGCCGCACAGGTCGACGGGCGGACGCGGAATCGGAAGGCCCGAGCCCACCTCGGGACAGATGGGGACGACGGCCTTTCCCTCGAGCGCGGCGAGGACCTTCTCGGAGCGCTGGGAGCGGCCGTCGTAGCGGCACGCCTCACCGAGCAGGCATGCGCTCACCAGGACCACGGGAGCCTCATGCAGCGCGGAGCGCCGGTCCTCCCGCGTTACGCCGCACGCAGTGGGGGCTCCGGCCGGTTGACCCGAGCCACCAACATCGCCCACGGAGGGCCGTGCCTCACGTGCATCCGCGCCGCCGCACCCGCTGGGGTGCTCCGGAGCGTTCGTCACTTCAGCGCCCCGGGGCTGCGCAGCGCGAGCTCACTGGCCGTGGGCACCGCCGCCACCCGTGTCCTCGAGCCATCCAGCGCGACCTGCCCGGTCACCGCGAGCCTCACCGCCAGCGGATAGAGGCGGTGCTCCTCGGCGAGGATTCGCGCGCCCAGGCTCTTCTCGTCGTCATCCGGGAGCACGGGCACTGCGGCCTGTCCGATGATGGGCCCCGTGTCCGTGCCCGCGTCGACGAAGTGCACGGTGCAGCCCGTCACCTTCACCCCTCGCTCCAGGGCCTGCCGCTGCGCATGCAGCCCAGGGAACGATGGGAGCAGGGAAGGGTGGATGTTCAACACGTGGCCGGAGAAGTGCCCCAGGAAGTCCGCGCTCAACAGCCGCATGAACCCCGCCAGGCACACCCACTCCACACCCGCCGAGCGCAGCGCGCTCAGAATCGCCGCCTCGAACTCCACCTTGTTCGCATGGGCCTTGTGGTCCACCACCACCGTGGCGACCCCCGCCGCGCGCGCGCGCTCCAGTGCGTACGCGGTGGGCACGTTCGACACCACGCAGGCGACCTCGGCCGGAAAGTCCTCGCGCGCGCACGCGTCCAGCAGCGCCTGGAGATTGCTCCCGCTGCCGCTGACGAGCACGCCCAGCCGGACCCGCCGCCCGCTCATGGCTCGATGACCGCCGTGGCCTCGCCCTGGCCCGCCTCCACGCGGCCCACCTCGGACGCCTCCACGCCGCGCGCGCGCAACACCTCCAGCGCCTTCGCGACGTCCTCCTTCGCCACCACGGCGACGAGGCCCAGGCCCATGTTGAACGTGTTGAACATCTCGTCGCGTTCCACACCGCCCAGCTTCGCGATGAGGTCGAAGATGGGCGGCTTCACCCACGACTTCTCACTCAGCACCGCGCGAGTCCCGTCCGGCAGGCACCGAGGCAGGTTGCCCGGAATCCCGCTGCCAGTGATGTGGGCCATGCCCTTCACCTTCACCGCGGACAGCAACGCCAGCGCGTCCTTCACGTAGATGCGCGTGGGCTCCAACAGCGCGTCGCCCAGCGGACGGCCCAGACCCTCGGGCGTCGCGTCCAGGGACAGCTTCGCGTCCTCGAGCAACACCTTGCGCGCCAGCGAGTAGCCGTTGCTGTGCAGCCCCGAGGACGTCAGCCCGATGAGCGCGTCACCCGGCTGGATGCTCTTGCCGTCGATGATGGCCGACCGCTCCACCACGCCCACACAGAAGCCCGCCAGGTCGTACTCACCCCGAGCGTAGAAGCCCGGCATCTCCGCGGTCTCGCCGCCCAGCAGCGTGCACCCGGCCTGCTCGCAGCCCTGGGCGATGCCCTTGACCACCTCGGCCGCGGCGTCCACCTCCAGCCGCCCGGTGGCGAAGTAGTCCAGGAAGAAGAGGGGCTCCGCACCGCAGGTGAGGATGTCGTTCACCGACATGGCCACCAGGTCGATGCCCACCGTGCCGTGCCGGCCCGCGGTGAACGCCACCTTCAGCTTCGTCCCCACCCCGTCCGTGCCGGCCACCAGCACCGGCTCCCGGTATTTGCCCGGGGGCAGGGCGAACAGCCCGCCGAAGCCGCCCACTCCGGCGACCACTTCAGGGCGCATCGTGCGCGCGGCGTAGGGCTTGATTCGGTCGACAAACGCGTCGCCGGCCTCGATATCCACTCCGGACTGCTTGTAGGTCGTTCCCACGCGCGGCCTTCTATCGACAGGCGCGCCCGTTGTCTCGGGCCTCGACATGGGGGTGTCGGGTTTGTGTCGAGCCCGCCTGGACAGCCTGTCCCACCGGTCCACACAAAAGGGAATTTGACCAGGGGGGGAGGGGCTGATTGACTCCTCGCAGGATGGGCGCCGAGGAAACCCTCTTTCAACGTTTCGGCAAGGAATTCTCCAAGGGCACCGAGCTCTTTCGCGAGGGAGAAGCCGGCCGTGAGATGTACGTCATCCAGGCCGGCAAGGTCTCCATCTCCAAGCGGGTCCGGGATGTGGAGAAGGTGCTCGCGGTGCTGGGGCCCGGAGAGTTCTTCGGGGAGATGGCCATCATCTCCAACAAACCCCGCAACGCGTCCGCGGTCGTCAACGAGGACGCCCGGCTGCTCGTCATCGACCCCAAGACATTCGAGGCGATGATCCGCGGCAACGCGGAGATCGCCGTCCGGATGATCAAGAAGCTGGCCGAGCGGCTCTCAGAGGCCGACGCGCAAATCGAGAACCTGCTGCACAACGACCCCGCCAGCCGCGTGGTGCACCAGCTCATCCAGCTCGCCACGACGCGGGGCCGCCCCGCCGACGACGGCACCGACGTCGACTTCGTCATCCGTGAGATGCCTCGCCAGATTGGCGTGGGCGAGCCCGCCGTGCGCAACGTGCTCGAGCGGCTGGTCCGCGCGGGCCTCATCGCGCGCAGTGGCGACCGAGTCACCGTGTACGACACGGCCAGACTCCACGACTTCCTCCAATACCTGGAGATGAAGTGGAAGTTCGGAGACCTCTAGCGTGAAGCTCCGTGTCCTCGGCTGTCACGGTGGCGAGCTCCCCACGTGCAAGAGCACGTGTTTCCTCGTCGACGACGTGCTGGCGCTCGACGCGGGCGCGCTGACAGGGACGCTGTCGCTGGAGGAGCTCTGCCAGGTGGACCACGTCCTGGTGGGGCACAGCCACTTCGACCACGTGAAGGACCTGCCGCTGATGGCCGACCTGGTCATCGGCCGCCGGGACAAGCCCGTCACCATCCATGCGTCGCGCGAGTGTGCCAAGGCCCTGCGCGACAACATGTTCAACAACGCCCTGTGGCCGGACTTCACCCGCATCCCCACGAAGGCCAACCCCGTCCTGCGCATCAAGACGTTCCGCGCGGGCGGCACCTTCGAGGTGGGGCCCTACACGGTGCGGAGCGTCCCGGTCAGCCACCCGGTGGAGTCCTGCGGCTTCATCATCTCCAACGGGAAGAGCGCGCTCGCCATGAGCGGTGACACCGGGCCCACCGACAAGCTCTGGAAGGCGCTCAACGAGACGCGCAACCTCAAGGCGCTCCTCGTGGAGACGTCGTTCCCCAACAAGCTCCAGTCCCTGGCGGACATCTCCGGCCACCTGACGCCCCACACGCTGGAGCGGGAGCTCCAGAAGTTCGAGCGCAACGGGGCCTCCGTCCTCCTCTACCACCTCAAGCCGGCGTTCGTGGCCCAGCTCAAGAAGGAGCTGGCCCACATGCCGGTGGAGGTCCTGGAGCTGGGTGACACCTTCCAGCTGTAGCGGGGAACCGTGGCTCCCAGGGTAGCCGCGACGCGCCGCGCCACACGGAACGGTTGACGGGCGCGAACGGTCGGATTAACCCCCGCCGTCCCATGGCCTGGTTCTCGAAGAAGCCCCGCATCGCCGTCGACACCCAGCAGCAGCCCGAGCCCGGTCCGTCTCGCATGGAAGGCCTGTGGGCCAAGTGCGAGAACTGCGACGAGATCATCTACCGGCAGGAGCTGGAGAAGAACTGGATGGTGTGTCCGCACTGCGACCACCACCATCCCTGGAACGCGCGCGCGCGGCTGGCGACGTTGCTGGACCCTTCCAGCTTCGAGGAGTTCGACAAGGAGCTGGAGCCGCAGGACCCGCTCGGGTTCAGCGACTCGAAGAAGTACAAGGACCGGCTGAAGTCCACGCGCAAGAACCTGGAGGAGAATGACGCGTTCATCTCCGGCGTGGGCCGCATCGGCGGACACCAGGTCTCCGTGGGCGCCTTCGTGTTCGAGTTCATGGGCGGCTCCATGGGCTCGGTGGTGGGTGAGAAGGTGGCGCGTGTCTTCGAGCGGGCGCACGAGCTGAAGTGCTCCGCGCTCATCTTCTCCGCGTCCGGCGGCGCGCGCATGCAGGAGGGCATCTTCTCCCTGATGCAGATGGCGAAGACCTCCGCGGCCATCGCCCGCTTCCGCACCGGCAACAAGCCCTACATCTCCGTGCTCCTGCACCCGACGACGGGCGGCGTGGCCGCGTCGTTCTCGTGGCTGGGGGACGTCATCCTCGCCGAGCCCAAGGCGCTCATCGGCTTCGCCGGTCCGCGCGTCATCGAGCAGACCATCCGCCAGAAGCTGCCGGAGGGCTTCCAGCGCTCGGAGTTCCTGCTCGAGCACGGGATGATCGACAACATCGTCAACCGCAAGGACCTGCGCGCGAAGCTCGGGCAGATCCTCGGCCTGCTGGGCTGAGCCCGCGCCCCTGGAGCCGTGGACATGAGCGCGCCCAGGACACCCGAGGCCGCACTGGCCTTCCTCGCGCGGCTGAACCCCTCCGGCATCAAGTTGGGGCTGGAGCGGGTGCGCGAGGCGTTGGACGCGCTGGGACATCCGGAGCGCCGCTATCCGGTGCTCCACGTCGCGGGCACCAACGGCAAGGGCAGCACCTGCGCCTTCGCCGCCACCGCGCTCCAGGCCGCGGGCCACCGCGTGGGGCTCTACACGTCTCCGCACCTGATGCGCGTCAATGAGCGCATCCGCGTGGATGGCGTGGACATCTCCGACGCGGACTTCGGTCGCGCCATCCTCGACGTGCTGGAGCGCTACCCGTCCGCTGTCGCGGAGCCGATGACGTACTTCGAGTTCGGCACCGTCGTGGCGCTGTGGCACTTCGCCCGCGTGGGCGTGGACGTGGTCGTCCTGGAGACGGGGCTGGGCGGCCGGCTGGATGCGACCACCGCCGTGCCCTCGACGGTGACGGCGATTACTCCCGTCTCCTTCGACCACATGGAGTACCTGGGCCACACGCTCGGCGCCATCGCGGGAGAGAAGGCGGGCATCCTCAAGCCCGGAGTGCCCTGTGTGGTGTCGATGCAGGAGCCGGAGGCCTTGGCGGCCATCGAGGTGAAGGCCCGCGAGCTGTCCGTCCCCCTGTGGGTGGAGGGCCGGGATTTCTCCGCCGCGCTCCAGTCCGATGGGAGCCTGTCGTATCAGGGGCCCGCGTGGCGGCTCGATGGACTCCGGCCGTCGTTGAGAGGGCCGCATCAACGCCAGAACGCCGCGGTGGCGTTGGCCTGTCTGGAGGCGCTCGACGCCCGTGGGGTTCGAGTGCCCATCGAGGCGGCGACGGCGGGGGTGGGCTCGGCGCGCTGGCCTGGGCGGCTGGAGGAAGTAGGGGAGCGGCCCACCGTCCTGCTGGACGGGGCACACAACCCGGCGGGTGTGGCGGTGCTGCTGGCCTCGCTGCGGGCGCTCTATGCGGGACGTCCCGTGCACTGTGTCTTCGGGGTGGTGGCGGACAAGGACCGGGGGCCGATGATGCGGGCCCTCTTCCCCGCGTGTGCTTCCGTGCAGCTGACGCCGCTCGACACGCCGCGCTCGCTGGCTCCGGTGGCCTACCTGGATGAAGCCCGCGCGCTTGCTTCCGATGTGACGGCCTGGCCGGACGTGGACGCGGCGCTGGCGGAGGCTCGCAGGCGGGCGGGCCCGGACGGTATCGTCCTCTGCACCGGCTCGCTCTTCCTGGTGGGGATGGTGCGTGCTCGCGTGAGCCTGCCCTGAAGGATGGTCACAAGCCGCCTGGGTGACAGGGGCCAGGACTCGCGGGCGACCTCCCGCCAGGTGGTACACACGGGGATGACCTTCCAGGGAGGGTCCCCCCATCCTGGGTGAGCAGGGCGCGGGGGCAGAGGGGTTGAATCCTTGGCGCGTTGCATCAGCCGCCGTAGATTCAAGGCATGCGCCTGCCGGACTGGAGAGCCGCGACAACGACGGGGCCCGCCATCCCGTCCATCGATGAAGTCGACTTCCGGGCGCTCTATGTGAAGACGAACTACGTGGTGGAGACCGCGGACGGTTGGTCGCTGGTCATCACCCGTTACCGTCCGGTGAAGCAGCCCTTCGCCCAGCCGCTGTTCGGGGAGCCGCTGCTGCTGGTGCACGGCTTCTCTCAGAACCGGCACACGTGGACGAGCGGGCAGTTCGTCAAGAACCTGCTGTTCTTCGGCGTGGACATCCACATCCTGGAGCTTCGGGGCCACGGCAAGAGCTCGCTCGACTTCCAGCGGGAGCGGGCCGAGCGCTTCAAGCGCCCCCTGCCGCCGGACCTGAAGTACGGATGGGACCTCGACAGCTACTTCCTCTACGACTTACCGGCGGCGGTCTCGGGGGTGAAGCGCATCACCCGCCGCGAGCGCATCTTCTACTGCGGCCACTCCATGGGCGGGATGCTGGGCTACGGCTACACCGGCATCCACGATGACTTCGAGGGCCTCATCACCATTGGCGCGCCGGCGGACCTGGGGCGCGGCTTCATGTCGCTGCGCATGCTGGCGCACGGCGCGCCGATGCTGGGCGGGATGATCGACCTCACGCTCGCGGGCATCAACCTGGGCGGGCAGGTGGAGGAACTGGGGCAGAAGGTGCTGGCGCGGAGCGTGGGCGCGGTGAACTCGAAGCTGGGGCGCAGGCTGGAGCCCGAGTCCCGGCGCAAGCTGCGCTTCGACGCGGTGCCCGTGGACCTCATCCTCAAGTTCGTGGAGCGGCAGATTGGGAAGGCGGAGGATTCGCCCCTGTATCAGCAGCTCAACACCCGGGTGAACCGGCTCATCAACCCGGAGCGGGTGGGGACGGACGACATCCGCTGGCTCCTGCGCGAGGGGGGCGAGCGCGAGCCGCGTAAGGTGTTGGAGCAGTTCGCCCGGTGGATTCGCCGTGGGGAGATGGTCTGCTACCGCACCGGCTACGACTTCAAGCGTGGCTTCGAGAAGATTCAAATCCCCATGGCCATCATCTTCGGGGACATGGACCCGCTGGCCTCGGTGGAATCCACGCGCAGCGTGTATCGCGCGGCCAAGAGCGAGTACCTCCTCTGGCGGCCGGTCAAGGGCAACAGCCACATCGAGCTGACGATGGGGCACGACATCCGGCAAATCTGCTACGACATCAAGAACCTCATCGAGTACGCCCGGACGCACCGCCACCGTTCGCCGGCCCTGCCGCGCCTGCGTTGAAGGGCCGTCCGGCTGGAAAGTTGGAGGGAAGGGCACGCGTGCTACCATCCGTGCCCTCTGTCAACGTGAACGGGAGTGGTTGATGAAGGCCTCAGCGGTGTGGCTGCTCGGCGTGGTGCTCGTGCCCTTCTGGGCGCTCGCGCAGGCCCCGGCGAACCTGAACACCATCACCAGCGTCCAGGTGAATGGCGGAACGGTGACCATCACCGGCTCGAAGAAGGCGAACTTCACCACCTTCACGATGACGGACCCGCCCCGGCTCGTCATCGACATCTCCGAGGCCGTCTTCTCCGACGTCCCGGAGGAGACTCAGGTGGGCAATGGCACGGTGACGGGCATCCGCACCGCCAGCTACGGCTCGGATGAGTCCGCCATCGCCCGCGTGCTCATCGGCTACGAGCGCGAGGTGGAGACCGACATCCAGGCCACCGACAGCCAGCTCATCGTCAAGGTGGCGGGCAGCGCGGGACAGGCCGTGGCCCAGGCTCCGGCCGCCGGGGCACAGCCCGCCGAGAAGCCCGCCACGGATGGCTCCGCGGCCCAGGCCGCCGCCCGCGCCGAAGCCGAGCGCCAGGCTCAGGACAAGGCCACTGCGGAGGCCACGGCTCGCGCTGAGGCCGAGCGTCAGGCCCAGGAGAAGGCCGCGGCCGAGGCCACCGCCCGGGCCCAGGCGGACGCCGAGGCGGAGCGGGAGCGCCAGCGTCAGCGGGATGCCGAGGCTCGCGCCGAGGAGCAGCGCGCCTCCCAGGCCGCCGCCGATGAGCGCAAGCGCCAGGAAGAGGAGGCCCGTGCCTCCGCGCAGGCTGCCGCCGACGAGCGCAAGCGTCAGGACGAGGAGGCCCGTGCCGCCGCGAAGGCCGCGGAAGACGAGCGCTACGCCTCGGCCCAGGCCGCCGCGGACCAGAAGAAGCGCGAGAAGGAGGAGGCTCGCGCGGCCGCGAAGACCGCCGCGGAAGAGAAGCGCGCCACCGCCCAGGCCGAGGAGGAGGAGCGTCGCGCTTCGGCCCAGGCCGCGAAGGAGGAGAAGCGCGCCGCCGCCCAGGCCGCGAAGGATGAGGCCGCGGAGGCTCGTCGCCAGCGCGAGGAGGAGGCCCGCGCCGAGCGTGAGCGCCGCCAGCAGGAGCGCCTGGCCATGGCCGCGCCCCGCGAGCGTCGCGAGGTGGCCAGCAGTGGTGGCTCGGTCGAGGTGTCGTCGCGGCGCAAGACGATGACGCTCGTGGGGTTCCAGCAGCAGCCCAGCGCCTCGCGCGTCTTCGTCCAGACCAACGAGCCGGCGCGCTACACCGTGAGCGAGCAGGGCAACGCGGTGGTGCTGGAGCTGGAGAACAGCCGCATCGACCTGAGCAACAACACGCGTCCGCTGGACACGTCCTACTTCAACTCGCCCGTCACCAAGGTGGAGGCGGACGCGGATGGCCGCAATGTGCGTGTCACCATCCAGCTCCGGCAGACCGCTCCGGTGCAGGCCCGGCAGGACGGCAACGTCATTTCGTTGGATTTTCAGCGCACCGCTCGGTGATAAGGGGCAGCGCGCGGCCGTGGCGCGGCATACCTTGCACCCCTGAATGAGCCTCCTCGTTCCGCTCGCCGCTGCGCTGCTGGTGTCCACGGCGCAGTTTCCTCTCGCCACCCAGGTTCAGCTCCCCTCCGGCGAGACGGTGGAGCTGGCGGCCGACTTCCTCACCTACGAGGCCGACAAGCAGCTGCTCACCGCGCGCGGCCACTGCGAGCTGCGCACCGGCGAGATGCTGCTGCGCTCGGACGAGGTGACCTACGACGAGGCGAACCAGGTGGCCACGGCCACCGGCAACGTCATGTTCGTGGGCCCCGGCGGCATGGCCGCGGTGGCCGACGATGTGCGGGTGGACATCCGCGGCTTCGAGGCCACGCTCAAGGGTGGCCTCTTCATGCAGAAGAAGGGGGTCACCCAGGAGGCGATGCTCGCGGCGAAGAGCCCCGAGGAGCTGCGCTCCATGGGCGAGACGCCCGTGCTCCTCAGTGGCTCACGCATCCGCCGCACGGGCCCCAACGCCTTCGTGGTGGATGACCTGGCGTTCACCCCGTGCGAGTGTGGCCCCGATGAGCCGAGCTGGCGCATGGAGGCCAGCTCCGCCAACGTCGTCCTCGGCGAGCGCGCCACGCTGTCGTGGCCCGTGGTGTACGTGCAGTCCGTCCCCGTCTTCGCGCTGCCGTGGGTCTACCTGCCGCTGTCGGACCGGCGCACCGGCTTTCTCATCCCCAGCCCGAGCGCTTCCGGTCTCAATGGCCTCAGCGTGCAGCAGCCCTTCTTCCTCACGCTGGGGCGCAGCTACGACCTGACGATTACGCCCGGCTACTACTCGGGCTCGGGGTTCGAGAACATCCCGATCGAACTCGACGTTGATGGGGACCCCGCGACGCCGCCGGTCCCGACTTCGTACCGGCAGCCCAAGCTGTTTGGGGTGAAGGGGCCTCGGCTGCTCACGGAGTTCCGCTACGTCCCCAGTGAGCGGACCCGAGGGCGCGTCACGTTGGGCTTGCTGCATGACTCTCGACCCCTGCGCAACCCCACGACCAGCACGTTCTATTACCATCCACTGGTGACGGGTGAGCCGCCCCGCTACGTCGATGTCCCTCGTGGCTGGCGCGGTGAGGCGTCGTGGCAGCACCTCCAGGACCTGGGCTCGGGGTGGTTCGACCGGGTGGACGCGGCGTTTGTCTCCGACGGCTTCTACACGCGCGACCTCAACGCGGACATCCTCATCCAGGGGGTGGACTACCTGCGGAGCACCGCCACCGTGTACCAGCGGCAGGCGGACCTCTACGCGGGTCTGGATGTATCGCTGCGACAGGACATCCGTTTCCCCTATCTGTTCTTCCAGGAGAACCGCGTCCCGGCCGGCGCCGATAATCCTCGGGGCCTGTCGGTCCTGCCTCGGCCGAAGACCTTCCAGCGCCTCCCAGGCATCGTGTTCTCGCTGCCGGAGCGGCCCTTGGATGCGCTGGGGCTCACCGGAGGTCTGCGGACGGAGTTCACCCGCCTGGCGCCCTTCACGGGAGGCTTCGGTGACGAGGGCTTCGACGGCATCTTCCGGCCCGATGGGAGGTACGTCCCGTTCGGAGGGCGGCCCGAGGAGGCGTACAACTGGCCCCTCGACCTGGGGCAGTCCAACGGCATCTTCGACCCTGGGGATCGCGAGGCCAGGGACCGGATCGACTTCACCTCGCGGCTGTCCACCTCCGTGGCCCTGGGGCGTGCCGCGCGGCTGACGCCTTCGCTGTCGCTGCGCCAGGACGTCTGGGCCGGGGAGTTCACCGGCAAGACCTGGCAGCGGGGCTACGCCATCGCGGGGCTCCTGCTGGACACGCAGTTCACCCGGACGTGGGAAGGCAAGAGTGCGGCGGTTCGCCACGCCATCACGCCCTCCCTGGAGCTGCGCTACGTACCCGGTGGCTGGGGCACTGTGCCTTTCGTGCACACGCCCGAGGGCGACCTGGCTCAGCCGTACGATGAAATCGACCACGCCGTGCCCCTCACGCGCGGCGGCGCCACCCGAGGCTTCCTCCAGGGTGTGCTCTCGGTGGAGCAGACGCTGCGCTTGAAGACTGGCAGCTGGATTCGCGAGCCGCTCCGCCTGCGCATCGGTCAGGGCTTCGACCTGACGCGCTATGTGCCCGCCGCCAACAAGGCCCCGGACGTCGATGAACAACCGGTATGGCGAGATACCTTCGCGCGGTTGAGCACGAGCGCGGGCATCCTCAACGGTGGCGCCATGGTTCGCTTCGACCCGAACACCGGCCGCTTCACCCAGCTCAGCGCCGACTTCGCCATCGACGACGGCAAGGGCCACGCGCTCTATGCCCGCTACGACAACATCCTCTCCGTCAGCGACCTGGCCTTCGTGCGCGGAGAGCCACGCAACGCCTTGGGGCCGGATTCGCTTCGCCGCCCTCTGGATGCCTTGGTAGGCGGCCTATCCAGGGAAACGCCCGGTCTCTTTGCAAGCGAGCGGACTCAGGCCCTCATCGCGGGTACGCGTTTGATGCTCGGATTTGGTCTCGGGGTGCGGTACGAAGCTCTGGTGCAGCCTCCCTCCCAGGATCCTACAAACCGAGAGATCACAGAAAACAGAATGTTCAATCCTCTCACGCAGCAGACACTGGGTGTGTCCTACGGGCCAGCATGTGACTGCTGGCGCGTCGAGGGCGTAGTGACCCTGCGGCGTGATCTCGGACTGGAATTTTCTGGTGTGAACTTCACGGTTGCGGGATTGGGTTCCTTTGGGTCGGGCGGCTAGGAATCACTCGGTGTGAACGGTGGTTCCAACATCCCCCCCAGTAGCCAGGAGAAGTATTTCGTGTCGGACCTCGGAAAACGAATCGGCCAGCGCATCCGCGAGCTTCGTACGCAGAGGCCGGAGCGGTGGACGCAGGAAGAGCTCGCGGAGCGGGCTCAGATCAGCGTCTCCTTTCTTTCCATGATCGAGCGCGGCGAGCGCGTCCCCCACGTGGAGACGCTCGCGGCCCTGGCCAACGCCCTTGGCGTCAGCCTGGGTGAGCTGTTCACGGGGACGGAGCAGACCCTTGCCCAGACAGAGGACCTCTTGCGTCCCCTGTCGGACTTCGCACGCGCCCGGGGCCTCACGGCCCGGGACGTGGACCGCCTGCTGGGGGTCGCCCGGGTGATGTTCAGCGGCACTGTCGCCTGAGTTACCCCCTCCGGGGCCCTCGCAGGACGCAAGAGGGCCCTCGGTCTTCCAGTCCTGTCCTTGACTGGACGGTAGGTAGACCGGGAAGATGGCGGAAATGCGCTGTGCGCTGCTCGCGCACAGCGTGGTTCCATCTTCGTCAAGGAGTCTTCGTTGATGCGTCCGGGTCTGGCCTCTCTGGTGGCCTTCACGAGCATGGTGTGGTTGGCGTGCTCTTCGCCGGCTCCTGCCACGCTTGAGTTCGTGGATCAGAATCCGCCCCGCCCTCGGCTGGGTGAAATCACCACCCTGCGGTTCCGAGCGGTGGACACGCGTGGCAGCCCGCAGGCGGGTACGCGGGTGACCTTCGCGCTCCAGTCCCCGGTTCCGGGCGTGGAGCTGTCGCCCACCGAGGGGACGACCAACCCCGGTGACGGCATGGTCTCCGTGCAGATCGTCGCGCGGGGCGGCCGCGTCGCCTCGGCGGTGGTGGTGGCCTCGGCGGGGGAGGGCGCGGAGGTCAAGACGGTCATCTCGCCCGTCATCGCCTTCGCCGGCACGAGCTCCAGCTCCCGCCAGCTCACGTTCCAGTGCGGTTCGTTCTCGGGTGACGGCTCGGGTCTGCACCACGCCATCGGCGCCTGGGACGAGACGCGCAACCTCATCGCGGGCGTCAAGCTGAACTGCGTCGCCCACGTGGGTGATCGCAACGGCGACGGCATCGAGGGCGCGCAGGTGTCCTTCCTCACGGAGGCTGGCACCATCGGCCCCTCCGCCACCTCGGTGACGGACGTCGTGGGCAACGCCAAGGTCCTCTACAAGTCGTCCCTGCCGCTGCCGCAGGATGTCCCGCCGGGTGAGTTCACCTGGAACCCCACCAATGATTCCACGCACACCGGCGAGTACCTGGCGCCGCTGTGGATGCACCCCTTCCTCTGGGAGGAGAACCCGGTGGCCGCCTACGGTGGCGCCGCGGCGGACCCGTTCGTTCCGCGCCCCGAGCCCCGCCGCGCGGACCCCATCCGCCCGGGCATCACGCTCAACCCGCGTGACAACCTGGTCTCCATCATCGCCGTCACCGCGGGCGAGGAGGCCTTCGACGACAACAACAACAACGGCCAGTGGGACCAGGGTGAGCCGTTCGTCGACCTGACCGAGCCCTTCGTCGACAACAACGACAACGGCACGTGGGACCCGAACGAGCGCTTCGTCGACACCAACGGCGACGGCAAGTGGAACGGCAAGAACGGCACCTTCGACGCGTCCACGCTCATCTGGGTGCAGGAGCGCATCCTGTGGACCGGCTGGCCGCACGCGCTGGACCGCCGCGAGACCGTCCGCCAGATTTCCCCCGCGCCGGGCACCGCCATCCACATCGCCCACTTCAGCTCGGCCCGCTCCACGTTCCTCGTGGCGGACCCCTGGTACAACCGCATCGCCCAGAACTCCGACGGTGACGGCTGCAAGGGTGGCGCCGAGGGCCCGGTGGAAATCGAGCCGTTCGTCACGGGCGCGATTGCCTTCACGTACCCGTCCTTCAACGTGGAGCAGTACGTCGTCAGCGACCGCCACGATGAGACGCAGGAGCCGCAGCCGCCTCCTTACGGCACCGCCGTCAACTGGAAGGCGGACGCCACCTGCACGTACACGGCGGCGCAGCTCGAGGGCCACAAGGCCTTCGTGGCCGCCCCTCCGCTTGCGGGCGACGTGCTCTGACGCACACCCGCGGGCTCCCGGTGAAGTACCCATTGACCCCGGGAGCTCGCGTCCGTAGGGTCCGCTGCTGCTGATTGAAGAATCAACCGGCCGGTGGAGGACGTCGTGGGCCAGAGCAAGTCGGCGGCGGACAACGGCAACCGCGAGAGCGAACGCCGCCGGACCATTCTGCGGGCGGCCATCGATGTGTTCGCCCGCAAGGGCTATCACGGCTGCCGCATCGCGGATGTCGCCAAGGAGGCCGGTGTCGCCTACGGCCTCGTCTACCACTACTTCAAGAACAAGGACGAGCTGCTGGAGACCGTGTTCGACACGGGCTGGAGCGGCTTCGTCACGCGTGTGCGCGCGGTGGTGGAGGGCGAAGGTTCGATGGAGGCGAAGGTCCGCGGCGTGGTGGACGTGGCCTTCGAGGCGTACCGGGTGGACCCCCGCGCGGTGAAGGTCCTCATCCTGGAGATTGCACGCAGCCCGGCGGGCTCACGCATCAACCGGCAGACGGCCTTCGTGGACGCCATCCGCTTGAGCTCGGAGCTGTTCACCCGCGCGAAGGACGCCGGGGAGCTGCGCGCGGACGCGGACCCGCTGCTGTCCTCCGCGCTGCTCTTCGGCGCCATCGAGATGGGGCTGACCGCGTTCGTCACGGGGCTCGCGGACTCGCGTGATGCCCAGGCCCTGGAGCGCGCCAAGGCGCAGATCGCCGACACCTTCCTTCACGGAGTCCTGGCCCCCACGTCGCCAGGCGCGGAGGCAGACGAATGGAAGCCGGAGAAGTCCTCTACGAAGTCCAAGGCCCCCAAGCCCTCCTGACCCTCAACCGGCCCAAGGCGCGCAACGCCTTGTCGCCCTCGGTCGTGAAGGCGCTGATGGACGGGCTGGAGCGCGCGGACGCGGACCCCGCCGTGCGCGTGGTGGTGCTCACCGGCGCGGGTGAGAAGGTCTTCTGCGCGGGCGGCGACCTGGGGCAGATGACGGGCGACGCGGGCTTCCTCTCCACCCACGAGGGGCGGCGCTCCTACGGAAAGCTGCTGGCCCGCTTCCAGGATGTCCGCAAGCCGACCGTGGCGCGTGTCAACGGCCATGCGCTGGCCGGAGGCCTGGGCCTGGTGCTCGCGTGTGACCTGGCCGTCGCCGTGGAGGGCGCGGACCTGGGCACGCCCGAAATCGACGTGGGCCTGTTCCCCATGATGATGATGGCGCTCCTGCAGCGCCACGTGGGCCGCAAGCGGGCGCTGGAGCTGGTGCTCACCGGCGACAGGCTCTCCGCGCGCGAGGCGCTGGCGCTGGGGATGCTCAACCGCGTCGTGCCCGTGGCGGAGCTGGATGGCGCGGTGTCCGCCCTGGCGCAGAAGCTCGCTGGAAAGAGCCAGGCGGTGCTCGCGCTGGGGCGCCGTGCCTTCTTCACCGCGGAGGACCTGCCCTTGCCCGCGGCGCTGGAGTTCCTCGCGTCGCAGCTGTCGCTCAACGTGCTGGCCGAGGATGCCGCCGAGGGGGTCTCCGCCTTCCTCGAGAAGCGGCCTCCCCAGTGGAAGGACCGCTGAGCGGCGAAGCGCTTCACCGCGCGTTGGGCCGAGTCTCCCCGCTGGCCATGGCCGGCGGGGTGGGGAAGAAGTCCAGACGCAACAGGGATTCACCATCCACCCAGTTGCCATCCGCCTTCACGCCCCAGTGAAGGTGGGGGCCGGTGACGCGGCCGGTGCCGCCGACCTCCCCGATGCGCTGGCCTTGCGTCACCTTGGCGCCGTTCTTCACGTGGATGCGCGACAAGTGGAAGTACGCGGTGAAGAGGTTCGCGCCGTGGTGGATGAGCACCGTCTTGCCCGCCGCGTAGTTGTCGCGCGCCATCACCACGGTGCCTTCGTTGCTGGCCATCACCGGAGTGCCCGGGTCTCCGTCTATATCCACGCCGAAGTGCTGGCTGGACAGCTTGCCGTTGAAGGTGCGCCGGTCTCCGAAGGGCGCGGTGATGCGGTCCTGTCTCGGACGCACGAAGTTCTGCGCGAAGTGGGGCGCGGTGAAGGGCTGGTCGAACGCCGCCGCGAAGGCGCGCCGGTCCGCGGCCATGCGAGTGCGCACGGAGGCGGGCGGCTCCACGTACTTGCCGGACACCTTCAGCTCGCGAGAGGGATAACCCGGCTCCACGATGTCCAGCGTCCCAGCCAACTCCACGGGGGCCCCGTCGGCGTGAGACGGGCCCACCACATGCGCCATGGCGCTCCCGGGCGCGAGCTCCACCGGGAGTCCCGTCACGGCGAGGAACCCGTCTCCCCAGGCGAAGAATCGCAAGGGACGGCCCGCGAGGGTCCCGTTGGGCATCCCCGCCATGCCTCGCACAGCCACCATCACCGGGTCTCCCGGCCGGGCCGAGCCCGGATGCAGCGAGAGCAACGGGCGCCCCTGCGCCGCCGACGTTGTGGAGACAGGTGAGGGGGGAGGGAGTTCCGAGGCCTGGGCACTGGCACCGAGGGCAAGCAGCGCGAGCGTCAATCGAGTGGAGAGGGAATATCGCGAGCGTGCGGGGGACGAAGCCATGGGTGGCTCCGTTACACCACGAAGTCCGGGCTGCTTCCCAGGGTGGGAAACGGGAGTGTCGGACGCCCGGCCTTCAACTTGCCAGGAGAGCGCCAATCCGGCCGATGCAGGGTGCTGGACAGTGTCCGTGTCTGGACGCCGGAAGGCCTGGAATCGGAAGGCGAAGGGCTGGAGGGCGGGCAACCGGCTGTCCGGCGTGGCGTGGAGCCTTACCGAGGCGCCTCGGGGCTTCCTACCTTCTTCTCCGGACCCGATTTCGCATGAGGAGATTCGCGGATGCCTCGTCCCTATAGCTTCGACCATTTCCAGGTGCCGAAGACCCAGCCGCAGAGCCGCAGCATGCGCCGGAGGGACAAGGAGCATCTGGCGCAATCCCGTGCGCATCCGGAGGAACAGGCTGGCCGGGAAGGGGTCCACTATGGGCGGTCCTTCTCCGAGACGGAGGAGCTCTTCCACGCGCGGCAGATGGAGGCGCAGTTGGAGGAGCTGGCGCGCGAGTCACCCGACGGAAAGTTCTCGCGCGGTGGCTCGGCGACGAAGCGCGGGGCGCGGGGCAAGGAGCGGCGAGGGCATCCGGTCATGCGGGGCACGCTGCCTATCGGCGCGCTGCCTCCCACGCGGGAGCAGCCTCCGCGCGGCCGGATTCCGGACCTCATCGATGAAGCGGGCCGCCAGCTCCAGACGCTGAGAGGGGGACTGGGAGATGTCGCCAAGGCGATGGCGCGGCTGGCGTCGTTGCCCGTCGAGGTGGTGCGCCTGGCGGTGCGGCGCTTCAGTCCCGCCCAAGGGTGATGAGCCGCGCGCGTGGAGCTGACGCTCGTCTCCTACAACATCCACAGCGGCATCGGGACGGATGGCCGCTTCGACCTGGGCCGCGTGGGTGAGGTGCTCCGCGAAGTGCGCGCGGACATCGTCGCGTTGCAGGAGGTCGGCGACTTTCGCGGCCGCACCTCCCGCGAGGACCAGCCCGAGCACCTGGCGGACATGCTCGGCATGCACATGGCCTTTGGCCCCAACGTCGTGCGCAACGGCCGGCGCTATGGCAACGCCATCCTCACCCGGCTGCCCATCCTCCACTCGAAGAACTACGACCTGAGCGTGGAGGGGCGGGAGCCCCGGGGCGCGCTGCGGTGTGACCTGGAGCTGGGCGGCGGACAGCAGCTTCACGTCTTCTCGCTCCACCTGGGGTTGCGTGTCTCGGAGCGGCGCCGTCAGGAGGCGCTGCTGCTGGGCTCGGACATCCTGAGGGACGCCGTGCGAAAGGACCCGGCCGTCGTGTGCGGGGACTTCAACTACTGGGGCAATGGCGCGGTGCCGTCGCTGGTGCGCAAGGCCATCCACGACGCCGCGCTGGAGCTGGGGACCCTGGCGCGCACGTACCCCACGCGCTGGCCCTTGTTGCGACTGGACCGCATCTACGTGGACTCCGGGGTGCGTCCCCTCGCCATCCATGCCCACCGCACGGCCCTCAGCCGGAAGGCCTCCGACCACCTCCCCCTGGTGCTGCGCTTCGAGGCGCCCATCGCCGTGGCCACCACCCCCTCTCCTCCGGTACAGCTCATCGGTTAGCGTGGGGAGACGGCGGGCGCGTTGAGTGGCCGACGCTTGCGAACGCCGGACAGACATCCAGGGGAGAGGTTGTCCCTGGGGGCAGGGGTGCCTAGGTTGGCGCCACTCCTGGGTATTTGTGAGGGCGTGAGCGCCGGCCGGAGAGTGAATGCACGTGGGGAGCGAACAGACGGAGCGTGGGCTCGCCGCGCTCGTCGGCCGCATGGCGGAGAGCTTCAGCCGGCTGGTGACGCAGCACCTGCAGCTGGCGCGGCTGGAGCTGACGGAGGACTTGAAGGCCACCGGGATGAACGTGGCGCTGATTGTCGCCTTCGTTCCCTTCATCCTCGTGGGCTATGCGTTCGCGTGTGGAGCGCTCGCGGCGGTGCTGGCCCCGAGCATGGGATGGGCGGGGGCGCTGGGAGTTGTGGCCCTGCTCAATCTGGCGGCGGGTGGGGGCGGCGTGGCGTGGGCCCTGCAGCGCCTGAAGACGCGGCGGATGATGGATGACACGGCGGACGAGCTGTCCCGTAGCATGGCGGCATTCGCCGCCCCGGCTCCGGTCGCCTCGGGCCATACTCTTCAGGGTGGAGACGGTCATCTCTTCAAGGAGCCCACAAATGGGCGCTAGCAACGGATCTCCCAAGCCCCTGGGGCCGCGCACGAGCGCGATGTTGCGCGCGGACATCGAGAGGACACGCGCGGAGCTGGCCACCTCGGTGAGCGAGCTGCGCGAGGAAGTGGCCTTCGTCGCTGACTGGCGCGAGTGGGTGCGCCGCCATCCCTACGCGTGTGTGGGCGCGGCGTTCGCGGTGGGCTACTTGCTGGGCTCTCGTCGCTGAGCGGCCGGGCCCGAGACATTGGCAGTTTACTTCTGGAATGAGGAGAGCACCTTCATGGACATGAATCCGCAGCAGGTGGCCGACCGGGCCCGACAGCTTCAGGACCGCGTGGTGCCGCAGCTCGATGAAGCGCGGCAGAACCTGGTGGACATGAACAACCGTGTGGTGAGCTTCATCCGGGCCAACCCCGGGACGTGCTTGCTGGGGGCCGTGGCCGTGGGCTTCCTCATCGGGCGCATCGCCTCGCGCCGCTGAGCGGCGCCGTGGACGGCAGACGGGAGAGGACACTCATGACGAACTATCCAGGGGCTTCAGGCAATGGTGACCCCGCATCCCGGGAGCAGGGCTCCGATACGGGATTCGGGCAGCGAGTGGACCAGCTTGGCAACGAGGCACAGCAGCTCTGGAGTGATGCGCGGGGCGCGGTGGATGACCTGGGGCAGACGCTGGACATCCGGGGCCGCGTGGAGCGCAATCCGTACGGGATGATGGCGGCGGCGCTCGGCGTGGGCTACGTGCTGGGCGGGGGGCTCTTCACGCCGCTGACGGCCCGCATCCTTCGCCTGGGCGTGCGGCTGGCGGCACTGCCGTTCGTGAAGGACGAGTTGCTGGGGATGGCCGAGACGGCCCTCCAGGGTTATCAGACGGGCCGGAGGATGGCGGGCCCGCCACCTTCTCCGCCGATGGATGGCTCCGCCGCGGCGGATGCCTCCGCGGCGGGCAAGCCGAGGCCGCCGTCCTACTAGCTCGCGTTCCCTTTCTCATTCCCACGTCGTTGGATGCACCTCGCTGGAGCCGCGAATGAACCTGAACGCCCTCAAGAAGATGGACAAGGACGACCTGCTCAACCTCATCGGCCTGGAGACCCGTCGCAGCGCGGCGGAGGATGTCCTTCCGGTCCTGGGTGCCTTCGCCGCGGGCCTGTTGGTGGGCGCGGGCCTGGGGCTGCTCTTCGCGCCCAAGCCGGGCAACCAACTGCGAGACGACCTGCGCAACCGGCTGCAGGGGGGCCAGGACTACCTCTCGAACGCGATGGGGCGTGGCGAGGGCGCCCAGTCGCAGGGGGGCCCGGTCTCCCGGACCTCTTGAGTTGAAGTGAAGGCTCCGCGCGGTAAGGCGCGGACCTGTGTGTTGTGAAGCGAGGGCCTCCCTCCGTGCCGCGAGCCGGCGTCGGATGGAGGCCCTGGCATTCGGGCCCGAGCCGGCGCGTCGGTGGACTTCCAAGCGAGCGAGGGCGGTCTCGACCTGGGCTGGGTGTAGACTCGGCGGCCGTGAGTGAGTCGACGAAGGGTGGGGCGTTGGGGCCCGTGGGAACGGCCGCGGGGCCGGAGGCGGCGCTCGCGCGTCTGCGTGCGCTGGAGACGCTCGAGTCCGGCTATGAGGCCTGGTTGGAGTTGAAGCTGGAGCACGCCGCCTCGGTCGCGCGGTTCCGCGAGGAGAAAGAGCGGTTGGACCAGCAGGGCACCTTCCTCCTGGGGGCCGTGCGCGCCGCGGGGCTGGAGTCCGTGACGTCCGACTCGCCGGGCCTGGTTCCTGCGCAGGCCTCCGCGGGGGACTTCCTGCGCGAGGCCGAGGCGCGGCTGTCCAAGACACGCGAGGCGCTGGCCGCGAGCGAAGCGGAGTCGGAGGCGGGTTACTCCGCGGCGTTCGAGGAGATTCGCGCCACGTTGAAGGACCGCGTCCAGCGGCACCTCTCGGTTCAGCGTCCCCACCTCACGCTGTTGCTGCGCCGCGTGGGGGCGGAGCGTTCCATCCTCCATGTGGAGCGCGTGACGGGGGATACCCCCGTGTTGCTGTGCATGCTGTTCGCCGGGCGGATTCCGTCGCGGTATGGCTTCCTCCTCGACGACTCCACGGAGGATGTGTCGTTGGCCCCCGCGCCGCTCTATCCGGATGAAGGCGTGGCTCGCGAGCACGTGCGTCCGGATGCCCAGGCGCTCGTGGAGCTCGTGCGTGCGGCGAAGGACGTGCTTCCGTTGAAGGGGATGTTGCCGCTGTCCGTTCCCCGGCCCGGTGGCGGGGAGGACTTCTTCCGGCTCCTCCAGCGCGGCGCCGTGCTGGAGGTGGAAGTCGCCGAGGGGACGGCGTTCCGCAATGTCCTCGGCCGAGAGGAGGCAGAGCGGTTCGCCGGCCACCTGCTCCGCCTCAAGCTGGCGGGGCGCATCGAGTTGGACATCGAACCCGGATGAGCCCCGCCGCCGCGCGGGGACCTCGCGCGGCGGAGTGTGCCCGGGAAGGCCCGAGGCCCTCCGAGGCCAGGCTCAGTGCGTCCGGATGATGCCCACGTCCGCGATGCCCGCGAGCAGCGCGCTGCCGATGAACAGGTTGTCGGACTCGGCGCCGCCCAGCCGCACCGAGTTGAAGATGACGAGATAGGTCTGGTTGGCCCTCAAGAAGGCCGAGCCCGGAATGGTGATGCGCGCCTCACGGTAGGTGCCCGGCATGGCGACGAGCTGGAGGAACTCCATGGGCGTGGTGGGCATGGTGGAGTAGGTGGGGTCGCCCTTCTCGCCGTCCGAGCTCAACGGCACCACGGTGACGAAGCCGAGCGTGCGCTCCTTGTTGCCCGGCACCGCCGCGCGGTCGAACGCCAGCGGAGTCCCCGCAGGGTGCTCGACGAAGCCCTTGGCGGGGTGGAACTGGGCAATCTTCTCCTGCACGGGCGCGTCGTCGACCTGGCCGACATACCGCGTCCCATTCCGGGCGGCGATGAACTGGTACGTGGCGCCGGACTGATACGCCAGCTCCGGGTCACTACCCGCCACGTTGGTGCGGCTGTAGCTCCCCGAGCCGTCCTCGTGCAGCGCGGTGGCCTGTCCACCCACGGGCTGAAGCGTGGCCTTCGCTCCCGCGACACCCGAGGGCTGCGAGTTCTCGCCGTTCTTGGAGCCGATGAAGATGAGCGCCGCCGTCTGGGCGGGCAGGGAGATGACGGCGCCGCCCGCATCCGGAACCTGGGTGCCAGCGTCGAAGCCCGCGAGGGCCAGCGGGAAGACCTCCACCTCGGGGGTGGCCAGGAGGGTGCCGACCATCACGTGGTCGGCGGTGAGCTGCTGGCCGGTCTTCTCCAAGTCACACGCCAGAGGGGCGAGGAAGAGGGCGGAGAGCGCGGTGGACAAGAGGACGCGTTTCATGGGGATTTCCCTGGTTGCTGCGAGTCCGCGAAGCATAGCAGGCGTGCGCGACAAGCCCCGCGCACTCGGCGACTCGGGGTATTCTCGGGTCACCCGTGCAAGGACACCGCGTTCATTCCGCGAGCCGGCGCTTCTTCAAGCGGCTTGGCTTCTCTCTGGCGATGGCCGTCTTCTTCGGCTGTGTGCTGGGGCTCCTCGTGTATCTGCGGGCGCCCCAGTTCGGCGCGCTTCGAGGCGAGTCGTCAGGGTGGGGGCCGTCGGCTCTGGTGGAGGCCGGGCGGGACTGGCTGGATGGGCTGGAGCGGCGCACCTACGACTGGCGGGTGCTGGAACTGGGCGCGCGCTCGGAGCGGCCGGACGAGGCCGTGGTGGTCGCCATCGACGACGAGACACTCGCCGAGGCCCGCCAGGATGACCGTCCTGGAGTGGCCACCCAGCCGTGGCCTCGGCAACTGGTGGGCGCCATGGCTCACCGGCTCCTGGAGGAGGGCGCGCTGCTGGTCCTCCTGGACCTGCCGTTCCCCGAGTTGAGCCCCAATGCCTGTGTGAATCCGAAGCTGTCTCCGGGCGCCATCTCCAGCGACGATGCCGCGTTCCGCGAGTTGCTGGTGCGTGAGTCGGGCAAGGCGCTGCTGTCGTTCTCCTGGGAGTCCCAGGGCTCACGGGTGATGCCTCCCGCGAGCCGGCTCTGGCCGTTCCGCGTGAAGGTGGGCACGTTCCCCAGCCCCCCCGAGGCCCATGCGCGCGCCCAGTCCGTGCTCGCGGTGCAGCGGCCCGCCTACGTCATGCCCGCGGGCAGCCAGGTGGAGGTCTGGGGCGGCGCCACGGATGAGGCGGACGCGCGCGAGCTGGGCTCGAGGCTCGGCGTGTCCGGAGCCACCATCGCGGAGCGGCGGGCCTCGGACGACACGTTCCGCATGGGCGCCACGGACCTCTTCATCTCCCTGGCGGAGGTCCATGTGGAGGGGCTGGACCCGGCGCGGCTCGTGGAGGTGCGCCAGCTCCTGCACCCGGTGGCGCCGCTTCTGGGCGGTGGTGCGGGCTACGGCGCGGCGACCCTCTCCGCGGACCCGGACGGAGTGGTGCGAGGCATTCCGCATCTGGTGGCCTATTCGGCCCGGGATGGCCGCCACATCCTGCCGTCGCTCCCGCTGGCGGCGGCGATGCGGCTGGCCAACACGCAGGTGCTTCGCTACGCGGACGGGCGGCTGCACATCGGGGACGTGTACTCGGTGCCGATGGACGCGTCGGGCTTCAGCTTGATGCGCTGGGATGCACCCACCGCGGGGCGAGGCTCTCGCGGCTCATTGTCCCGCTCCATTCGCGCGTGGAACGTGCTGCTCAACGTCTTCGACGTGGCGGATGAGCGCCCCGCGCGTTTCGACAATGACCTGGAAGGCCGCACCGTCGTGCTCACGCGCACGGCGGGAGAGTCGGGGCATCTGCGGCCCACGCCCATCGGCCTGGAGACACCGGGCGGGGCCATCCTGGGGCAGGCCCTGGCCAACATCCTCCGCTCGGAAGGCATCACCCGGGCGCCCGAGGACTATGACCTGGCGCTCACGATGGGGCTCGCCTTCCTGGGCGCGTTCCTCGCGCTGTCACTCAGTTTCCTCCTGCGCTCCGTGCGCGGCGTGGTGCTGTACCTGAGCGGGTTGGGGCTCGCGGGCGCGGGCTACACGGCGGCGGCCCTCTACGTCTTCATCGAACAGCGGCTGTGGGTGGCGATGGCGGGGCCGCTCCTGGCCATGGTGGGCGCGTTCGCCGTCACCACGGTGTACGCGTTCCGCAACGAGCAGCAGATTCGCGACTTCGTGCAGTTGGCGTTGGGCCGCTACGTCAGTCCGGAGGTGGCTCGATTGGTGACTCGGGACTTGAGCCTGATGCGGCCCGAGCGCCGGCGCATGTCCGTGTACGTCTGCGACATCGAGGGCTTCGCCCGGCTCTCCGAGGGCATGACGCCCGAGCAGCTCGTGAGCCTCTTCAACGAGTACCTGTTGGAGATGGCGGCGGTGGTTCGCTCGACGGCGGGGCAGGTGGACAAGTACATCGGCGACTCGGTGATGGCGTTCTGGGGCGCGCCGGTGCGCACCGAGCGCCACGCGCACCTGGCTTGTGAGGCCGCGCTCAAGATGCGCGCGGTGCTGGCCGACAAGCAGGACGCCTGGGAGAAGAAGTACGGCCGTCGCTTGAGCTTCCGCGCGGGAGTGGACACCGGCGAGGTGGTGGTGGGCGACATGGGCAGCGAGCTGAAGTCCAACTACACCGTGCTCGGAGACGCGGTGGGGTTGGCGGCCCGGCTGGAGTCGCTCAACAAGGTGTATGGCACCTACGTGCTGGTGGGCGATGGCACCGTGTCGCTCGCGGGCGACAACTACGTCTTCCGCGAGGTGGACCGGGTCCGCTTGAAGGGGAGGGGGGAACCGCTGCGCGTGCACGAACTCGTGGGGCGCAAGGGCGACCTTTCGGCGCCGCAGCAGGAGCAGCTCACGCTTCATGCACAGGCCCTGTCGGCCTACCACCAGCGCCGCTTCGCCGAAGCACACGCGCTCTTCGAGCGCTCCGCCATCACCTTCAAGGACCCCGTCTCCGCCGTCTATGTGGCCCGCTGCGCGCGATACATCGTCACGCCGCCGGGAGCCGACTGGGATGGTGTGCACGGCGAGGACGACGTCGCGCCGACCCCTGCCGCCGCCTGAGTGGAGCAGGGTGAAGACCCAAGACTCGTGCCTCCGCCGTCTGCGTGGCCTGCTGCGCGCGCATTTCATCGTCACGCCGCGGAGTTGGCTGGGATGGCGTGCACTGCGAGGACGATGCCGCGCCGGCCCCTGCCACCGCTCAAGCGGAGCAGGGTGAAGACTCAAGACGCATGCCTCCGCCGTCTACGTGGCCCGCCAGGCACATTGCATCGCCCGCGAGAGGGATGGCGTGAACGGCGATGGCGACGCGCTGCCGTCTGAGCGAAGCCGCGCCGCGCCTTCGCCTCAGTCGTCGTCCGGAGCGGGCGTATCCGGCTGGCCGAAGAACTCCTGCACGGGAGCGTCCTGGGCGACGTGCTCGGCCACCACGCGGCGCATCTTCTCCGGCGTCATCTCCGAGTAGTACACCTCTCCCTCCCAGCCCATGAGTTGGTAGTCCTCGGGGGAGAGCGGGTCTCTCTTTCGTCCAGTCTCCTCGCGGACCACCACGTTGGGACCCATGTGGCAGAAGCCATAGCAGCCGCCGCGGTAGAGCTCGCAGCGCGGCACCAGTCCCTGCTCCGTCAGCGCCTCCCGAGCCGTCGCATACACGGCGTCCGCGCCGCCGGCCTTGCAGGTCGACCCCTTGCACACAGACAAGCGGTAGCGCTTCATCGACAAGACACCACCCACCCTACGGAGTCCGCGTCCCGAACAAAAGCCGGCGGCCCCTGGCGCCGAGTGCCCGGCCGCACTCCTCGCCGTCCCTGGGACGGAAGCCCGGCTGTCAGACACCAGGCCCATTGAAGAGCTGCAACGTCATCACCCACCCCCCGAAACGACTCCGGCCCGCCTGCCGCTGGGGAGCGGGAGACGGGCCGGCATCGACAAGCCTGGGAGGCGCGAAGGGCGCTACTTGAGGAACTTCGTCACCTGGATGGGACCCTGCTGCGTCACCACCGTCTGGCCGTGCGCCACGGCGGCCTTGCCGTGTGCGCCGTGGTCATGGTGGCCATGGCCCGCGCCCAGCTGCGGCGTCTTGAGCTGCACCAGGCCCTCGCCAATGCGCGTGTGGGCCTCCTTGTGGACGTGGTGCGGCTCCTCGGAGCCCTCACGCTTGTTCCACGGGTCCGACGGATGGGAGACCGGCGGCCCCTTGAGCAGCTTGGGGATGTCGTAGACGAAGTTCTGCCGCGTGTACTCGGACGGCGTGTGCATGTACGTGTCCATGCGGATGGCGTCCTTCGGGCACGCGTCTACGCACAGGCCACACACGATGCAGCGCAGCTCGTCGATGACGAACTGGGTGGGGTACTTCTCGATGACGCGCGACTCGCCTTCCGCGTCCGTCTCCTCGTACTCACCCGCCTCGATGTAGATGCACTGCGCCGGGCAGATGGTCGCGCACATGTAGCAAGCCACGCAGCGCGGCTTGCCGTCCTCGCGCGGAACCAGCCGGTGCAGACCCCGGTAGCCCTCCGGATAGATGGGCTTCTCTTCCGGGTACTCCACCGTCGTCATCAGGTTGGTGCCCGTGCGGTCCAACACCTGAGTGTTCGTGTCTCGCGTCCCGAAGAGGTTGCGGAAGAAGTGCCGCGTGGTGATGGCCAGCCCGTGCAGCAGATTCGGGATGTACATCCGCTCGCGAACGTCCGTGCGGGGGTCCTTGGTAACCTTGATGGCCATGGTGGTGTCTCGATTCCCGGTTGCCTAGGGCCTAGTGCGAGGACGCCGCGCTGGCATGGGACGGCAGCCCATGCGCGTCGTGCCCGTGGTCATGACCATGAGCGCCGTGCCCGTGGTGCGCACCGCCCTCCGCCGATTCCTTCTTCGTCATCGTCAGCACCAGCAGCACGCCCAGCTCCAGCAGGCCCACCACCGCCAGCGCCCTCAGGGACGGATCCCACAGCACCAGCGCGCCGGAGACGAACACGTTCGCCAGGCCGAGCGGGAGGAGGATCTTCCAGCCCAGCGTCTGGATCTGGTCGTAGCGGAAGCGCGGGAAGGTCCACCGGATGACCAGCTGCACCCAGATGAGGAACAGCACCTTCATCCAGAACACCGTGCCCAAGAGCGTGCCGTACAGCCAGCCGTGCTCCTGCATCAGGGGCTGGCTCGCCAGCCACTCGCCGAAGAAGGGCAGGTGGTGGCCGCCGAAGAACAGCGACGTCGTCACACCGGCCAGCACCACGACCTCCACGAACTCGGAGATCATGAACATGCCGAACTTCATGCCGGAGTACTCAACGAAGTAGCCGATGATCTCCGACTCGCCTTCCGGCACGTCGAACGGGGCGCGCTTGGTCTCCGCGAAGGAGGCGGCGAAGAAGCCGATGAAGCCGATGGGCTGCAGGATGAAGCCCCACGCCGGCAGGCCCAGGTCGAACGTCTGGCCGAACAGCGACAGGTCCGTGCGCCACAGGTACTGCGCCTGGCCCACGCCCTGGGCGCCCGCCAGCCCCAGGTCGCCGACAATCGCCGGCAGCTGGAGCGAGGAGAACGACATGAACAGGCCCACCAGCGACAGTCCGAGGGCGACTTCGTAGGCGACCATCTGCGAGGAGGCGCGCACGCCACCCAGCAGCGCGAACTTGTTGTTGGAGGACCAGCCGGCCAGCGCCGTGCCGTACACGGCCAGCGAGGCGATGGCGAGCATGTAGAGCACGCCGAAGTCCGGCGTCGCGACCACCATGTCCACCTTGTGGCCGAACACCATCACCGAGGGGCCCGCGGGCACCACGGCGAACAGCGCGAACACCGGGGCGAAGGCGAGGATGGGGCCCAGCTTGAACAGGAAGCGGTTGGCCGCGCCGGGGATGAAGTCTTCCTTGGTCAGCATCTTCAGCACGTCCGTGAGGATGTGCGGGATGCCGGCCAGGGAGCGGTTGCGGATGCCGGGCAGGTTGATGCGCGCGCGGTTGGGACCGACGCGGTCCTGCATCAGCGCGCTCCACTTGCGCTCGGCGAGCGTGAGGAGCGTGGCGATGATCATCACGAAGACGAGCATCAGGAAGATGATGTTCGTCAGGCGGCTCGCGCCCTCGAACAAGTGCTTCTCGGCCAGGCCGGCCACGGCATAGGCCGCCGCCGACACACCCGCGATGGCACCAATGATGGTGCCCATGGCGACGAGGACAGTCAGTACGCGCTTCATCGCTAGATACCCCTCACCCGGGGAGAACCGAACTCACGGTAGCCTGGAGGACGCCCGTCGGCGCCCGTGGGCAGCGGATTGATACCCGGCTTCTCCCGGTCCGGCGGAGACGCCTTGTCCCAGTTGAACTCCGCGAACTCGGCCACCTTGCCGGCCAGCTCGCGCCACACGTCCCGCGCCGAGTTCCACGCCGGCGCCTCGCCACCCACCTCGCGCGTCAGCTCCGCGGCCCACTTCCAGCCGGGGATGACGTCGCCCTTGGGCGGGTACGCCTTGCGGAAGCGCTGGGTGATGCCGTCCATCTGCGTGAACGAGCCCTCGTCCTCGACGTGAATCGAGGCGGGCAGCAGCACCGTGGCCTGCGCCGTCACCGGCGACTCGTTGGTCGCCTGCGCCACGAAGACCTCCAGGTGCGAGGTGGCCTGCGCGAAGGACTCCGCGTCCACCGGCACCTCGGTGCCAATGGCGTAGAGCGCCTTCACCTGGCCCTTGGCGAGCGCCTGCGTCAGCGCGTCGAACGCCTCCACCTTGAGGCCCAGGCCCTTGGCGATCCACTCCAGGCCCTTGCGGTTGGGGTTCTTGTCCGCGACGCGCAGGAAGTGGTCCGCGGTGCCCTGCGGACGGCCGCCCACGTACACGGTGGAGATGCCCAGCGTGGCCTTGGCGAAGGTGAGGCCCGCCAGCAGCTCCTCGTTGGAGGACACGGGCGAGGCCAGCACGGCCAGCTTCCCGCTGCCCACCAGCGGCTTGAGCGCCTTGGCCGCCGCCTGCGCGGCCTCCTTGCGCGTCACCACCGGCACGGCCTCGTTGGAGGCGGCCTTGCCCGAGGCCCGGCCGATGCGCGCCTGGAGCACGCGGCCCAGGTTGAAGGACTTGTACAGGAGCCGGCCGGAGTCACACATCCAGCTCTTGTTGATCTCCTCGTTCTCCCGAGGACGGATGCGGTAGGTGTCCTGCGACATCCAGTCCACGTACGTATTGCAGCCCTTCGCGCAGCCGGTGCACACGGACGGGGTGGCGGACAGGAACCACGCGCGCGCCTTGAAGCGGAAGTCGCGGCTGAGCAGCGCGCCCACCGGGCACACGTCCACGGTGTTCATCGAGTAGTCGCTGTCGAGCTCGTTGCCCGGGAACACGTCGATGCGCTCGTGGCTGCCGCGGCCGAACACGCCCAACTGCGGCTGCTTCGCCACCTCGTTCATCACGCGCACGCAACGGGTGCACATGATGCAGCGCTCCTGGTCCAGCACCACGCGGGGCCCGAGCACCTTGCGCTTGTTCTTCAGCGTCTTGCCGCCCTCCAGGCGCGAGGGGCGGTAGTCGTACTTCATGTAGTAGTCCTGCAGCTTGCACTCACCGGCCTGGTCGCAGATGGAGCAGTCGACCGGGTGGTTGAGCAGCAGGAACTCCATCACCGAGCGCTGCTGCTCCTTCACCTTGGGCGTCGTCGTCTTGATGGCGACACCCTCGGCCAGCGGCGTCTGGCACGCGGGAACGAGCTTGGGAGCGTTGGACGCCTCGATGAGGCAGATGCGGCAGTTGGCCGCGATGGAGAGGCGCGGGTGGTAGCAGTAGTACGGGATGTCCGAGCCGACCGTCTTGGCCGCCTCGATCATGTTCGTCCCCGGCTTCACCACGACTTCCTTGCCGTCGATGGTGCAGGTGACCATGCCCGGGTTCTTGGGCGCGGGCTTGGGGGGCGGGCCCGCCGGAGCGGCGGCCTTGGGGGGCGCCGTGGGGCTGCTCGCCGCGGCCGGAGGCGCGTCCAGCTTCGCGCCGGCCGGAGGGTTGGAGGGCTCGGGACCGATCTTCGCCGCGGGGGTGTCCGTGGGCGCGCCCTTGGGGGGCGGCTGCGCGTCACCGGTCGGCTTCTTCGTGTCGTTGTCGCTCACTGCTCGACCTCGCCGCCAATCATGTTGATGGTGTCAAACGTGGGGATGAGGTCCGCCAGCATCTTCCCCTCGATGATGTGAGGCACCGCGGCCAGCACCGGGAAGCCCGGCGCGCGCACGTGACACTTGTACGGACGGCCGCGGCCGTCGCTCACCAGGTACCAACCCAGCTCGCCGTTGGAGGCCTCGGTGGCGTCGTAGATCTCGCCGGGCGGGACCTGGATGCCTTCCATGACGAGCTTGAAGTGCGCCATCACGCCCTCGATGGTGCCGTACACCTCGGGCTTGGGCGGCAGCGCGATGCGCCAGTCGTCGACGATGATGGGGCCGGCGGGGATGGTCTCGAGCGCCTGGCGGATGATGCGGATGGACTGGCGCATCTCCTCCATGCGGACGAGGTAGCGGTCGTAGTTGTCGCCGTGCTCGCCCACCGCGACCTCGAAGTCCAGCCGGTCGTAGACCCAGTACGGCTGCACCTTGCGCAGGTCGTGGTCCACGCCACACGCGCGCAGCGCGGGGCCCGTCCAGCCGTAGTCGATGGCGTCCTCGGCGGTGATGACGCCGGTGCCCTTGGTGCGGTCGACGAAGATGCGGTTGCCCGTGAGCAGCCCGTCCATCTCCAGCAGCAGATCCTCGGTGCGCGCCAGCGTGCGCAGGACCTTGTCCGCCCAGCCCTCGGGCAGGTCGCGGTTGATGCCGCCCACGCGGCCGAAGGTGGTGGTGAGGCGCGCGCCGGTCAGCTCCGTGACGCGGTCCTGGATGAGCTCGCGGGCCTCCATGCCGTAGAGGAACGGCGCGAAGCCGCCCATCTCCAGGCCGGTGGCGCCCACGCACGTCAGGTGGTCCGTGAGCCGGTGCAGCTCGCTGCCGATGACGCGGATGTACTGGGCGCGCTCCGGAATCTCCAAGCCGATGAGCTTCTCCACGGCGTTGAGGAAACCGAAGTTGTTCATCATCGCGGACAGGTAGTTGAGCCGGTCCGTGTACGGCAGGCACTGCGTCCAGGTGACGTTCTCGCAGCTCTTCTGGAAGCCGCGGTGCAGGAAGCCGATCTCAGGGTCGATCTTGACGATGGTCTCACCGTCCAGCTCCACCTTCAGCCGCACGGTGCCGTGCGTGGCCGGGTGGGACGGGCCCATGTTGATGACCATGTGCTTGCTTTGAAGGTGCGCTTCGAGCTCCGAGCCCTCCGGCGGCAGCGAGCCGTCGGTGTCCGGATTGTGGCCCTGCGCTTCAGTCGAGTGGCTGTTGGCCATGATGTCGTCCTCAGGAGTGCCCGCTGGTGCCGGGACCGCGGAAGATGTCCTTGATGGGGCGCTCGGGGATGAGGGGCTGGCGGTCTCGCAGCGCGTAGTCCTTGCGCAGCGGGTGGCCCTGGAACTCCTCGTACAGGAGGATGCGGCGCAGGTCCGGGTGGCCGTCGAAGCGGATGCCGTAGAAGTCGAACGTCAGCCGTTCCCACCAGTTGGCGCCGCGGAACACCGGCACCAACGAGGGGACAACCAGCTTGTGCTCGCTCACCCGCACCTTGAAGCGCACGTGCTCCCGGCGCTTGAGCGAGTAGAGGATGTAGATGACCTCGAAGCGAGGGTCGTTCTCCGCGAGGTGAAGCCGGTCGACGCCGTCCATGGAGCCGAACAACTTGAACTCCAGCTCGGCATCGTTCTTCAGGAACGCGGCGACCTTCGGGAGCGAGTCGGCATGGATCACGGCCCAGGCGCCGCCGGCCCGGTCCACATAACGCTCCACCACCGCCTCGGGGAAGTGGGCGGAGACCCTGTCCAACGCGAAAGTGCTCAAGGGGGCCCCAATGACTGAGGGAGAAGAATCCGCGGCTTTATAGGGACCCCCGAAGGGGGGCGTCAACGTAAACCCTCAACCGTGTAGGCTACTTAGGAAGCCCAGAAGCCAGCGTTGCGTCCCTGGAGCCCCACGGGCCGCGTGGATCGCCGGAAGGGGCGGATTTCAGGCCGCTGAACCCGGGGGGCTGGCCAGCGTGCCTGGCGCCGGGAGGGGGACGAAGGTCACCACGGGGCGGCTCTTGCCCGGAACCTGGGCCTGGCCGACGGTCTCCCAGTGAAACAGGCCCCCCACCTGCTCCCGGGTGGCCTCCGAGACGAGCACGGGGACGCCGGCCCGCTTGGTCAGCCCCTCGATTCGGCTGGCCAGGTTCACCGTGTCGCCGATGGCCGTGTAGTCCAGGCGGCGGCTGGTGGAGCCGATGTTGCCCAGCACCACCGGGCCGGTGTGGACCCCCACCCCCATTCGCACGGCCGGGGCCCCTTGCTGGGCCCGTTCCGCGTTGAAGGCCTCCAACTCCCGCACCATGGCCAGGGCGCAGCGCACCGCGCGTGCGGCGTGTTCCGGGTCGGACAGGGGCGCGCCGAAGTACACCATGAGTGCGTCCCCGATGAACTTGTCCAGGGTTCCGCCGTGGCGGAACACGACCTCCACCATCCGGCCGTAGTAGGCGTTGAGGAGCTGGACGACCTCACCTGGGGGGAGCCGCTCGCTCATGGCGGTGAAGTCGCGGATGTCGGCGAAGAGGACCGTCACCTCGCGCAGCTCCGGCTCGGGGGAGGCGAGGCGCTGGAGTCGCTCGGCGACGGCGGGGGCGAAGTAGCGGCCCAGGCGGGCGCGCTTGAGCTCCTCCTCGGAGACGGCGGCGGAGAGGGCCCGGATGCGGTTGAGCAGGTGCCGGGCGCCCGCGGCGGCGACGGACAGCATCACCACGGAGGCCATCTGGGCGCCCACGCCGATGCCGGCCTGGCCCTGGAGCGCGACCTCCGCGACGGCGGCGAAGGCCGTCACCACCAGTGTCACGGTGTTGCGCAGCGAGAGCGCGGACAGGATGACGAGCACCACGAAGATGCCCAGCGTGAAGCCCGCGACTCCGCCGGGGGAGGGGGACACGGGAATCGCGTGGCTCTGGAGCCAGTAGACGGCGGGCACGTCGATGAAGGCCACGGACATTCCGGCCCACTGCACGGCGCGGGGCCAGCGCGTCACGGCCACCCACACCGCCGCGGTGCAGAGCCAGTAGACGCCCAGGGGGCGGAGGTACTCGGTCCAGTCCGCCTTGCCCGCGCCAAGCCCCAGGGCCGCGGACATCGCGAACATCACCGTGACGGCCACCAGGCGAATCCCGCCGAGCTGGCGCGCGTTACGCCGGCGCTCGCCTTCCAGGGCGCGGTTCACCGAGTCCTGGATGCCTTCGGGCCCCTCGCTGGCCCCATGGGTTGACCGCCGCACCTCACGCATCTTGCACCGTCTGGACCACTCCCGCCTCTTCCGGACAGGTGAAGGTCCATGGCCTCGCGGGCGCGCCGCGTTGCGGTATACACGCGGACCCATGGCCGAGTCCGTTTCTCCGCATCCGCTGCGCTCGCTCGTCTGGCGCCTCGCACTGGGCGCGGGCCTGGGGCTGGTGCTGTTCGCCGTCGAGTCCTGGCTGCTCCTGCGCTCAGGTCTGGTGGGTGTGGACATCCCGGTGGACGGGCCCTACGCGGCGCTGTCGGCGGCGGTGCGGCCGGTGCTCCCGGGATTGCTCCTGCGCGTGGCGTCCGTCTACGTCGTGGCGGGGATGGTGTTCGGGGGCGTGGCCTTTGGCCTCGCGCGGGTGTGGGGACGCGGCGGTGTCGTGCCGACGGTGGTGGGGTGGCTCGGGCTCGTCCTGTTGCTCGCGTGGGACCGGGCCATCGCGCGGCCCGCGCTGTTCGACGATTTGCCCGCGGTGCGCTCGCTGCTCGCGTGGCTGGTGGACCATGGTGAGCCCTGGCATCCGCGGGTGATGGCCGCCGGGGTCGTGCTCGTTCATGTCGCGGCCGTGTTGGCCCGGTTGCCGACACGGAAGCGGAGGCTCCAGGGGGCCGCCGCGGTGGCCATGGGTGTGCTGGTGCTCTGGGGCGTGGGGAAGGGCGGTGGCTCGGCGACGGGTGGGAAGTCCCCGCTGGTGGTGCTCATCGGCATCGACGCGTTCCGGCCGGACCGGCTGCGGGCCCTGGGGGGCTCGGGCCAGGTGGCGCCCCATGTCGACCGCTTCGTCGCGGAGTCGACCCTCTTCACCCAGGCCTATACGCCGGTGGCCCAGACCGAGCCGGCGTGGCGCTCGTTGCTCACCGCGCGCTGGCCGCATGAGACGGGGGTTCGTTACGCGCTGACATCCGACTCGCGGATGAAGCTCCAGCCGACCTTCCCGGAGTCCTTCTCCAAGGCGGGTTGGAGCACCTTGTTCGCCACGGACTGCTCGCGCTTCCACGCGGAGGGGCCGGCCTCGGGCTTCGCCACGCGGTGGCAGCCTCCTCGCGGGGCGGTGAACTTCCTCTTGGAGAAGCTGCGCTACCGGGCGCTGGGCCTCTTCGCGGACCACACGCTGGGCGCCGCGTGGGTGCCGGAGTTCATCGAGAACCGGGCGCTCGCGGGCATTCACGACCCGATGGGCTACGCCGAGCGGCTCACCTCTCGCGTGCTCGACGAGGCGGGTGATGGCCCCACGCTGTTCGCCTTCCATGCCACCGCCGCGCACTTTCCGGGCGACCCCGTTCACCCGTTCTACCGCCGCTTCGTGTCACCGGATGAGCCCCTGGAGCGCAGGCTGCGCATGCACTTCGCTCCGGTGGCTCCCGGCGCGAAGGGGGGCTGGACTCGCGACGGCGCGGAGGCGCTCTACGACGAGCTGATTGCCCAAGCGGACGCGCAGGTGGGGCATGTCCTGGATGCGCTGCGAGCCTCGGGGCGCTACGACGACGCGCTCATCATCCTCATGTCGGACCATGGGGAGAGCTTCCATGAGGACCGCCCGGACCTCGCCGGAGCCACGCCCGTGCATGGGGCTCGCCTGTCGGAGCTGGAGAACCGCATCCTGCTCGCGGTGAAGCCCCCGGGAGGCCGCCAGCGGGGGCCCGCCACGGTGGATGCGCTGGTGCGGCTGGTGGATGTGGGGCCCACGCTCCTGGAGCTCTCGGGCCTGCCCGCGCTGACGGGCGTCGACGGTGTGTCCCTGGCGCCGTTGCTGCGTGGAGAGCCCCTGGCGCCGTTGGCCCTCTACGCGGAGACGGGCTTCACGCATGTCTCGCCCGAGGTCTTCGACGCGGGGCACTGGCCTGGAGCACCTCGCGCGTTCGACGCGTACCGCATCCGCCCGGATGGTGTGGTGGAGATGGGGGATGTGGCGCACGAGGCGGTGGTGATGGAGAAGGACCAGGGGGCCTTCGACGGACGGAGATGGTGGGTGGACAGGCCGCAGGCCAATGGCACGTGGCGGCGCGAGTGCGTGGGGGAGTGTGAAGGGCCTGACGCGCTGGTGCTGGAGGCGTGGCTGGACGTGGTGAGAGGCCGGACGACGGAAGGGGACTCGCGTAAGGTCGCGGGCCATGTCGACGACCCCAGACGCTCCCTCGCTCCAGGAACAGTACGCTCCCCACAACAGCTGCTTCGGTTGCGGTCCGTCCAACCCGAAGGGGCTGCGCATCCGAAGCCGCGTGGAGGGTGACCTCATCGTCGCGGAGTGGATGCCCTCCGAGCACCACCAGGCCTTCCCCGGTGTCCTCAATGGCGGAATCATCGGCGCGCTGCTCGACTGTCACTGCAACTGGACGGCGGCCTACCACCTGATGAAGGCGCAGGGCGCGTCGTCGCCTCCCTGCACCGTCACCGCCGACTACTCGATTACGCTCAAGCGCCCCACGCCCATGTCCGCTCCCGTGCGGCTGGAGGCGAAGCCGGTGGAGATCAAGGGCGACCGCGCGGTGATTGAGGGAACCCTCACCGCGGGCGGCAAGGTGACGGCGCTCTGCCGAGGCACCTTCGTCGCGGTGAAGGAAGGCCACCCCGCGTACCACCGCTGGTGAGCGCTGGCGCCTGAAACACCAGGGGCCCCGACGCCGCCCTCGTTGGAGAGGGAGGCACGCGGGGCCCCGGGAACATTGCGGTGGCTATCGGTTACTTGCCCATCGACATGAGCAGGTCGTGCCGGGCCGCGGTGGGGTTGGCCTGCTCACGGTCCGCGATGCGGTGGACCTGATTGCCGATCTTGTCCTGGAGGAGCATGAGCCCGTCCAGCACCTGCTCGGGGCGGGGAGGGCAGCCGGGGATGTAGACGTCCACCGGGAGGATGCGGTCGATGCCCTGGAGCACCGCGTAGTTGTCGTAGAAGCCGCCCGAGGACGCGCACACGCCGAACGACACGACCCACTTGGGCTCGGTCATCTGCTCGTACACGCGCTTGAGGATGGGGGCCTGCTTCAGGTTGATGGTGCCCACCACCATCAGCAGGTCCGCCTGGCGCGGCGAGAAGCGCGGGAACTCGGCGCCGAAGCGCGCGATGTCGTGACGGCTCGCCGCCACGGACATGTACTCCATGCCGCAGCACGCGGTGGCGTACGGATAGGTGAACAGCGAGTACTTCCGGGCCCAACCGAGGCCCTTGGAAACCATCCGCTGGAAGAAGCCCATGGCTTCGTCACGGCGGGTCGTCAGCACTGGAGCGATGTCTGCATCAGCCATGATGGTTCAGCTCTCCCAATCCAGGGCGCCCTTCTTCCACACGTAGATGAGGCCCACCACGAGGGTGACCGCGAAGACCAGCATCTCCACGAACCCGAACCAGCCGAGCGCCTGGAAATTCACCGCCCACGGGTACATGAACACGGCTTCGACGTCGAACACGATGAACAGCAGCGCGACGACGTAGAACTTCACCGCGAAGCGCTGGCGCGCCGGGCCGCTGGACTCGGAGCCGGCCTCGAAGCTGGTGGACTTGATGGCGCTCGGGCGCTTGGGTCCCAGCAGCGAGGTGATGAATGGGATCGCGACGCCCATGATGCCGGCCAACAGCAGCACCACCGCCAGGGGCAGGTAGGGCGAGAGGGGAGAGGGAGTCATCGCGCGCGGAACCTAATGACACCGGCCTTGCCATGTCAAAGGGAAAGTCCCCCGGTCGGCACCGCAACCCCTTGACATGACGGCGAAAAGCCACGCTTGTGGCTCGCCCCCCCGTCCAGGGGCCTCCACGAGGTCTCCCCGAGGCCGCTCGGGGAGCAGGCGTTTGACGCTTTCCAGGGCGCACGCCTACCGTCGAGCGGCGCCGGTGGCCGGCGATCATTCGCGACACGTGGGAGGTGACAGGCATGTGGGGGCGGCTCGGCTTGCGGATGCAGGTGGCCATCGCGGTGCTCGTCCCGTGTCTGGCGGTGATGGGCCTGTGCATCTGGAGCTTCTCGGTCCGGCAGCACGAGGTCTCCCTGGAGCTGCTCCGCAAGCGGGCGCATGTCCTGGGCACGCTGGTGTCCAACCACCCCGCGGCGCGGGAGTGGGATGGCGGCGAGTCCTCGCAGGGGCGGCTCGAGGCAATGCTCGCGCAGTTGGAGGCGAAGGACTCCTTGGGCGGCGGCTTCACGGTGCACTACCAGGGCCTGCTGGGGCCGGAGGGGCGCCCGGTGTACGAGTCCGCGGCGAGGCTCCCCGAGCATGCCCGGGGGCCCTCGGTCGTGACGCGCGAGGGCTGTGTGGCGTCGCTCGTGGCGCTGCGTGAGGTGTTGGTGCGGTGCGCGAGCGGCGAGCGGACCTATGTGGCGGGGCTGGGCCTGGATGAGGCGGCGGCCTCGGTCACCGAGCTGAAGGGGTCCGTGCTGGTGGGGCTGGCCGGCGCGCTGGCGTTGGGGCTGCTCTTGGCGGCGCTCATCGGGCGGACCATCGTCGAGCCCGTCGCTCAAGTGACTGACGTGGTGCGGGATGTGTCGCGCGGAGATGTGTCCCGCGTGGAGCTGGAGGTTCCCACCACGGGGGAGCTGCGCTTGATGGCGCAGTCCTTCAACCAGATGCTCGGCACGTTGCGCATCACCGTGTTGGAGTTGGTGTCTCGCACGGAGCAGCTCTCGGGTGCATCGCGGGGCCTGATGGGCGCGTCCGCGGACCAGGAGCATGTCATCAGCCAGCAGGCGGCGTATGCGCAGCAGATCGCCGCGACCTTCGAGGAGCTGAGCCGTACGGCCGAGCAGATCTCCAGCTCCACGGAGGTGGTGGAGTCGAGCGCCCGGCGCACCCACGAGGCGGTCGCGGAGGCGATGGCGGTGGTGGCGCAGGTGGTCGCCGGCATCAACGACATCCGCACCGAGTCCAAGGGGGTCGCGGATGCCATCGTTGGCCTCAATCAAGACCTGCAGCAGGTGTCGAAGATCGCCCACGTCATCAACCAGGTGGCGGAGCGGTCGGACCTGCTCGCGCTCAACGCGGCGCTGGAGGGTACGAAGGCAGGAGAGGTGGGCCGAGGCTTCTCGTTGGTGGCGGCGGAGATGCGCAAGCTGGCGGAGAACGTCTCGGCCTCCGCGCGGGACATCGGCCGCATCGTCGAGAAGGTCCAGGACTCTGGCGAAGAGGCTGCGTCCAAGGCTCGGGTGGGAATGGCCACCAGCGACCGGGGCGTCGAGGTGGCGGAGCAGGCCTCCTCGGTGTTCCAGCGCATCGTCGAGCTGGCCCGCGGTACGAGCGAGGCCGCGCGGCAGATCACCATCGCCACCCGCCAGCAGCGGCAGTCGAGTGAGCAGGCGGTGCAGGGGGCCCGCAACGTGGCGGAGTTGGTGAAGCAGGGCGTGGACGCCACGGGGCGCACCACGCGAATCGCCCAGGACCTCCAGGCGGTGGCCGAGGGACTCACCGCCGTCACCAGCCGCTTCAAGACGACGCGGGGCAGCTAGGCCTCGCCGCGCTCACTCGCGTGTCCAGCGAACCTGGAGCTCCAGCTCCTCCACGTCGCCTTCGCGCTCGTGTTCGACGCTGAAGTACGCGTCGGCGGGGACGTGCAGACGCTCGCCCGCGACCTGGATGTTGAACGCCTTGCCGCTCTCCAATGCATCCGCGAGCCGCCGCAACTTCGCGACGAACTGCTGGCGGGGATACGTCTTCTCGATGTCTCGCTGAGCTCGCCTGGCCATCGCGGCATCCTGCCAGCGCGAAGGAGAACCGTCGAACTCCGTGCACGCTCCGGGGCCGGGCACTACTGTGCGCGGCACCATGAGCTCGCTTGAACTGTCCCCCGCGCATTTCCGCCGCCTCGCCGACCGGGTCTCCACGCTCGCCGAGGAGTGGCTCGAAGGGCTCGACACAAGGCGCATCGCTCCCGACATCTCGGGCGCCGCCTCGGAGGCGATGTTCTCCGAGGGACTCCCCGAGCAGGGACTGGGCGACAGCGCGCTGGAGGCGTTGAAGCCCTTGATGGACGGAACCCGCGCGGGCAACGCGCGGTTCCTCGCGTATGTCTTCGGCTCGGGTGAGCCGGTGGGTGTGCTGGGCGACTACGTGGCCAGCGTCGTCAACCAGAACGTGACGGCGTGGCGGTCATCGCCCACGGTGGTGAGCCTGGAGCGCTCGGTGGTGCGGAGCCTCGCGAACGCCGTGGGCTGTTCGGGCTTCACCGGGAGCTTCACGGGCGGCGGCTCCTCCGCGAACTTGATGGGCCTGGCCATGGCGCGCGAGGCGCTTGCTCCTGCGAACGAAGAGGGTGGACCCTCCGGTGTGATGTACGCCTCCGCCGAGGTCCACATGTCCATCCCCAAGGCGGTGGCGCTGCTGGGGCTGGGCCGGAAGAACCTGCGGTTGATTCCCACGGACGCCCAATGGCGGATGCGTCCGGATGCGTTGGTGAAGGCCATCGAGGAGGACCGGGCCGCGGGGCGCCGTCCCATCGCGGTGATCGCGACGGCGGGAACGGTGAACACCGGGGCGGTGGACCCGCTGCGTGATGTGGCCCGAATCGCACGCGAGCAGGGGCTGTGGATGCACGTGGATGGCGCGTATGGCGCGCTCGCGGCGATGGCCCACCCCGAGAAGTTCGAGGGACTGGGAGAGGCGGACTCGCTCTCCATGGATGCGCACAAGTGGCTCTACCAGCCCGCGGACTGCGGCGTGTTGCTGTTCCGCGACGCGAAGGCCGCGCGCCGCGCGTTCTCCTTCACGGGGGACTACGCGCGCTCGCTGACGACGGACGCGGTGGAGGGCTTCGCCTTCTTCGATGAGTCCATGGAGCTGTCTCGCAGGGCTCGGGCACTCAAGGTCTGGCTCTCGGTGCGCTTCCACGGGCTCGCCGCGTTTCGCGAAGCCATCCGCCGCGACGTGGCGAACGCCCGGCGGTTGGATGAACTGGTGCGTGGGACGCCCGCGTTGGAGTTGTTGGCTCCCGCGACGCTGAGCGCGGTGTGCTTCCGCTACCGGGCGGGACTCGGCGACGCGCAGCTCGATGACTTCAACGCGCGGTTGCTGGCGCGCATCAACCGGCGCGGGCGCGTGTACATCTCCAATGCGACGCTGGAGGGACGCTTCGCGTTGCGCGCCTGCTTCGTGAATCACCGCACCACGCCCGAGGACGTGGCCACCGTGGTGCAGGAAGTCCTCGCGGCGGCGGAGGAGTTGAAGGCTCCTTAGCGCCTTCATGACGATGGGCGTGTCGCCTGCGAGGGCGTGCGCCCGAGAGGAACACTCCGAGCCGGAGCGAGGCCGCGGCTCAGTTCATCGCGCGAGCCTTCAGCTTCGCGAACAACTCCGGGGGCATCGCGGCGGAGCCCAGGCGATGGTCGGCGGAGACGGCCTCGCCATGGAAGTCGCTGCCCGCGGTGGGCACCAGGTCGTACTCCTTCGCGAGGGCGAGGTACTTCTGGCGCAAGAGCGGGTTGTGGTCCGCGTGAAGGACTTCGAGGCCGGCGAGGCCCGCCTTGGACAGCTCGCGCAGCTCCATCCGCTCCACTTTAGATGAGCCCGGGTGGGCCAGCGTCGCGGTGCCTCCCGCCTTGCGGATGAGGCGAATCGCGTCCGCGCCGTCCAGCTTGAAGCGCTCCACCCAGGCCATGCCGCGTGTCCCCAGGAAGCGATCAAACGCGGCCTTCATGTCGATGGCCCAGCCCTGGTCCACGAGCACTCGCGCCAGATGGGGTCTGCCCAACTGCGCGTCTCCCGCGATGGCGCGCACGTGCTCCATCCGCACGGGGAACCCGAGCTGCTGCATCTTCGTCACCATCGCCTCCATGCGTTGTTCACGCTCACCGCGAAGGCGCTGCGCGAATCGGGCGAGGTCGTCGTCCTCGGGGCGCACGAAGTGCCCGAGGATGTGCACTTCACGGCCGAGCACGAAGGCGGAGATTTCGATGCCCGGAACCAGCTCCACGCCTTGGGCCTGCGCGGCGACGCGGGCCTCGGCCAGCCCCGCCACGGTGTCGTGGTCCGTCACGGAGAGCACCGTCACGCCCGCGGCGGCGGCTCGAGCGAGGAGCTCGGTGGGCGAGTACTGACCATCGCTGGCGGTGGTGTGTGAGTGCAGGTCAATCACGGCGGGCTCCGGGGCGAGCGGTTGAAAGCCGCACGGTCGCGACCTAGGCTCCTCTTCTTCAATCCACGAACGACGTCAAGGGCGATGCCGCAGCACCCACTCCAAATCTCCCGGAAGATTGAGTACGGGTTGCGGGCCATGACGTTCCTCGCCTCGCAGCCGCTCGAGCGCATGGTCCCCTTCCGGGAGATCGCCCGGCGCATGGACGTACCGGAGGACTTCCTCGCGAAGATTCTCAAGGTGCTCGTCTCCCGAAAGCTGGTCCGCTCCACCCGGGGCGCCCACGGTGGCTACGCCCTGGCTCGTCCCGCCCGCGAGCTGACCTTCCTGGATGTCATCGAGGCCGTCGAGGGTCCCGTCATCGTCAACGTCTGCCAGGACACGCAGCACGATGGCTGCAAGGCCACCGGGAGCTGCACCATGTACGGCGTGTGGAAGCTCGGCCAGCAGCGGATGCTGGACGTGTACCGCTCCACCACGCTGGACAGGCTGGCCATGACGGAGCTGCGAGGCGCACTCGCACCCGAGGCCAGCTCGTCAGCCCTCGCGCCGCGTGCCTAGACTCGACGCCCCATGGCCAAGAAAGCCCAGAAGAGCATCGAGAACCGGGTGTACCTCTTCGAGTCGCTTGCCAGCAGCTATGTGGCCGCGGCCTCGGAGTCCTTGAGCTCGCGTGACGCCGCCGAACGCGAGCGCGCCCGGAGCGTCCTGGCCGAGCTGGCCTATGTCTCCTGTGTGGTGGCGGACACCGAGGACCTGTCCGCGGAAGAAGTGCGGCAGAGGGTGCTCAGCGAGCCCCGCGCGCCCGGTGCCTCCCGCAAGCGCGGCGGGGGCCGCAAGCGCGAGAAGTAGGAGACGAGAGCACAGAGGGTGCTCCCCTTGGCGGGCGGCCGGTGTTAGATCGCCGCGCCATGGCCAAGAACTCCTCGAACCCGAAGAAGTCCCTGCGCGCCGCGTACTCCGGCGCGCGCAAGGCGGATCCGCGTCCCATCACCGGCAAGGAGAAGCCGGCGGAGCTGCTGGCCCACGCCTTCAGCGCCTACGTGGGACGCCAGGAGCGCACGGCGTTCGAGCTCATGTGCCAGTCGATGGAGCAGGACGCGTCCATCTTCCTCACGCTGTCGGGCGCCATGACGCCGGCGGGCCTGCACCAGAGCTGTCTCATCCCGCTCATCGAGAAGGGCGTCATCTCCGCCATCACGACCACGGGCGCCAACCTCTACCACGACGCCCACCGCATCATCGGCCACGCCATCCGCGAGGTGAACCCCAACGCGGGCGACCTCCAGTACCGCCTGGCGCGCATCATCCGCATCTACGACCTGGGCTTCTGGGAGGAGGCGCTGCTCGACACCGACCGCCTCTTCTCCGCCATCATCCGCCAGCCCCAGTTCCAGAAGAAGATGACCACGCCCGAGTTCCACTTCCTGCTCGGCAAGGCCATCCACGGCATCGAGAAGCAGCTCGGCGTGAAGCAGCCGTCGCTCCTGTCCACTTGCTACAAGCACGCGGTGCCCATCTGGGTGGGCGCGGTGCAGGACGGCTCCATCTTCCTCAACATCGTCAAGCTCAAGCGCCTGCTCGGCCCCGAGTTCAAGTTCGAGCTCGACATCAACGACGACGTCTACTCCATGGCCGCGATGCAGCACTTCTGCCGCAACAACGGCAGCAAGCGGCTGGCCATCTGGATTCTCGGCGGCGGCGTCCCCAAGAACTACACCCTCCAGGGGGAGCCCCTCCTGGACCAGATTCTCAATGTCCCCACCGCGGGTTTCGACATCGACCTGCAGTTCTGCGTGGACCCGGTGGACAACGGCGCGCTCTCCAGCTGCCCCGCGGGCGAGGGCCACACCTGGGGCAAGGTCTCCGTGGAGGCCGTGGAGACGGGCTCGGTCTACGTGCACTGCGACGTGACGGCCGTGTTCCCCTGGCTCACGCACGCGCTGCTCAACGACCCCAAGAACAAGCGCAAGCCCATGCGGCTGATGGACCGGCTGCCCGAGGCCGTCCAGTTCCTCGACGCGGACGTGCAGAAGCGCCGCAAGTCGCTGATGAAGACGCTGGACTGGAGCGTGAAGGACGCCGAGCCTTCCACCCCCAAGGACGCCGCGAAGCACGACACCTTCGTCCGCTGAACCCTCACACAGCCCCGAGGAGGTTCGACATGAGCCAGCAACAGCCCCCCGCCACGGGCGTGGTGATGACCTTGGTCAGCCACCCCCAGTTCAAGACGCAGCTCTCCCACGGGCCCTCCGGCTCGAGCTTCGCGACGGAGGCCCCTCGTGACAACGGCGGCACCGGCGGCAGCTTCTCGCCCACGGACCTGGTGGCCGCGGCGCTGATGTCCTGCGCCGTGACGACCATGCACCTGTTCGCCTCGCGCGAGGGCATCTCCCTGGGTGAGATTCGCGCCCGCGTCGAGAAGCGCATGACGCCGCCCCCGCGCCGCATCGGCGAGCTCGTGCTCGACATCCAGATGCCCGCGGGCCTCTCCGCCGAGCACCGCGCCCGCCTGGAACCGGTGGGCCGCGAGTGTCCGGTGGCGCGCAGCCTTCACCCGGACGTGAAGCTGCCCATGACGTTCAGCTACCCGGACTGAGCCGCCCGCTCGTCCGCCATGCGAGGGGGCCTCCTGGCCGTCGCTGCCAGGGGGCTCCTGCATGCAGAGCCTTTCCCGACACGGGAGGGGTGGCATGGACGCGAAGCGGTTGGGCATCTACCTCAGTGACCACCACGCAGCCTCCGTGGCCGGCATCGAGCTGGCTCGCAGGACCGAGGTGGAGAATCACAGCAACCCCGTGGGCCACTTCCTCGCCGGGCTCATCCCGGAGCTGCGGGAGGACCAGCACACGCTCGAGGCCGTGATGCGGGTGCTGGTGGTGCGCGGGGATGTCCTCAAGTCCCGTGTCGCCTGGGCCCTGGAGAAGGTGGGGCGCCTGAAGCTCAACGGCTCCTGGGTGCGCTACTCCCCGCTGAGCCGCCTGGTGGAGCTGGAGGCCCTGTGCTCCGCGACCGAGGGCCGCATCTCCCTGTGGAGCACGCTGGCGCGGCTCCAGCTCCAGGACTTGCGCCTGTCCGCCTTCGACTTCGAGATTCTCATCGCCCGGGCCGAGGTGCAGAAGTCAGCCCTCCACCGCCTGCGCGCCCGCGCCGCAGACGTGGCCTTCGCGGACGCGGCCACCCCCTTCGGCGCGGGGGAGACCGCCATCGCCAGCTACTGAAAACACCGCGCCCCCCGGCGCACCCGAGTCAGTCGGTGCGGCGGAGGGCGGGGTGGACCGCTGACGTGCTTCGCGTCGAGGGACTTACGTGCCCGACGAGGGAACCACGGGCGGGCGCGTCGCGTCCGGCAGGGGCAGCAGCTTCAGCTGGCTGGCGCTTCCGGTGAAGGTCGCATCCACGCCGCGCTCCAGGTACGTGTAACCGGACAGGCCGTCCTCGTACATGCGCAGGAGGGTGCGCGACTCGTCCAGGGAGATGCGGCCCTGGCGCAGCGCCATCTCGGTGAACTTGCGCAGCCGGGCGACGAGGTCGTCCTTGTTGTAGCTGACGTAGTTGAGCACCTCCGTCACCGTGTCACCGGCCACCACGTGGTCGATGAGGTAGCCGCCGTTGGGCGCCAGCGACACCTGCACGGTGTGCGTGTCTCCGAAGAGGTTGTGCAGGTCGCCGAGAATCTCCTGGTACGCACCCACCAGGAAGATGCCCACGTAGTAGTCATCATCGTTGAGCGCGTGCAGCTCCAGCGCGTCCTTCACCTCGCGCTTGTCGATGAAGTGCTCGATCTTCCCGTCCGAGTCGCAGGTGATGTCCGCCAGCGTCGCGCGCCGCGTGGGCTTCTCCGCCAGCCGGTGGATGGGCATCATCGGGAACAGCTGGTCGATGGCCCACGAGTCCGGCAGCGACTGGAACACCGAGAAGTTGCAGAAGTAGGTGTCGCTCAGCGACTTCTCCAGCGACTCCAGCTCCTCGGGCATCTCCCCGGCCTCACGCGCGATGCGCATGATCTTGTGGCAGGTGGCCCAGTAGATGTTCTCGGCCGCGACGCGCTGCTCGAGCGACAGGTGTCCCAGCGAGAAGAGCGTGAGGCTCTCCTCCTTGGCGTCCTGCGCGTCGTGCCACGCCTCCAGGAGGTTCTTGTTCGTCACCTCGCGGTAGGTGGCCAGCAGGTTGCGCACCACGGAGGGCGCCTTGTCGTCCACCTTGTCCGGCACGCTCACCGGGTCGAACTCGCTCGTGCCCAGCACGTCCACGACCAGCACCGCGTGGTGCGCGACGACGGCGCGGCCGGACTCGGAGACCAGCGTGGGGTGGGGCACGCCCGCCCGGTCACACGCCTCCATGACGCCGAACACCACGTCGTTGGCGTACTCCTCCGTCGTGTAGTTCATCGACGAGGCGAAGTTCGTCTGCGAGCCGTCGTAGTCCACGCCCAGGCCGCCGCCCACGTCCAGGTACTTCAGCGGCGCACCCTGGCGCGCCACCTCCACGTAGAAGCAGCCCACCTCGCGCAGCGCGTTCTTCACGTTGCGGATGTTGGAGATCTGGCTGCCCAGGTGGAAGTGCAACAGCTCGAACGCGGGCAACAGGCCCGTGTCCTTCATGAAGCCGATGCAGCCCATCAGCTCCGACGAGGACAGGCCGAACTTGGAGCGGTCTCCGCCGCTGGCCTCCCACTTGCCGGCGCCGCGGGTGGACAGCTTCACGCGCATGCCCAGGCGTGGGGTGATGCCGGTGCGGCGCGCCACCTCGGCGATGAGGGGCAGCTCGCTGGGCTTCTCCACCACGAGGATGACGTTGCGGCCCAGGCGCGAATAGAAGAGGGCCGTCTCGATGTACTCCTCGTCCTTGTAGCCGTTGCAGATGACGAGCGCGTCCTCGTTCTCCAGGAGCGCCATCACCGCCATCAGCTCGGGCTTGCTGCCGGCCTCCAGGCCGTAGTTGTAGCCCTTGCCCGCCTCGATGATGGTCTCCACCACGTAGCGGTGCTGGTTCACCTTGATGGGGTAGACGCCGCGGTAGCCGCCCTTGAAGCCCTGGTCGGCCATCGCCTTGCGGAACGCTTCGTTGAGGTGCACCACGCGGTGGCGCAACACGTCCGTGAAGCGCAGGAGCAGCGGCAGGCCAATACCCCGGCGGCGGACTTCGTCCACCAGGTCCTTCAAGTCCATGCTGGGGGCCTGGGGCCCGTCCGGGTGGACGCAGACGTGGCCCTTGTCATTGATTCCGAAATAGGGCGAGCCCCAGTTCCGGATTCCATAGAGCTCATGCGCGTCAGCGAGGGTCCAGCGGTGCGGAGGGGCGTTAGCGGGCATCGTCGGTTCGAGGCTCCCAGGGAGGAACGTCGTAAGGGTGGACTTCAGTCAACACTCGAAGGGCGCGGGAACTATAGGAAAGCCCCCCATCATTCAACAGCAGCCTGAAAAGGGAGCGAGCGGGCGGGCAGGCGGCTTCCCTGGGCCCCTGTCCTGACGGGCGGACCTTCCATCTGATTCCTACCCTTTCCACGAAGGTTCGGGAGGCCGCGTGGTGAGAAGGGAAGGGTACATGGAGCCGTCCGCACGCAGGGAAGAAGCGCCGCTGACCCCTCGGGAGATCTACGAGCGGCTGGACCGCTACGTCATCGGCCAGGACGCCGCGAAGCGCGCCGTGGCCATCGCCGCCCACAATCACCTCAAGCGGGTCCAGGCCCGCCGGGTGCGGCGGCAGTCGCTCATCAAGAAATCCAACATCCTGCTCATCGGCCCCACCGGGAGCGGCAAGACCCACATCGCCCGCAACCTGGCGGACATCCTCCATGTGCCGTTCACCACGGTGGACGCCACCGAGTACACGGAGGCCGGCTACTACGGGAAGGACGTGGAGGTGATGATCTCCGACCTCCTGCTCAAGGCGAACCACTCCGTCGAGGACACGCAGCGGGGCATCATCTTCGTGGACGAGGTGGACAAGATTGCCCGCCGCTCGCAGGGGGCCCGCAACGGTGCGGGCAGCCGGGACATCGGCGGAGAGGGCGTCCAGCAGGCCCTCCTCAAGCTCCTGGAGGGGCGCGAGGTGTACGTCCCGCTCAACGTCACGCAGGCGTGGAACAAGAGCGACTTCGTGCAGGTGGACACGCGCGACATCCTCTTCATCTGCGCGGGGACCTTCAGCGACTTGCACGACGCGGGCGACGAGTCCGGTCGGCCGCTGGGCTTCGGCGCGGAGGACGCGGCGCGGAGGACGCGGCGGCGCATCAGCACGCGGCAGTTGGTGGAGTTCGGCATGCTCGCGGAGTTCCTCGGGCGGCTGCCGGTGGTGGTGCAGTTGGAGCTGTTGGGCGAGACGGAGCTGTTGCGCGTCCTCACGGAGCCGCCGGACTCCATCGTCCGGGAGTTTCATGAGCTCTTGGCCATGGATGACCTGGAACTGGACTTCGATGACGCGGCCCTCCGCGAGGTGGTGCGCTACTCGGTGTCTCGCGGGCTGGGGGCTCGCGGGCTGCGCTCCATCCTGGAGCACGTCATGGCGGATGTCATGTTCGAGGCCCCCGAGCACCGGCGGCGGCAGCTGCGCGTGGACCCGGACTACGTGCGCACGCGGCTGAAGGGGCTGGATGCCGTGCAGCTCAACGTGTGACGTCGTCGTGACGCTTGGAGGCGCGGGCTGCCGCTCCCAGGCGCGCGGCCACGTCCGGGTCCTGGATGAGTTGGAGGACCAGGTCGTTGCGCAGGAGCGCGGCGGTGTCGCCCCGGGCGACCGCCTGCTTCACCTTCTCGTCCTGGAGCAGCCGCTGGAAGCGAGGGTCCTTGCGCAGGGCCTTGTAGGCGGGGTCGTTCTTGAGCTGCGCCGCGCGCTCCGGGTCCCCCGCCGCCTGGGCCACCTGGACCATGTCGTCCATGGGGGCGAACTGGGTCATCTCGAAGAGGTTGAAGCGGTGCGCGGCCTGGGCGGCCAGCGAGTCCTTGGGAGAGACGCCCAGCCGGCGCCCGGCGACGATGACGTGTTGCTCGAAGAAGGCGAGCGCGCTGAGGGCGAGCCACGCGAAGGCGGCCGTCTTCCCCGCGCCGAGCACGAAGCCCAGGAAGCGGTCCAGGCCCCGGTCCTCGTTGTCCTTCCCGGTGGCGAGGAAGCGCTGCAGGAGCGAGCCCAGCACGATGCGGACCGACAGCCACACGCCGACGAAGAGCAGCCCCGTGCCCGCGATGAGGCCCAGGATCAGGGGCCCGTCGAGAGCCTCCGCCATGTGCGGCGCGACGAGCGGGCCCAGTTTGCGTGAGGCGAAGAAGCCCAGCGCGAGGCCCACCCAGTTGGCCACCTGGCGCGAGGCCCCGGTGAAGGCGCCGATGAGGCCGAAGAACAGCACCATGCCCAGGATGATGAGGTCGATGACCATGGGGTTGTCCGGCGTCTTCGGGCGGCGTCAGCGAATCTTGAACGAATCGCCCTTGGCCTTGGCCTCTTCCTGGAGACGCTTCTGGGCCTCGACGAGGTTCTCCTTGTAGCGCGCGTTGGCGGGCTCGTAGGTGAGGGCCATCTTGAGGTTCCGCTCGGCGGCGGACCAGTTGTTGGCCTCGATGTCCTTCTGGGCCTGCTGGTAGAACTGGCGGCCCTTGGGGTGGGTGCCGATCTGCTCCTCTTGCTCCTTCTTCGCGGCGGCCTTGGTCTCCGCCTCGGAGGCCTCGGTGAAGCGCAGCTTCTGTGCGCGCTCGGGGCCGGACACGTCGGCCAGGTACTTCTTGCGCTTCGTGTCGTCGCGCAGGACGTAGTAGGCCTCGGTGACGCGCTTGTAGAGTTCGTGGACCTGTTCCTTGAGCAGCTTGTCCGTGATGTGGAAGAAGCGGTCCGGGTGGTAGGTGCGGCTCTCCCGGTAGAACGCCTTCTTGATGTCCGCGGGCGCGGCTGTGCGCTCCAGCAGGAGCACCTCGAAGTAGTCCAGTTGGTCCAGCTTCGCGCAGCGCGACTGGAGGTCCGCGAGCTGATTCGCGTCGAGTCCCGGACCCTTGTCCGTCGAGCCCGGCGGCGGGGGCGGAGTCGACAGCGCGCTCGCGGGGGGCGGAGGCGGCGTCAGCGGCGCGACCGAGGGAATGGCTGGCGCGATGGGGGGGACCACGGGACTGACGGAGGAGACTCGCGGCGTGGAGGCCGCGGGCGCCACCGAGGGCGCCGTCCCCGCCGTGGGAGGCCGAGGGGGCAGCGAAGCGGGCGCGAGCGCCGGCAGCGACATGGTGGGCCGGGCGCCCGGGCGATGCTGGGGCTGCGAGGCTGGAGGAGGCGGCGGCGCGACCTGCCCGACGGCGAGCGTCGGTGGGGGGCGCGGTGGCGTCGCGGGCGCGGCGGGAACGCCAGGGACTGCCGGGCGAGGCGCCGCGGCCTGCGGATGAATCGAGGGCACCGCGGGCGCGATGGCAGGCACCATCGGGGCGACGGCGGGGACGGCCTGTGCCGCCGGACGGACCGCCGGAACCGGCGCGATTCCGGGAGCGACGGTGGGGGGCGTCAGGGGCCCGCTTCCAACGGGGGCACCTCGGGCCGCGGGTGTGCCTTGTGCAGCGGCAACCGGCGGAGGCGTGGGACCTGCGACAGGTACGCGAGGCGCCGCGGCAATCGACGGCGGCACGGTGCCGGTGACGGGGGCGGAGGCGACTGGAGGAGGCGTGGCACCGGCGGCAGGTGCGCGGGGCGTGGATGCAACCGATGGAGGCGTGGCACCGGCGACGGGCGAACGGGGCACGGAGGCCACCGACGGATGCGTGGCTCCAGTGACGGGCGCGGAGGCGACGGGAGGTGGCGTGACGCCAACGGCAGGAGCCCGGGGCGCGGAGGCCACAGACGGAGGCGCAGGGCTGGCGCCGGGTGCGGTGGCTCCGGGATGCGGCGTGGGACCTGCAACAGGTACGCGGGGCGCGGAGCCAACAGCCGGAGGCGTGGGGCCGGGAGCTCGGGGCGCGGGGCTCGAGACGGGCGGCACAGCGCCTGACGCACTCGCGGTGGCGGGGGTTCCCAGCGTCGTGCCAGCAACGCGCGGCGAGGGACCCGTGGCTGTCGCGGCGGACGGCGACGCGACACCCGGCTGGACCCCACGTGGCGCGACAGGCGCGGGCGTCGGGGGGCTCCCCGCTCGGCTCGCACCCGGGATGTTCGCTGGTGCTGACGCTCCACCGAGGGAGCCTGCCCCCGGCGGGGGGCTCACGGGCGAGGCGCCCGGAGGCATGTGGCTCCTCGGCGGCGGAGGCGGAACCCCCGCGTGCGCGGCCGAGGGTTGCTGCGAAGCAGGACGCGCGGCGGCGGGTGCTCCCACCGCGGGCATCGCGGCCACCGTGGGCCTCGCACCCGCGGGCGTCGAGGCGCTCGCGGCGGGCATCACCGCGCCGCTCACCGGCTGCGGCACGGGCGCGGAGACGGTGGGAATCGACACGGTGGGCCGCTGCGACTGGGGCACGGCGGGCGCGGCGACACCGGGAGGCCTGGCTCCTGGCGGCGTGGCGGGCGCGGGCTTCGCCGCCGGAGCGCTCGGGGGCGACACGGGGCCTGGCGTGGCGGCCGTCATCCGTGGAATGGCGGGGCGCGCGGGAGCCGCCGGTGTCCCGGGCGGGCTTCCCGGCGGCTTGCCGGAGCTGGGATCGGTTGGCTCGGACATCGCGGTCGTCTACTGGGCCACGGCGGGCAGGTCGGTGTTGTGGTGCCCGGCGAGACGGGTGCTCCGGTTCGCCTGGATGGACTTCTGGATGTCGGCCTCGGACATGCCCGATGACAACGTGATGGTCGTGGACGTCTTCTGTCCCGTCTCCGTGTCACACGCGGAGACGTTCACCAGACCATCGGTGTTGATTTCAAAGGTGACTTCAATCTTCACCTCGCCGCGATACCCGATGCGAAACCCAGCGAACTCGAACTCGCCGAGCATCTCGCACTCATCGGCCCGGTTGGACTCGCCCTGATACACGCGAATCTTCACCTTCTCCTGGCCATCGCGGCTGGTGGTGAACGCCTTCGAGCGGTCGATGGGCACCGGCGTGTTCTTGTCGATGATCTTCTCGGTGTACCCACCCACCGTGCCGATGCGCAGCGTCAGCGGCGTGACGTCCACCAGGAACGTCTCCGTCTTGCTGTCCAGGAGCGCATGTGACTGGAGCGCCGCGCCCATGGCCACGACCTGGTCCGGATTGATGCCCTCCAGCGGCGCCTTCTGGAAGTAGTGCTTCACCGAGTTGCGGATGATGGGCAGCCGCGTGGGGCCTCCCACCAGGATGACCGCGTCGATGTCCGCCGCCGTCAGCCGCGCGCTCTGAAGCGCCTCGTCGCAGACCTTGAACGTGCGCTGCACCAGGTCCATCACCATCCGGTTGAACTGGTCCTGATTGAGCGTGTTGCGCAGGTCCATCACGTTGCCCTGCGCGTCCTGGCAGATGCCCGCGCAGAGAATCTCCGCGTGGCCCGTCTGCCCCACGTCGATCTTCGCCTTCTCCGCGGCCTCCTTCAGCATCTGGAGACAGAACTTGTTCTGCCGCAAATCCAGCCGCGTCTTGTTCAGGAAGTCGTCCGCCAGGTACGTCATGATGCGGTCGTCGAAGTCGTCGCCGCCCAGGTACGTGTCGCCCGCGGTCGCGAGCACCTCGAAGACGTCCTTGCCAATCTCCAGGATGGACACGTCGAACGTGCCGCCGCCCAGGTCATACACGACGACCCGCTGATTGACGTCCCGTCCGAAACCGTACGCCAGCGCCGCGGCCGTCGGCTCGTTGAGGATGCGAAGCACCTCCAGCCCCGCGATACGGCCCGCGTCCTTCGTGGCCTGCCGCTGATTGTCATTGAAGTACGCGGGCACGGTGACCACGGCCTTGGTCACCTCGCGGCCCAGGTACGTCTCGGCGACCGCCTTCATCTCCTTGAGCACCAGCGCGGAGATCTCCGGCAACGAATACGTCCGCTCCCGAACCCCGATGCGCACCGAGTTGTTGTCGCCCTCGACAATCCGATACGGCATCACCGCCTGCGCCTTCTTCACCTCGTCGGAGAAGTAGTAGCGCCCGATGAGACGCTTGGCGGAGTACACCGTCATCTCGGGGCTGGTGATGATGTTCTTCTTGGCCGCGTTGCCCACCAGCACCGAGCCGTCCTCGAGGAAGGACACGCAGGACGCATGCGTCGTCTCGCCCCACTCATTGGGGATGACCAGGGGCTGGCCGTCCTGGACCACCGACACGCACGAGTACGACGTGCCAAGGTCGATGCCGATTGCGATGTCGTCCGACATTCCATCTCCGGTGAAGGGCTCGAGCCCGAGGCCGTCGGTGAAGCGCCCGGAGGTTAGGAGCCTCCGCCGGACGTGTCAATGTTCGTGCAATGTAAAGCCTAGCTATTTCAGGCACTTAGCGATGAGTTGACCCGCCGGGGGTGCTGGCTTGAGGGGGGGAGGGGGCGTCATTATCTATGAGGAAAGGAGTTCTCCCTCATGTCCGTTGTCCTTGCCGCCCTCACGTCGGACCCGAATCTGCTGAAGTGCGAGCTGCACCGGCTCGCGGGGCAGGTGCTCGTGCAGACAGAGCCTCGGGCCAACGCGATGGGAGTGGGGGCGTATGCCCAGGATGAGGTCCTCCTGAGGCGTTTCTCCAGTGCGGAAGCGGACCCTTCGCTCGAGTCGCTGGCTCCACCCAATGAGTCCGAAGCCCTGTTGTTTCACGCGAGCCGGCTCCCGGTGGGCTTCTCGCTCGAGGAGAACACCCAGCCCTTCCGGGCGCGCCGTTGGTTGTTCGCCCACCAAGGCAGCGTGAGTGGCTTCGACGCGCTGCGAGCACCCTTGATGGCGTCGCTGCCAGAACACCTGCAGCGCCTGGTGCGGGGCGGCACCGACAGCGAGGTCTTGTTCGCCGTCTTCCTGCGCCACCTGCGGGACGTGGGCCGCACGGATGATCCTCGCCTGGAGGCGCGTGTCGCGGGCGGTCTGCTGGCGGACACCGCTCGCGAGGTCATCAAGCGCTCCATGGAGGCGGGCATCCCGCGCGCGTCCACGCTGAACCTGGTGGCCACCAATGGCTTCATCCTGGTGGCGTGCCGCTTCGGCGAGGAGCCGCTGTATTACTCGCGCCTGGAAGGGGGCACGGAGTGTGAGCCGTGCGGCGTGACGGCGAGCACCCCCGAGACGCAGCCCGCGGTGGGCGCCCACCGCCGCCGCCGCACCGTGGTTGTCGCCAGTCACTTGAAGCGTCCGGGAAGCTGGGTGGAGCTGCCCCGAGGCACCACGCTCGCCGTGGGCACGGACCTCCAGGTGCAACTCGTCAACGGCGCCTGAGCCCTCGGGGCACTCCCGGTGTGGAGCGGCTCACGCGCGTCGCGCGGAGTCTTCCTGTCCCCATGTCATCGGGAGTCGCGGATGTTGACGCACGAAAATCCCGAACCATGCTGGCGTGAGCCAGTGAAACATGGATTGTAAACAGTGAAATCAAGAAACTCGGACAGCGCTTGCGGGGATAAGAAGCGGTGTCACAGGGTGGATTGTGAACCTCTTTACATTCCGTGGGCGTTCGTAGCCTGATTCTCACTCTCGCAATCTCCAGCAGATTTCTCAGGGACTGATTTTGCCGTCGCTCCAAGTGTCCTCGGTCGTGCCCGAGTCTCGGTTGACCGTGGTGGTTCGCCATCCGGTGGATGCGGTGGTGGCCGCGTCGTTGGCTCGGCGTTTCAGCAGGGATTCGGGGATGCCGGCGGCGTCCAGCGCGGAGGTGGCCTTGGTGGTGAGTGAGCTGGCCACCAACCTGGTTCGCCACACGCGGCTGGGTGGAACGGTGGAGCTGTGGCGCGAGGACGGCTGGCTTTGCATCCGCGCGCTGGACCGGGGCCCTGGCATGCCGGAGCCCGAGCGGCTCTTCGCGGGCCGGGAGGGACGCCCCGGGCCGTTGCCGGGTGAGAGTCTGGGAGAAGGTGGTGCCGCGGTGCGACGGCTGACCGACGAGGTCCGCGTGTCCAACCGCGAGGGTGGAGGTCTGGAAGTGTTTGCTCGCAAGCGCATGACACGGGAGGCGAGAAGAACGTGGTGAGCCGGGGCATGTTGAGCGCTCAGCTGTTGAGCGTGTTGCAGCACTTCATGTCGGAGACGGCCGCGCGGTTGGTGTTGCGCGGAACGCTGGAGTCGCTGCGGGTGTCGGCGGACACGATGAGCGCGGCGGAGCTGCCGCGGGTCATCAACGCGCTGGAGCCCGCGACGCGCCACTTCGTGGACCCGGCGCGGAGGCCGGACCTGGCCGCGAAGCTCAAGGCGGTGGTGGCGAACGCCGCCGTTTCGTCCTCGCCGGGGGTTCGGGAGACGAGCGCTCCGGCGGCCTCCGGGGTGGCTTCGACGGAGGCTCGGCCCACGACGTACCTGGTGCGGACGGAGGCGGACGCGAGCCATGCTCGTTTGTCGGCGCGCGCGATGTGCGAGGCGCTGGGCGGGCGCGGCTACGAGTGCCAGAAGGTCGCGACGGCGGTGAGCGAGCTGGCGCGCAACCAGATTTCGTACGCGGGGGGCGGCACCATCCAGCTGATTCCCGTGCAGTCGCCGCGCCGGCTCTTGCGCGTGCGCGCGGAGGACCAGGGGCGGGGCATTCCCGAACTCGAGCGTGTGCTGTCCGGGACGTACCGGAGCAAGACGGGAATGGGCCTGGGCCTCTTGGGCGTCAAGCGGTTGGCGGACAAGTTCGAGGTGAACACCGGCATCTCCGGCACGCAGGTGGAGTTCGAGGTGTGGCTGTGAGGTTGTCGGTGGCCCACCTGTCGCGTCCGAAGGTGGGCGAGGTGGAGAACGGCGACGGGGTGCTGGTGCGGACGGAGGGGCGGTACACGTTGCTCGCGGTGGTGGACGCGCTGGGGCACGGGCCCTCGGCGGCGCAGGCTTCCCGTGAGGCGTTTCGGTGTTTGAGCCAGGTGGTGCTGGACACGTCCGTTGCGTCCATGGCGGAGGCGCTCCACGTGGCGCTGAAGCAGGGGCGGGGGGCGGCGGCGATGCTCGCGGTGTTCGACGGGCACACACTGCACTGTGGGGGCGTGGGGAACGTGGAGCTGCGCACGGTGGGCACACGGGTGCCGGTGCTCCCCACGCCGGGCATCCTGGGCCAGTCGTTCCGCTCGCTGCGGACACTATCGACGCCGCTGGCGCCGGGAGATCGGCTGGCCCTCTTCAGCGATGGGTTGAGCTTTCGAGTGGACCTGGAGCAGGTCCGAACGCAGTCCCCTGACATGGCTTGTGCGTTCCTGCTAGAGCGCTTTGGCCGTACCACCGATGACGCCACCGTGCTGGTGGCGGACGTGGAGCCGTCATGAGCATCTCGGATCTTCCGCGGCACTCGCGCGAGCTGTCGCGCATTCCCATCATCCGGCTGTGGGGACAGCTCATCGTTCCCCTCCAGGGCGACATCACCGATGCTCAGGCGGCGCAGCTCTGCTCGGACGTGCTGGCCGACATCCAGCGCACGGGCGCCAAGGGCATGGTGGTGGACATCTCCGGCCTGTGGTTGGTGGACAGTCACCTGTGCGCGGTGCTGGCGCGGCTCGCCGGCTCGGCCCGGTTGATGGGCACGCGCACCGTGCTGTCCGGCATGGGCGCGGACGTGGCGCTCACGCTGCAGAGCATGGGCATCCAACTGGACGGCGTGGAGACGGCGCTGGGGCTGGAAGAGGGCCTGGCGCTGTTGGGCATCCAGGCGGTGGGCGCGCGCACGGCCGAGTCGGAGCGCGAAGAGGCCCAGCGGCTCGCGGATGAGATGCTGGGCCTGGCCACGCGCGCGACGCCCCGGTCTTCTCTCGCCTGATTCGGTGGAGGCCCCCAGCGGGCCTCCACCTGCAAGCGCCATTTGAGCCGGGCGTCTCCACCCGGCGCAGTGCGCCCCGCGCGCGTCAGCTCCGGCGGCGGCGAAGGCCGAGCCAGCCGACCCACGCCAACCAGAGCACTGCGCCGGGGATGGGGCCCGCGGTGCTCGAGCATCCCACGCCACCGCCTTCCACCGCGCTGGGATGCCTGACATCCCAGACGTGATGGATGGGGGCTTCCTCGACATTGCCCACGCGGTCCGTCGCCTCGACGATGAGCTCACGGCGGCCCTCCGGCAGTCCTCGGAGGGTGTGCGGGCTGACGCAGGGCGAGAGGGGCTCTCCATCCAGTGAGCACCGGAAGGTGGCGTTGTCCTCCGGGTCCTTGGTGCCCATCGAGAAGGTGACCGTGGAGAGCGCGCTGGTGCCCTCCGGGACTCCCGTCAGCACGCTGACCGGCTTCGTCTTGTCCACCTTGAACACGTGAGGGGCGGATGGGGCGCTGACGTTCTGCGCCCTGTCAGTGGTCGTGGCCTGGAACCGCTGCTCGCCATGGAGGATGGTCAGTCCGATCTTCAGTGACCAGCGTCCCGTGCTGTCGGCCTGGGCGGTTCCCACCGCGAGCCCGTTGAGCGTCGCGGTGATGAGGGTTTCAGGCTCCGCGGTTCCCGTGACGGTGTCGAAGGTGGGGCCGTTGAAGGAGCCCGCCTCTGGCGTCTCGATGATGGGGACCCCAGGCTTCTGGGTATCCACCGTGAACGAGTGGCTGGCGGAGTCCTCGCTCTCCCGGTCGAAACCATCCAGGCAGAACGCCGCGACCTTGTTCTCCTTTTCGGGCAAGTCCGCCGAGGGGGTGAACTTCCACGCTCCGCCGCTGTCGACCACCGCCGCGGGTTCCTGCCTCACGTCATTCACCTTCACCACGACCTTGGCGCAGGGCTTCGTGGTGGTGCCACGGATGGTGGGACGCGGCACGTTCACGAACGTCCCGGGGCCGGGAATCGTCACCTTGGGGGCATCCGGGAGGACGAGGTCGAGGGTGAAGGTGATGGTGGCGGTTTCCCCCGCGTTGCCCGCTCGGTCCACGGCACTCGCCTGCACGGTATACTTGCCATGCGCGAGCGGTCCGGACTGGTACCTCCAGATTCCGTCGTTGTTGACCGGAATGTTTGGAAAGGTCGTCGCGCCCAGGCTGAGCGTCACGGTGCTGTTGGGCTCCGACGTTCCCCGGATGAGCGGCGCGGGGTCGGTGAGGGTGGCATCATCCAGGGGGGCCACGATCTTCGTGACAGGCTTGGTCACGTCGATGGTGAAGGGAATCGCGGAGGAACGTTTGCTCACGTTCCCGAGGTCGTCGGCGGCCCAGGCTTGGACGGAGTAGGAGTTTGGAAACTCCAAGAGGTCTCTCGAGGACGACACGGTCCATTTGCCATTCCCGTCCGCCGTCACGGTCGGCTCCTCGAAGCCACTGACTTGCACCGTCACTCTCGCGCCAGCCGTGGTGGAGCCCGTGAAGTCAGGGCGCCGCTTGTTGAAGACTTGATTGTCTTTGGGCGTGTCGAAAGTCGGAGTCGGCGGGGCCTCGATGTCCACCGAGATTCGGATGTCTGGAGAGGGGAGGCCCTCGCGCAGGAAGACATCCGTGGCAGTGGCCGTCATGACGAGCTGATCTCCATGGACGTTCACCCTGGTGGTCGGCACGCTCCAGATTCCATTGGGGTCCGCGTCATCGGTGGCGACGGTGTGACGGATGCCCATGGGGTCCGTGAGATAGACATTGACGGTGCTCCCTGGCTCGGCGGTTCCCCTGAACTCCGTTCCGTTGGGACCCACGCGGGTGCCCACGACGGGGACCTCGATGCGCGGAGGGGGCGGGGGAGTGGTGTCGACGATGAAGGTCTTGGACGCGGTCGGCCCTCGATTGGTCGCCTCATCCGTCGCGTAGACCTCGATGAACCGTGAGCCCTCGGCGAGGTTGGTCGTGGGGGTGTAGGTCCAGTCGCCGCCGCTCGTCACCGGGGCGGTGCCGAGCACCGTTCCGTCGGCGCTGAGTGTCACCGTCGAACCACCGACGACCGTGCCACTGATGACCGGTCTGTTGGTGATCACCACGGAGGGGATGGGGACGTTGATTTGTGGCTTCTCCGGGAGGACGGTATCCACCGTGAACTGGAGGGACACGGCAGGCGCGCTGTTGTTGCCAGCCTCGTCCCTGGCGGTGGCCGTCACCGTCACGAGCCCCTCGGGGAAGGCCTTCGCCGCCGTGACGGTGTAGGTCCACTGGTTGCCGACTCCGGCGGTGACTTCCTCGATGAAGACGTCGGTGTTCCCCTGCTTGCGATAGATGCGGACCTTGCTGCCTTCGTCGGCGGTGCCCGCGAAGGTCGGCGTGTTCTTGTTCAGATGGACGCCCGCGCCCGGCTGGCTGAACGTGGGTTGACTGGGGGCGATGGTGTCGATGCGGAAGTCACGGGGCGCCGAAGCCGGGCCCACGTTGGAGGCCTCGTCCGTGGCGGTCGCCGTCACGGTGATGTCTCCCTCGGGGAGGTTCGTGTTGGCGGTCAGTTGCCATTTCGAGTCGGTGCCCGCCTTGCCTGTCGCGATGACACTCCCATTGCGCAGGACGTTCACCGTGCTGTTGGGGTCGGCGGTGCCTTCGAAGACGGGCGTCGCCACGGTCACCCATTCACGCGTGGCGGGCTTGCTGATGCTCGGGGCCGGGGGCGCGATGGTGTCGACAATGAATCGACGGGGAGCCGAGGCGGGGCTTCGATTGCCGGCGACGTCCGTCGCGGTCGCGGTCACGATGACGGTGCCCTGGGGAAGCGCCGTGTTGGAGGTGATAGACCAGGCCCCATCGAGGGCCGCCGGACCGGAGCCAATCTCGCTCCCGTTGTAGGTGATGCGCACCGTGCTTTCGGCCTCGGCGGAGCCGCTGAAGGTGGGCGTGGTGGTTCCCACCGAGGTGTCAGCCGCGGGTGCGGAAATCACAGGGGCGAGAGGGGCCGAGAGATCCACCTCGAAGGTGTGCCGGGCCTCTGGACCCTTGTTGCCCGCCGCATCGGTCGCCGTGGCCGTCACGACATGACTTGCTTCGCTCAACGTCCGGGTCGAAGGGGTGCTCCACCTTCCGGAGCTGTTCGCCGGGATGGTGGCGAGGTGCGTTCCATCCACGAAGATGATGATGCTGGCGTCCGGCTCGGCTTCGCCCGAGAACGTGGGCGTCGCCGTCCCCACTCTGGCGTTGGGACCGGGGGATTGAATCACGGGCGGGTCCGGGAATCGGGTGTCCACCTTGAAGCCGCGAGCCGCCGACGGGGCGCTCGTGTTCCCCGCGGCATCGGTGGCCGTCGCCGTCACGGAGACACTCCCCTCGGGGAGGGGCGACGTGGGGGACACCGTCCACTTGTTGTCGCCGCCCGTCACCCCGGAGCCGATGGGGTTCCCCCCGAAGAGGATGTTGACGGTGCTGCCTGCTTCGGCGGTGCCCGTGAAGAGGGGCTGGGCGGTGTTGACGGAGCTGTTGGCGTCGGGCTTCTCGATGGCGGGGGGATTGGGCGCCCGGCTGTCCACGGTGAAGGTGTGTGGAGGGGAGGCGGCGCTCGTATTGCCCACGGCATCCGTGGCGGTGGCGGTCACGGACACCGAACCTTGGGGAAGGGCCGTCGTGGCGGTCGCTGTCCACCTGCCATCGCCACCCGTGTTGCCGATGCCGATCTGGCTTCCGTTGCGCAGGATGCGAATGGTGCTGCCGACTTCGGCGGTGCCCTCGAAGGTCGGCGTGGCCGTGTTCACCAACGCGTTGACATCGGGGCTCTCGAACGCGGGCGGCTGGGGGGGCTGACTGTCGATACTGAAGCTGTGAGGCGCCGAGGCCGTGCTCGTGTTGCCCAGGGCATCGGTGGCGGTGGCGGTCACTGAGATCAGGCCCTGGGGGAGGGCCGTCGTGGTCGTCACCGAGAACTTGCGATCAGCGGCCGTCGTCGTGAAGCCGAGCTCGTTCCCGTCGCGGAAGATGCGGACGATGCTGCCGGCTTCGGCGGTGCCCTTGAACGTGGGCGTGGTGGTGGCGACGGTCGTGCCCGCGGCAGGCGTCTCGAACACGGGGGCGTCTGGGGCCACGGAGTCCACGGAGAAGGAGTGAGGCGCCGAGGCCGTGCTCGTGTTGCCTGGGACATCGGTGGCGGTGGCGGTCACGGAGATCGAACCCTGGGGAAGGGCCGTCGTGACTGTCACCGAGAACCTGCCTGTGGCGGCCGTCGTCGCGAAGCCGAGCTCGGTTCCATTGCGGAAGATGCGCACGATGCTGTCGGCTTCCGCGGTGCCCGCGAAGGTGGGCGTGGTGGTGGTGATGGTGATGCCAGCGGCGGGCGTGTCGATGACCGGCGCGCTCGGCGCCACCGAGTCAACGGAGAAGGCGTGGGCCGCCGAAGCCGGGCCCGCGTTGCCAGGGGCATCGGTGGCGGTGGCTGTCACGGAGACCGAGCCCTCGGGGAGGGCCGTCGTGGCTGTCACCGAGAACCTGCCGTCGACGCCCGTCGTTGCGAAGCCGAGCTCGGAGCCGCCGCGGAAGATGCGCACGGTGCTTCCGACTTCAGCGGTGCCCGTGAAGGTGGGCTTGGTGGTGGTGACGGTGGTGCCAGAGGCGGGCGTCTCGATGACTGGCGCGCCCGGGGCCACGGTGTCGATGAAGAAGGAATGAGCCGCCGAAGGCGTGCTCGTGTTGTTCGCCGTGTCGGTGGCGGTGGCCGTCACGGAGACTGAGTCCTGGGGAAGGTCTGTCGTGGCCGTGATCGAAAACCTGCCAGTGGCGGCCGTCGTTCCGAAGCCAATCTCGGTGGCGCCGTGGAAGATGCGCACGGTGCTTCCGATTTCAGCGGTACCCGCGAGAGTGGGCCTGGTGGAGGCGACGGTGGTGCCGGACGCGGGTGAATCGAACACAGGGACACCGGGGGCCACGGTGTCCACCTTGAAGTTGCGAGCCGCCGAGGCCGTGCTCGTGTTGCCCGAGGCGTCCGTGGCGGTGGCTGTCACGGAGACCGAGTCCTGGGGAAGGGCTGTCGTGGCCGTGACGGTGAACCTGCCGGTGGCGGCCGTCGTTGCGAAGCCAATCTCGGTGGCGCCGTGGAAGATGCGCACGGTGCTGCCGATTTCAGCGGTCCCCGTGAAAGTGGGCCTGGTGGTGGCGACAGTGGTGCCGGAGGTGGGGGTCTCGATGACCGGAGCGTTGGGGGCCACGGTATCCACATCGAAGGTGTGAGCAGCGGAAGCCGTGCTCGTCTCTCCGATGGAGTTGGTGGCGGTCGCGGTGACGGAGATGTTTCCCTGCGGAAGTGCCGTCGTGGCCGTCGCTGTCCACGTGTCATCGGTGTCCACGGTGGCGGACGCAATCTCCGTCCCCTCGTGGAGGATGCGCACCGTGTTCCCTCGACGGGCCGTGCCCGTGAAGACGGGCTTCGTGGTGTTGACCGTGCTACCGGGGACAGGGGTCACGAAGACGGGAACGAGCGGAGGAGGAATGGCCACGACGAAGGAGCGACTCGCCTCGGTGCCGGGATTGCCATCTGCGTCGATGATGACCGCGGTCACGGTCGCCGGACCCGGGTCGAACTGCGTGTTGGAGACAACGGACCAGTCCTTGCTGCTGTTCGCCCGGGTCTCTCCAATCGGAATCCCATTGCGCAGCACGCGCACCAAGAGGTTGGCCGTGGCTCGCCCGGAGAACGTGGGGAAGTGGGTGCCCACGACCTCGTCCTCCTCGGGGACGAGGATCGTGGGCGCGCTGGCCGCGAGCTGTCCGTCGACCGTGAAGTAGATGGCGGGACTCGTGGGGCTGGTGAGCCCCTCGAGCTCCGTGTAGGCGGTGAGTGCGTAGGTTCCATCCGAGAGGGGCGCGGGAACCTCGAGCGTGAAGCCTCCGGACTCGTCCACTCGCGTGGATGGCAGGTCCACCGGACCCAGGGAGGGCCGCTCGATATCCTCGAGGCTCAGGAAGACGGTGGCCCCCGGGTCACCCAGGCCGCTCAGCCGTGGCATCGCGTTCTTCAGCCGGACCCCATCTCCTGGCGAGGAGAAGAGCGGCGCCATGGGAATCACCAGCGGATGCTCCCAGAGGACCTGCCCTCCGGTGTCGCCCGTCTGGGATGGGCCCAGCGCCGCGATTCGCGCTTCGACCTCCGACACCCGCACGGGACATCCCGTGAACGTGCCAGCCTGGAGCAGCACCGTGCCTCCACCCGTGCCCCCTTGCGCGCCCGACACCCAGGGGGAACTGCTCGGAGCTCCCTGGACACTCAGGACCTCACACTCGGCACGTTCGACCAGTCGCGCGGAGATGCTTCCTCCGCCCGGGGCGCCTGGGCCCGGCACGCCCTTGGCCTCGATGCGCCCGGCGCCGATGAGGGCGTGGGCTCGAAAGAAGATGGCGCCACCGCCCCCCATGGGCAGCCGGCGAAGCAGGACGTCGCTGGTGACGCGCTCGCACGTTCCACGGTCATTCACGCAGCCCAGGGCCAAGTTGTCCGACTCGTTGACCCAACCCTGTTGGAAGCCCGCGCCGCTCGCGGTGATGACGCCGTTGTTGTGCAGCGTCCCGTCGACGAGGAACGCCACCACGCCGCCCGTCGTCCCGTTCCAGGCTCGGGCCTTGATCTCCCCGAGCGGATGCACGGTGACGCTCTTGAACTCGGGAACCCGGATGACCTGCGTGTAGGGGGCCGCGAAGTCGTGCAGCAGAGGGCGGGTGAGCATCAGCGACCTGCCCATCGCTCGCTCCACGCGCGCCAGCTCCCACAGGCCCACGGGGCTCTCGTCGAACAGAGGAAGGGTGAACGCCATGAACGACGACGCGGGGACGGGCCCCACATCCCGGGTCTGCAACACCATCACCAGGTCGCCGTCGTCGAAGCCCTGGAGCGTGTCGACCCGAATCTCCCGGGCCCCCTTGTTCAAGGGCGCGGTCACCGCCGCGTAGCTGTTGACGACCCGGCTCTCGTGGCCCTGGACCGTGAGTGCTTTGTCCCTGCCGCTGCCGAGTCCGAAGACGTCCGCCTCGGCGAACGCGGGGAGTGCGGCCAGTGCCACGGCGCAGGTCAGGACGTGAATCCATCCCGGTGTCTTCATGGTGTGGGCTCCTGATTCGTGGGCAGCATGAGGAGGAGTTCGACGCGGCGGTTGCGCTCGCGCCCCTCGGGCGTGCTGTTGCTCTGAGTGGGGTACTGAGGCCCAAAGCTCCTCAGTCGCAATTTGTTGGGGGGCACTCCATGCTCCACGAGGTAGCGCCACACCGCCTCCGCCCGGTCTCGTCCCAGGCGTGGGTTCAGCGTCTCCGCGCGCGAGTCATCCGTGTGCCCATCCACGGTCATCACCGCCACCGTGGGATTGGTGAGCATCATCTCCACCGCGCGGTCCAGGTCGGCCACCTCGGCCGGGAGCTCCGCGCTGCCGGTGCGGAAGTACACCCGCCCCTCGAGCACGAAGCGGTCCCTGGACACATTGGCGATGGGCGATGACTCTCCGGGGCCCGGAAGCTGTGAGCCCAGGTTCCCACGTGAGTCACCGGGGCGCCTGCCCCCGCCGGGCGCGGGCAGCGGAACGGACTCGTGGACGATGCTCGCGTCCGAGTCGGGCCGGGTGTCCTCACCCAGTTGATACGAGAAGGACACTCCAGCGAGCAGTCGGAAGAGAGGGACGCCGGGCTCCGCGCCGAACCCGAGACCACCGAGCGCGAACAGCTCCACGCCATCCCGAGGCGCATACCGCGCACCGCCGAGCACCTCCACCGCGCCCTGCGACTGCTTGAAGGAGAGCCCCGCGTTGAGGGCCACCTCGGCTCGCAGGGGGGCACCCGTGGTCATCAGCCCCGCGCCCAGGCGCAGCTCGGTTCCAATCTCCCGACGCTCGAGCGTGTTGATGTTGATGTCGGCGCTGGGACGCAGCAGCGTTCCTATCTCGAACGAAGGAGCGAGGATGGAGCCCAGCCGTCCTCCCACCATGACCCTGGCGAGGAGGCTCGTCTCCGAGGCTCGGGCCAGCGCGCCTTGGGTGCCCATGGGGAGCCCGACGCCCACCTCCGCGGCGAGGTCCACGGAGTCGTCCTCCTCCGTGCTCAGGATGGCCATCCGGACCCCCGCGCGGGGCGAGCCCACGCCATTGCGCACGGGCGCGACGAGCCCCTCGTCGCTCAGCCTGTCTCCCTCCCGTTGGGTCATCACGGGGACGCGTACGTCGACCTGAAGCCGGCTGCTCAAGCCCAGGGCCACCGCGAGCACTCCGGTCGACCGGCTGCGCAACAGGGGAACGGACTCTCCCCTGACGTTGAGGGTCAGAGGTTCATGCTGGTAGTGGCCCAGCACCATCACCCGGAGTTCGCCGTCGCGCAGCACGGTACCGCCCCCTGTCGCGAGCGGGCCAGGGCCTGGGTTCACCTCCAGGCGCTCCAGGATGAAGTCCGGCAACGGCACTGGCTCGGCTTGGGCCAAGGCCCCTTGAGCCAGCAGCAAGGCCGCCAGCGTACCCATCCGCTGCCACCATGCGCACCCACCACTCATCCGCGTCCCGTGGCGCGCGACAGCCAGAGGTCCTCATGCGGGAGACAGCCCGCGGACACGCGCCAGGCTCAGTGTAGGAGCAAGCCACGTACCAGAGGGGACTGAGTCGAGCGGGCCTCATGGGGACGCGTCTCTTGCGTGCCGGTGGAACGCGGCTGCGTCCTCATGGACCGCGCCCGGCGCCGTGGAGGGCCGATTTTCAGGGGCGGGACGCGTTTTCGCGCTGGCACGGATCGGGCAGGTGCTCGCGGATGCATGGCGTTTCAGGAACGACTCGCGCTGTCTCTCGCCCTGGCCACGGGCGGGCAGACCTTCACCATTCCTGGCGGGCAGGTGGAGTCCTTCGCCTTCCGGCTGCTTCCGCATGGGTTCTCCGCGGTGGTGAGCTTCTGGACCGGGCTGGAGAAGGATGACGCGCCGCTCTTCACCGCGTTCGCCCAACCCGACCTCCTGGATGTGAAGCTGACCCTCTCGGGTGGCTACCCCATCCCGGAGCCTCCCCCGAAGCCGCTGGTCCTCCACGGCCTTGCCCGGGGCCGCGCGCTGGAGGCGAGGACCCACGGAACCCTGGACGGAGCACCGGTGCGCTTCCGGCGCTACACGGTGGAGTTCCAGGACGCCGCCCAGGTCCTCTGGCGCCAGCACCGGCCCACCGAGCTGCGCACCGAAACCACCCTGGCGGACCTGCTCACGGAGCACACCGCGGGTGCGTTCAAGCTCGACTGCGACTGGGACGTGCTCGATGAGAAGCGGCCGCTCATCTGCCTCGCGCTGGGGGAGGATGCCCCGGGCGTGAGCTTCCACGACTTCGTCGCGTGGCTGGTGGAGTCGCGCGGCGGCGTGTGGACCTATGACTTCGTGAAGGACGGCTACGCGCTCTTGGGGCGGAAGGCTCCCTTGGGCACGGCCGCGCCCCTGTCATGGGAGAAGGTGGCGCAGGTGGAGGTGGTGGTGCCTCCGCTCCCCCGGCACGCGGCCCGGGTCCTCAATACGTCCGCCCTTCAGCCCTCCACGCTGGAGCTCCCGGCGACCGTGGCCGTCGCGGGTGTCCACCAGGACCACCTGGTGCGCACACCCATCGTGTCGCAGGTGGAGCAGCGGCAGACCCTGGAGGGCTCTCGTGTGCGCGTTCCCCAACGGCGGCTGCGGCTGTCGTTCCGTCACTTCCCCACGGTGGCCGTGAGCCCCGGGGCGGGGATTCGACTGGAAGGGAAGCGGTGGGGGACGGCGGCGGTGGGGACCGGAGAGGACCTGCGTTCGGTGGAACTCTCGATGTCGGCGCGCACGCTCAACGAGGGGCCGCACGTGGGCTTGCAAATGCAGGACGCGGGCTTCGACGTCGACATGTCGCTGTTGTTGGAGTGTGCGTCGGACACGACGGTGACGCTGCCCGCGCACCACGTGCCTCGCTACCCGATTCATGTCGAAGGCAAGGTGCTCAGTCCCGGCGGCGGCGAGAAGGACCGCATCTATCTGTTGTCGGAGGACAAGAAGACATCCGTGCTCACGTGGCGCGTGACGGTTCCCCTCTGGAACAAGGTCGTGAGCGTGCCGGCCGAGCCTGGCTTCTTTCCGGGGCACTTCTACTTCCCGCCGTACAAGAACGCTCGGGTGATGGTGGAGGTGCACTTCGACCGGGCGGAGTTGCACCGGCATCTCGATTGGGCGGACGCGGCCCGGCTGCCTCAGGCGGGGCAGGGGGATGGGGTGCTGCTGGGGAAGAACGACACCAGTCAGACCTCCATCACCCACGACTACCAGGACGCCAAGCCCGTGTGGCATCTGCACCGCGTCTCCGGCGCGGACACCGAGACGGTGCGCATGGCCGAAGGGGTCATGATGTTCCGGACGAAGGAGGAGCCGGGGGCATCCTCGGCCCCGCCGACGTTCGATGTCTCTCCCCAGGTGGAGACGGCGCGCGCGGACCTCTCGGCGGGGGTGGGCGGCGCGATGGGGGAGACCACCGCCGCGTATCGCACGGCCTCTGGGGCTTCACAGGCGAAGCTGGAGGGCGCCACGGCGGAGACACAAGCGGCGCTCGAGGCCGCTCAGGCGCAGGTGAGCGCGAAGGTCTCCGAGACTCGGGCCGAGCTCAAGGGCGCGCTGTCGGGGCTCTCGGGCCGCACGTCCTCCCTGACGAGCGCCGCCTCCGAGGCTCGTGCCGCGCTGGAGGCGCTCAAGTGAGGCGAGCGCTTCGGAATGAACGGCTGGGGGAGGCTCGGAGACCGTGCTTGGAGCTTCGGGGTGCGACTGAACGCCGCGGGCTCCTTCGCGTGGGTGTCTCTCGGAATGCGATGGATGGGGAGTCATCGCGCATGGGCGGCGTGAGGACTCGGACGTCACAGGTGTTGACGGAGCGTCGTGGGCGGGGAGAGGTCGAGATGGAGGTCGTACGATGAAGGCGCTGCTGGGCACGCTCGCGAGCCTGCGAGGAGACGTCGAATCCTCGGGCGGCAACAACGTGGCGCGTATCGGTACTTCGCGCTCGTCCATCGAGGGCGTCGGGGAGACCGTCAATGCCCTCGTGGCTTCTCTCCGGCCTGACCTCGAGCCCCTGCTGACAGGGCTCACGGGTCGCATCGACGCGCTCGATGCGAAGCTGGCGGCGAAGAAGGACGACCCTGATGCCGCGCGCCTGCGCGAGCAGTTGTCGCCGTTGCGCACGCAAGTCGAGGGGGCTTCCCAGTCACTTTCGGGCAGCCTCACGGGGCTGGAGGAAAGCGTGGCGGGCTCGATGGCCACCGCCGTGGGCGGTGCGACGGCGGCCTTGGGGACACTCGAGACGACCCTGTCTGGACAGGTGGAGGCCCTGCTCGCGCAGCTCGACACCGTCGAGAAGGCCATTACCCCCGCGCAGGCTCAAGTGGAGTCGCTCATCTCCCAGGCGAGTGACGCATTGGATGCGCTCGTGAATGGAGCGGTCGCCGCTGTCGCCACCATTCGAGAGACCTTGCAGCAAGCCGTCGACACCGCGCTCGCGACGTTGGACACCGTCCTGACCCAGCTCGCCGCGGTGAAGGATCAGGTGCTTGCGCTCTTCGCGCCGTTGCCCACGGTGTTGGAGCAACTCCAGACGCTGTATCAAACGCTCGTCGGTTCGCTGGAGGCGTTGCTCACGCGGGTGAACAGCTTGCTGGATGCGATTCCCGCCGCGAACCTGCCCAAGCCGATGGTGACTCCGGCGGTGCAGGCCATCCAGCAGGTCGTGACGCAAATCACCACCCAGCTCGGCACGTTCTCCTCGCAGATGTCCAACCAGATGAGCTCGCTCCAGGAGCAGGTGCTCTCCCAGGTGGACACGGTCCAGACCCAGGCCCTGGCTCAGGTGGATACGGTCCAGCAACAGCTCGTCCAACAGGTGGACACCTTGAAGCAGACCGTCCTCCAACAGGTGGAACCGGCGGGTTCTCAAATCGACCAGGTGGTCGCCGCGGCCGTGGCCCAGGTGGGGACGGCGAAGGAACAGGCTGTCGCGCAGGTGACGGCCATCCAGGACCAGATGGCCGCGCAAGTGGACACCGTGAAGACGCAGGTGACCGCGAAGCTGCCCGAGCTGGAGCAGCAGGTCGACGCGGGCGCGCAGGCCGCTCAGGACCAGGTGGAGACGGCCAGGGCTTCCGCCGAGGACCAGGTCAATGCGACTCGCGCGACGCTGAAGTCCCAGGTGGATGCCACGGCGAGCAGTGTGGGTACCCAGCTCGACGCGTTGGAGGCCCAGGTCCCCGAATCCATGCCCAAGGGTCCTCCGAGCGAGCCCCACGCATGAGTCCAGTCGCCCCTGTCAACGGGGGCGCGCTCACGGTGGCGGAGGGTTGTCCTCCAGCGGTGTTCCTGGCTGGCAACGCACGCCCCCCACCTCCGAACGTTCTCTTCCCGCTCATGATGCGTCCACGGCCTGCTCGACGTCGGAGCGCGCTCTTCCTCCATGCCCGCGACGCCGCTCGCGGGACTTGATGGCCCCAAGGCCGATGACGTGCGCTCCCCGTGCGGAGGCAGCGCAAGCGCATCCAGCTCCTCTGCGCGTCACTTCCCCCCGGAGGGTGCTCCCAGCTTCGGAGCCTCGACCTTTGGAGCCTCCACCTTGGGCGCCTCGAAGCTGGGGACCTCCAGCTTCGGTGGCTCCGTCTTGGATGCCTCGCTCTTCGCTGGCTTCTTGCGTTTGGGCGCGTCCGTGCGGATGCGGCTCTCCTCCAGGTCGATGTCCACACGTCCCGGAATGGGCGTATCGAGCAGCACCTGCCAGGCCCCATCCGGCGTGGTGAAGAGGAAGGAGATGGCCAGCGGCGACTCCTCGGGAATCTTCACCCGCGTCTGGGCCTTCTCGCCCGGATAGACGACGAGCGTCTGCACCACGGAGTCATCCGGGTGGACGATGCGCTCGGCCACGTCCGCGTAGAACTCCGTCATGTAGCGCTGCGCATCCACCGCCCGGACCACCATGTGCAATGGCCGCCCCTGGTTCGTCCCAGGAGGGGACTTCACGTTGATGGTCAGGTGCGTGGGCGCGCAGGCCACGGTGCCCAGCGCGAGCGCCAGCATCAACAACCACGAACCCTTGCCTGCGTTCATCGCGTCACCTCCTGGAAGAGGGTCCAGGGCCCACCGCGCATCCCGAAGCGCAGACGAATCTCGGAGTGCTCGGAGCCATCCGGGCCGGGCAGGGGCCAGATGGCGTTCTGCTCGGCGTCGAAGGTGGCCGCGTCCAGGATGCGGAAGCAGTTCCACGACGAGCGGGACAACTCCGTCGACCGGTAGCGCTTGCCCTCTCGTCCCGGGACGCGCAGCTCCACGCCCACGGACGCGGACCGGGGCTCCCACCACGCCAGCGCGAAGTCCTGCCACGCGGGCGTCTGGTTGAACCCGAAGGCAGCCGCCTCTCCACACTTCAAGAACGACATGGTGACGAACCCACTATCCCCCGAGGGCGGCAGCGGCAGCGGACGCACCTGGAGCATCAGGGGCTGCGGCTTGCCTTCCTCCGTCCACAACAGCCGCGCCAGCTTCGACAGCCGGCTCAACATCGCCAGCATGCGCGGAGGAACCGCCAGTTGCTGCCGCAGCGGCCTGCGCAACATCCACTCCGTGCCACGTTCCTCGACCACCGGCGACAGGACCTGGTTCACGAACTGCCAGAAGGCGCCATCCTTGCGCTTGAGGACCTCCAGCTCCGTCGGGTCCAACTCCTGGCTCGCCTCCACCGCGAAGGGATAGCGGCGCATGAGCGGCGTGAGCAGCGTCCGGAAGCGCCACTCCCACTGCTCCTCCAGCACACGCTCCAGCTCCGCCCGGCCCAGCTCCCGAGTCACCAGGAAGGGCTCGCGGAACGGCCGCCGCAGCTCGCCGAGGATGCCCTGCTTGTCCAGCCACGCATCCACCTTGCGCAGGTAGGAGCCCTCCTCGTCGAGCAGCATCGACAGGCCCACGCGGCCCAGCGGCGTGAGCAGGTCGACCAGCTGCCGGCCGCTCTCCTCGGACGTCGAGGGCGCTTCGACTCCGGCGCGCACCGACGCGGGCACCACCGTGCGGTCGCTCAACATCGGCGGCGCGTTGAAGCCCGACACCTCCGTGTGGAGCTGAGACACTAGCAACAGGAACGCGGACAGCTCCTTCGTCTGTCCATCCTTGTCCGGCGTCATGAGCTGCACGATGGGACGAAACGCCGACAGCTCCTGGCGCAGCGGCTCGTAATAGGGCCCCTCCATCGGGCCGATTCCCGCGCCGGTCGACACCTCGCGCAGCATCGCCACCAGCTCCGACGTGGGCTGCGTCACCGCCGAGAGCTCCGAGGCCAGCGTCGTGGTCAGCGCGGAGAAGCGGTAGTCGCGATACTTCACCAGCAGGTCCTGCCGGTAGCGCTGCCCGAAGTTGGACACCTTCTTCAGCACGTACCCCTGGCGCTGCGCGGCGTCCGACCGGGACAGCTTCGAGTCCGCCATGCGGATGGTGAACTCGTCCACCAGGGGCTTGATGTCCGTCTCGAAGTTCAGCCACTCCGAGCCATGGTTCGAGGGCATCGCATCCACGCGCCCCACGTCCATCGCGTCCCCGATGGAGATGCCCAGCCCGTTCTCCGCCGCGGAGGCCACCGCGCCCGCCGGCAACCCCATCAGGCGGCGGCTGAAGGGGTTCTGCCCCTGCTCGATCTGCCGCAGCAGCTTGTCCAGCAGCACGCGCGACAGCTCCTTGGGGCGGAACTCGAAGGACTGCTGGAGCACGCGCACCTCGATGCGCGCATCCGCGTTCGCGGGCACGAAGAGGCCTCCGGTGCGCGTGAGCAGCTCCGCCGTGGACATCTCCTCCGCGGCCTTGAGGCCCGCGTCGATCTCCTCCTCCATCCGCAGCACCGCCGCCAGCATCGGCTGGTGGTCGCGGTGCCAGTCGAGCGCGTCGAGCGTGTTCTCCACGCCCTTGAGCGTCGCCTGGCTCTCCGGCGAGCCCGAGGCGTCGAGCAGCGCCAGCAGCTTGGGCGCGGACGTATAGGAGATGCTCTGCGCCAGCGTGAGCTGGAGTCGCTGGCGCTCGTTCACGAGCGCGCGCCACTGCTCCAGGTTCAGCTCGCGCGCACCCAGCACCAACTGGAGGCGCATGAGGTGGTCGCGCCACGGGCCCAGGTAGCTCTCCTCCGTCAGCCACTGGTAGGGCCACCGCATCCACGGCACCTGCCCCTGCGTCTGCATGCCCGCGCGCCACGCCTGGTCGCTGGAGATGATGTAGTCGCCGACGACCTCCTCGCGCAGCCCCGTGGCCTGCACCCAGTCGCCGTCCTTCCCACCAGCTCGCGTGCCCAGGAGGTCCAGCGAGTCCGCCGCCCAGTTCCAGCGCTTGCGGTACTGGCTGTCCAGGCTCGACAGGAGGAAGCGGCCCATGTCGTCGCCACGCGCCGAGCGGGCCACCGCCATCAGGTGCAGCATCTGCTCGGGGCGGCAGAGCGTCTCGCGCTCACAGCGCTCGTCCACATGCGTGGGCGTGAAGAGGGAGCGGCTTCCTCCCAGCTCCGACGGAGAACAGCCCGGAATGAGCGTGCCGCAGCGCTCGCACTGCTCCTGGCAGCGCTCCAGGAGGGGCTTGAGATACGACAGCCGGACGGTGTTGGACAGCTGCGCCCGGAGCACCTCCTGCTCGTCGAGGAAGCTGTGGTTCAGCGGAGGCCAGTAGCGCTTGGCCGAAAGCAGCGCGTCCATGGCCTGCATTGCGCCCTGGCCCTTGTCCACGACGACCTCGCCCGAGGCCGTCAGGTGCTGCTGCTGGAGCCGCTGCACCGTGGAGTCGAAGTCCGCCATGTGCCGCTGGGCCTCTTCCAGCCGGCCATAGAAGTTCCCGTACGCGGCGAGCACGGGCAGACATCCCAACGCCAACAGGGCCGCGCACCGGCGCAGGTGCTGGCCCCGGTAGCGCGCGCGCAGCTCGATGTTGCGCTTCTCCACCGCGATGGCGAACACCCCCACCGAGCGGGACTCCGCGAAGCGGGACGACAGGAACACCCGCGACAGCTCCGGGCGGAAGGACAGCGCGCCGCCCTCCCACAACCCGCTGACGAAGCGCGCGAGCGCCGCGAAGGAGTCTCCGCCCCGCGCGTAGAACTCCTCCAGCCGACCAAAGGCCTCCACCGACAGCGACACCAGGCCCAGCGCGAAGTACTGCTCCAGCGGCTGGAGCCCCGCGGCCAGCTTGCCCTCCTCACCCGGCGGCGGCACGTCCCAATGCAGCGGGATGCCATGGCCTCGCAGGAGCTGGGCGAAGTCCTCGAAGCCCACCAGCGTATCCATGTGGGTCAGGCACAGCCGCGTCTCGACCGCGCCCTTGCTCACCTCACCCAGCAGGTTGATCTTCCCGCGCACCAGCTGGATGAAGCGGCGCACTTCGTCCGGCGGCGTCTCCGCCAGCCAGCGCGTGTCCAGCGCGACGACGACGCGCCCTCGCTGACGGCGGAAGCTCGTCCGCCACAGGCGCCGCAGCGCATTGCGCGCCTCCTGCGTGTCGTCCTCCAGCAGCGACGCGGAGACCTCGTGCACCACCTTGTCCGGCCCGAGGAAGATTTGAAGCAGCGGGTCGGCGGTGTAGCTGGGCATGAACTGACGCTCCTGCCGCCGCCAGTCCACCTCCAGGTCGATGAGCGTCGTCTTGCCCGCGCCCGCAGGGCCCATCACCACCACGGTGGGGAAGTCCATCACCGCCACGCGGTAGCGCAGCGGCAAGGCGCGCAAGAAGCGCTCGTGGATGCGCAGCAGCGCCTTGGACTCCAGCTTCTTGCGCGGCTCCGATGCCGGCGCGGCCGGGCGCCGCTTGCGCCACCACCACACCAGGCCCACCACCAGCGCGACGGCCAGCAGCACGCCCAGCCCAATCAGCACCCACGTCAAATAGGGGCGCGCTGCTTCCGCCGCCGTCGTCGCCGCGTTCGCGGCCGCACTCGCGGTCGCCGCGGCCGCAACCTTCTCGCCCGCCATGGCTCAGTCCCTCTTCCCGCCCGCTTGCGCGCGGGCCGCGAGCTGAAGACCTTCCATCACGTCTTCCAGCCGCTGAAATGTCGTCTCGAGTTGCACGCCCCATGCCTCCCGCTCCTTGCGCGAGAGCCGCGCGCCACCCGGGCCCGGCTCCAGGGCCTTCGCGCCTTCGCGCACCACGTCGAGCAGGGGCTTCGTCCCCTCGCCGAGCGAGCCCAGCGAGGCTGCCACGGCCCGCTCCAGCCGCTCCACCAGCTCGGCCATGCCCGCGGAGGGCTTTCGGGGCGGTGTCTTGGGGGGAGTCATCACAGGTGCCTCAATTGGAGAGGTGCCAGAGCACCACCGGCAGCGCGACGATGATGAAGAGCGTCACCGCGTAGTAGCGCCACGGAAAGTCGTAGAGCGTGGGCGGAGGGCCCGCGTCCTCGGTCTGCACCAGGGGCGCGACGGCCTCCGGGCGAGGGATGCGCGCCACCAGCTGCTCGCGGTACTCGCGCAGCTTCGCGGGGTGCCCCACGTAGCGGCCCGTGAAGCCCGCGGTCAGGCAGAAGTGCAGCATCTCGAAGAGCAAGGGCGCCGTGTCCTGCCGGCGCAGGCACGTGTCGGCCAGCTCGTAGAAGAGGTCTCCGCCAGAGTCCAAGCCGAACACGCGCAGCTGCAAGAGCGGCCAGTGCTGGGCGTCGTCATTTGCCAGCCGCCCGAGCACCTTCTCGTCCAGGAGGAAGGCGAACGGCTGGAGCACCTTCTCCACGTCGTCGGAGCGCAGGTCCGCGCCCAGCGCGATGCGGAGCTTCTCGATTTCGACCACCAGGTCGCGGGACATGGCATCCATCGCCCCCGGGGACAGGTGGTCGCGGTAGGCCGGGTCCAGGTTCGCCGGGCCCAGCTCCCGCTCCAGGATGACCTCCACGTGGCGGTAGGCCAGGAGGATGGCTTTCCAGTGCGTCAGCTTCATGTCAGGAGACTCCCGGAAGGGCGAGGGGTCCAACACCCGCGATGGTGGCGCGCAGCTCCACCGCGGCCTCGTGGTTCCATGCATCCAGCAAGTCGCGTACCCGCGTGAGGAAGCACACCACCAGCGGCTCGAAGCCGGGCTCGAAGGGCTCCACCACCACCTCGTACACGTGCCGCAGCCCCGAGCCACGCATGGCGCTGTCGGGCACACGCGACACGGTGAGCTCGCGCAGCAGCGGCAGCACGCGGCGGAAGGGCCCTTCGGCGGGGGTGCCCAGGTGCTCGAGCACCGAGCGGAGCTCATCCAACCCCAGCGTGGCCTGGGCCTTCCAGGCGAGCAGCTGGGTGAGCGCGGTCAGGTCGTCGCGCAGGGGGCTCTCCCGGTCCGGCTGGAGCTGGCCGACGAGCCGCCAGTCCAGACCCTCGATGTGACGCCCCGGCACGCTCACGGCGAGCCGCCCGGACGCATCCGAGGCGAAGCGCGGCTGATGCCACAGCGCCTCCACCACCAGCTTGCGCGGCGAGGTGAACGCCTCCGGCATGCGCAGCACCAGGTGCGGCGAGGGGCCGTGCTCCGAGGGGACCTCCTCCACCTCGTAGGCGGGGCCGGTGCCGGGCAGGTGCGCGGGCCGCAGCGGCGTCAGGCCCGTCTTCGTCATCTCGAAGACGCCCGTCACCGAGTGCAGCGCCAGCTCCCGCCCCGCGCTCATGTTCCGGATGGGGTGTTCGGAGCGCGTGCCGTCCGTGGTGATGACCTGGGCGGGCTCAGCGCGCAGGTTCTCCACGGGCACCGCGAAGGGCACCAGGAAGTCGGGGCGGTGTGAGCGGCCCACCGTCCACTCCTGCGCCAGGTCGAAGCACAGGCTGAAGCGCCGCCAGTCTCCACGCGTGGGGGCCACGTCGACGTGGATGAAGAGCTCCGTCTCCGGGAAGAGGAAGAACGAGCGCAGCCGCTGGAGCGGGTGCGCGAAGGACTGCGAGTCCTCGGGCGAGGGGCTCTCGCGGTCGAAGGACACGTCGCACTTCGCGCCCGTCGAGTGCTCATCCGCCAGCGTGTCGTACACCACGCTGACGCCGCGCAGGTGCTGGCGCAGCGCATGGAACACCGCGAGCGACGGCAGGTACTCGTCCAGGTGCCGCACGTGCAGGCTCAGCGTGCCCACCGCGTCCGCGCGCTCGTGGCGGGACTCGAAGGTGAGGATGAGCCGGTGGCCGCCTCGCGGCAACGGACGCACCTCCGTGGACTCCAACTCCACGGGCAGCACCCGCAAGTCCCGCTGCAACCGGAAGGTGCCGGGCTCGCCCTGGCTGGGAGTCAGCCGCAGCTCCGTGCCCCGGGGCAGGAGGATGGGCTCGCCCATCTTCCCGCCTGGGAGCGCCTCCACCACCGCGCGCGTGGGCAGGGGCTCGAGGAGGAAGTCGAAGAAGCCCGCGAACAGCCGCCGCCAGGTGGCCCGCAGGTTGTGCAGCGTCGCGTGACGCGTCTGCACGGAGAAGAACGCCATCGCCTCCATGAGGCGCCGCACGTCCGGGTCCTCGCGCTCCAATGGCGCGGCGGGATAGCGCTCGTGGAAGCGCTGACGGAAGCGCTCCAGCGAGGCCATCTCCTCAAGGAAGTCCTGGTGCAACCGGTCCGCGGGGCGGGTCATCGCTGGAGCTCCATCAACCCAGCTTCACCATCGCGCCGGAGACGCTGGTGATTCCCGAGGCCTTGAGGTTGGCCATGCCCTGCGCTTCCAAGTCCAACGCCGCCTGGCCCGCGACCTTCACATTCAATCCGCTCAGCTCGCTGGAGGTCTGCCCCGCGAGCTTCAGCGTCAGGCCATCTACCTTGGCCTCGCCTCCGCTGGCCGACATGGAGGCCGTCATGCCCTTCATCGCCAGCGCCATGGTGGCCTCCACGTTGACCTTCTGCGACGAGGAGATGCTGGCGTCCTGCGTGGCGCTCTGCGTGAGCTTCGCTTGCGTCGTGAGCGTCATGTCCTTCGTGCTCGTCACCTTCAGCGTGTCCTGGCTCGTCCACTCGGACGTCTTGGACGACAGGAGGGTGATGGTCTCCGCGTCCACCTTGAAGTCCTTCACCGTGACGACGACGCTGTCCGCCTTCTGCACCACGGTGCTGGTGTCGTTCTGGCCGGCCACCTTGAGCGTGATGCTGGTGCCGTCCATCGTCACGGTTTGCAGAATCTTCCCGTCGGCGTTGTCCACCGTGACGGTGATGCCCTTCACTTTGTCGAGCTCGATGGTGCAGACCAGCGTTCCCATGCGTCTTTCACGCCTCCGAATCCGCGCCTAGGCGGGCTCTTCCTTCACCTGGATGACGAGCGTCCCCTCCTTGATTTCAATCCGGGCCGTGTCCTTGGCGTTGGTCCTCTGCAAGAGGAAGACCGGCTTGCCCTCCGCATAGGAGTGCTTCATGGACGTCCCGTTTTCCGGCGTCTTCCCCACCAGCAGGTGGGTGCCCTGGCCATCCGCGGGCATGCGTGCCGTGGCGCGCCAATCCAGGAAACGCTTGAGCCAGGCCTGCTGGAAGTCGAGCCCCACCAGCACCCGCTCCCCCTTGTAGGCCGGGAAGTAGAAGTGCCCGGGCAACAGGTTGGGGTTGAAGGGGAGGGTGACAATCTGGTTGTTCCAGAGGGGAATCTTCACCTTGTAGCCATCCTGGGAGGTGGCGCTGTCGGTGTAGGCCTGCCACGTCTCGTGGGTCTGCTCGCCCACCTCGCTGACGATGATGCCCTCCACGTAGGTGGGCCAGTTGGGCGGGAGGTAGGCGGGGAGCTCCACCCAGGTCTCCGCCTGGGTCTCCAGGACGGTGTGCATGGAGAAGTGGAACCCCGCGTTCTTGGCCAGGTGCTCCGCGTCCGGTGCGGACGCGAGCGCGTTCCCCCGCAACGCGACGGAACGCACGCGGAACGTCTGGCCGCCCGTCAGTCCCGCCGCGGCCCAGGCCTGGGCGGTGGGCAGCTTCACCTGCATCCCCGGGACAAGGGCCTTGGCCGGAAAGCGCCTCCAGGTCAGGTCCACTTCCTTGCTCCGGACCTTGAGCCGCGCCTTCTCCAGCGTCACCCGCGAATCCACGTCGTTGGTGATGGGGGTGCGCAGGAGCACGTCCTGGCGGATGCCGGTGACGGCGAGCTCCTGGGTGATGGGCTTGGTGGCCGGCCCCTGCGCCACCGCGTTGAGCACCGTCACCTCGTGGCGAGGCACCTCCGGGAAGCGAATCCCCAGCGCCTCCACCTCCAGGGGCAGCAGGTCCACGGGGGTGCCCGCCGAGGACTTCGCGGTGGACAGCGTGTACTTCGCCGCCGCGTAGTCGTAGGCGAACACGCCGTTGCGCGTGTCCACGTACCACAACAGGAAGTCATAGAAGCTGGCGCCGTGCTCCGGCGTCAGGCCCAGGAAGAGCTGCGGACAAGACGTGTCGAGCCCCGCGCTCCAGTCGTAGTTGAACGTGATGTGCGAGCCCTTGTGGGCATCCAGCACGTTCTTCATCGTCTTGTGCGTGTAGAGCACGCTGGGGAAGTGCTGGCTCCACAAGAGGCGCGCCGGGTCCTGGAAGCGCACCTGGTAGCGGCGGTGCAACAGCGGAGCCCCTGGCGCGGGGGCCACGGGTATCTCCACCAGCGAGCGCTCCGACACCAGGCCCTTCACCTTCAGCGAGGTGAGCGCGGGCTGGGGCGCCGCGTCGGTGTGGACGGCCTTCACCTCGAGCTGCACCTCCATGAGGTCCTGCTTCAGGAAGGCGGCCTTGATGGGGTCCGTCTCCAGGCCGCCCGCGGAGGTGTTGTCCGCGACGTCGAACTCCACCTCTCCCTCGAAGCCCCAGGAGCGCAGCTCCAGCGCGAAGGACTTCACGTCACCGGGCGGAATGGCGTGAGGCGTGCCCGCCGTGGTGAGGGTGACGGACACCGTCAGCCGGTCCGCAAAGGTGCCGGGAGTCATGGCTCCACCTCCACGCGGACATGTCCGCTGAGCGTGTCGAATCTCAAGCGCAGCTTGTGTCGCTCACCCGCCACGATGCCCACCAGGCCGAAGTGGAGCCACAGGCCCGCGTCGCGCCCGCGCATCGTCAGCTCCACGTTGGACAGGCGCGGCTCGTGGTTCGCAATCTCTTCGCGCAACTCGCGGGTGAGCGTCTCCACCAGCTCGCGCGTGCCGTACTTCTCCGTGTACTCACCCAGGCCGAAGTCGCGGCGGAAGAAGCCGTAGCCCTCCTTGGTGTTGAGCACGGCCTCCAGGTTGCGCAGCACGTGCTCCAGCTCGTTGGCACCCTTGCTCGGGCTTGCGCGGACGCTGCTGCCCCGACTGGCGAACTTGTCGAAGAATGATGCGCGGCCCATGTCACGCCCTGCGCCAGAAGAGGGACACCTGGGCGCCCTGGAGCGCCGGGGTGGTGTAGAAGGCGAGGCCGTTCTCCCGCAGCGCGAACTGCCATTCCTCGCCCTGGACCAGCTGGTACCAATCTATCTCCGGCCCCAGCGCATGCGGGAACGAGGGATGCGGGACGTGGTTGAAGGGGATGCCCTTGAGCGCCATGCGGCGCACGGTGGCCAGGCGCGAGGGGCCCGCCAGCTTCACGCCATCCACCGGCAGCGGCTCGCCGGCCTGGCGGCGCTGCACCAGCAGGTAGAGCTCTCCGCTCTCCAGCACCTCGGGCGGCATCGGGGCGAAGATGAACTGTCCGTCGCGCGCCTCGAAGGAGCGGTGCGTGACGCGGGTGGCCTCCGGCTGGAGCGCGCGCGTGAGCAATTCCAGCCAGCGCAGGAAGCCCTTGCCCGGGGCGTCGTGCTGGTACGGGGGCAGCTTCCCGTCCGGCATCAGCTCCAGGTAGCAGCACGCCTCGAAGTAGAGGCTGCGCAGGGCGTCGAAGAAGAGATACGGGTGGGGCGAGATGTGGCGCAGCATGTCCGAGCGCATCGCTTGCAGCCGCTGCACCTCGCACAGCGCGCGGCGGGCGTTGGTGAGCCGGTCCGTGCGCAGGTAGCTGTCGGACAGGCGCGCGATGAGCTGGAGCCGCGCCTGTTCCAGGAGCGAATCCAACCGCGACAGCAGCGCGCCGAGGAAGGGGTGAGGGCCCACCAGGAGCAGCGGAGGAACCAGCTCCTCCGACAGCTTCCAGAGACCCTCGGTGTCGCGATGGAACAGGGCCAGGGGGAGCGTGTCGATGGCTCCGTCCAGGACCGGTTCCGCGGAGAGGCGCAGCCGGCGCAGCACCCGCTCCAACATCGGCGGGTCTTCCGCGTACAGCCGCACGCCCTCCGCGTTCGTCGTGTCCCCCATCACGTGCAGATAGACGGTGACCTCGGCGCGTCCCGTCCCTTCCAGGGAGAAGGGCGGGAGCACCGCGTTGCCTGGCACATCCACCACGAAGCCGGCCGGTGTCACGGCCGTCAACGTGGAGATGGACAGGCTGCCACCGGCCAAAAGCGGCTCGCTCCAGGCCATGGCCGCCACGCCGAACCCTGGCGTTCCGGACAGCGAAGCGTGGAGGCGGACCTGGGCCTCCAGGACTTCTTCCTGGGCCTCGAAGTGCTCCGGGAGCAGCGTCTGACCGACGTGCCACCGGACCCGTGCGAGCTTGAATGAGGGCATGGTGTGTTTCTGGCGGCGGGGCTAGGCCGTCTCCGTGATGCCCCACTTCTTGACGATGTTCTTCTGCACGCCGGCCGCGACGTTGATGGACTGCTCCAACGTCTTGGGCTTCACGCCAATCTGGAACGAGAAGTTCTTGGGCGATTGGACCTCACGCGAGGCGTCATCCGCCACCGCGATGTTCAGCGCGTCGCCATTCTTCTCCAACAGGCACTGCAAGTCCGCGTCCGTGTAGTTGGACTTGAAGTACTTCTTCGCCACCGGGTCGTACTCGTAGATGACGTACTTGACGAGCACCTCGATGTTGGCGAAGGAGCCCAGGAGCATCTCGGCGATCTTCTGCTTGTTGCTCGTGGAGATCTGCCCGGAGAAGTACATCGCGTCGGTGGCGCCCGTCTCCCACAGGTAGTGGTTGAGCACGGACACGGCCTTGGAGGCCAGCACGCTGGCGGGCTGCTCCGGGTCCGTGAGCGTCTCCTGGTCCGCCGTCAGCGCGATGCCGCCGATGGTGATGGCCGTGATGTAGCCAATGGTCGACTGCTTGTCCTTCTTGAAGTTGAAGCCCTGGAGGACGTCCATGTCGCGCGAGAAAGTAGGCATGTCTGACTCCTGAATAAGTGGGACTGCGGGGGGGACGGGGACTAACCGAGCCGCGACTCGAGCATGAGCTCGACGTTGAGGCCTTCGAACTGGATGTGCGGCAGCACGGCGACGCGGCAGTCGTACCAGCCGATTTCGCCCGTGCGCTGGATGACCTCCACGTTGGTGGCCTTGAACGGGAAGCGGCGCACCGTCAGGTCATCCGGGCTGGCAACGGTGGTGACGTAGCCGGACAGCCACGCGTCCAGCTGGTTCTGGATGTAGGGCGCGTCCGCGGTGGTGCCGATGTTATCGCGCATGATGCACTTGATGTAGTGCGCCAGGCGGGTGATGGAGAACGTGTAGGCCATGTTGGTGACCAGCTGCGAGTTCTCCGAGTCCTTCGGGTCCTTGAAGCGCTTGGAGACCTTGGCGGACTGGGTGCTGAAGAACGTCGCCTCGCTGGAGCCCTTGCGGTACACGAGCGGCATGAAGCCGCAGCGCGCGAACTCGTACTCGCGATAGTCCGGGATGGCGATCTCCACCGGCGGCTTGATCTCCTCCTGGCCGCGCAGGAAGAACGTGTCCACGGGCAGACCGGTGATGAGGCCGCCACCCTTGGGGCCGCGGATGGACTGGCACCAGCCGGAGGTCTCGAACGCCTTCACCATGTTGCGGGCGAAGAGGATGGACGAGTTGCCCCACAGGTACTTGTTGGAGTCACCCTGCGCGTCCTCGGTGAAGTGGAGGTCGTCGCACGGGTTCTTGTCCGGATGCCAGGGCAGGCGCAGCACGTAGCGCGGGAACGTCAAGCCCAGGTACGCGGCCTCCTCGCTGTCGCGCAGGGCGTTCCACTTGCCGTAGCGCGGGTGGGCGAGCGCGCCCTCCAGGTCCTTGATGGCCTCCATCTCCTCGACCTTGTCGCAGCCGAAGAACTTGGGGCTGACCGCGGCGACGAAGGGGCAGTGCGCGGCGTTGGCCACCTTGCCCATGGACTGCAGCCACTTGATGTCGCCCGGGGTGGAGGAGAACTCGTAGAGGCCCACCATGGCGCCGAAGGGCCGGCCGCCGTACTGGTCGTACTCCTGGATGTAGACCTTGTTGAACAACGAGCCGGCGAAGACGTCCGCGGAGTTGTTCTCGAAGTCCTGGCCCAGCTCGTCCCGGCCGGCGTCGAGCAGGTCGATGGCGATGTTGGCCTTGAAGTTGGTGTGCGAGACCAGGTCCTCCAGACCGCGCCACGCGGACTCCATCTGCTGGAAGCGCTCGTGGTGGAGGATTTCGTTCATCTGGTCGTCAATCATCGAGTCGATGCGGCTGATGACGTCCAGCACCTTGCCCTTGTCGAAGCGCACCGCGTCGCCGGCGTCCGTCTCCGCGGGGGGGACGTTCTGCACGAGCGCGGCCAGCGCCGACATGAAGCGCGCCTCGATGGTGACTTCCTTCTCGTCGAGGGCGGGGACGAACTTCTCGGAGATCATCGGCTTGGCGTCCGCGGGACGCTCCAGCCGGACGCTCTTGAACAACCCAGGCAGATAAGAGGTTTCAGCCATGACGTTTACCTTGATGGGAAAGGATGGAAGGGAAGGCCGCTCAAGACTTCACGGTGGCAGGCTCGGTGACGGTGGCGGGCGCGGTGGCCGGAGCGCCGTTCGCCGCGGGCGTGGCGTTGGCGGCCATCGCGGGCTTGGCGGGCAGGCGCAGCGACTCGTACTCCTTGAGCTCCGCGAGCACGGCCTTGAGCGCGTCCTTGTTGGAGAACAGCTCGTAGACCAGGTTGCGCAGCGCCTTCTGGTTGTCGATGCTGGACTGCATCTCCATCAGCAGCTTCTTGAGCAGCCGCAGCGCCTTGAGCTTGGGGACGTGGTTGACGATTTCGTCCGGGTGGAAGGACTTCATCCGGTCGACGGGCAGCTCGACGTCCAGGTCGGCCTCCACATCCGGGTTGATGCGGTTGGGCACCTGGAAGCGCAGCGACATCTTCATGTCGCGCATCAGCTCATCGAGGTTCTTGCCGTTGACGGAGCGCAGCTTGCGCGCGTCGAGGTCCAACTTGCGGTCCTCGGACGAACCCAGCGAGAAGTCCCCCAGCATCAGCAGGCGGAGCGGCAGGTTCACCGTCTCCTGCTCACCGTTGATGGTGGTCCGGTACGTGAGCGTGATGCGAGACTTTGGCAACTGTTCCTGAATTGACATGGCGACGTGACTCCTCTTCGGTGAAATGCCTCTCTGCTCCCCGGGATGACGGGGTCCTTCGTGTCACTGCGGAGGTGGGCGGCGGGCCGCGGTGTCTCCGTTGAACAGGACGACTTGTTGAGGTTGCTCGGGCCCGCCGATGATGGGCTCGAAGCCCAGGTGGCTGGTGTCCTCGACGCGTGCATGGCCGTGCTGGTCTCGAATCACCAGCACCACGGTGAGGAACACGGGCGTGTCGATGAGGTGCGGCAGCACGCGCGTGCGCAGCCGGCGGCGCGCCTCGGTGGCCCAAGGGCTGCCGGTGCCGCAGATGGATTCGTCCAGGAAGAGCCACGCCTCCATGCCGCCGGTGGGGACGGTGGCGAAGCCACCCATCGCGGTGCCGTCTCCCAGGGCCGCGCCGCCCAGCCGCACGCCCTTCGTGTCGATGCGCTGACGGCGGGTGGCGCGGCGGACGCGGACCTCCGCCTCCGGGTACGCCTGGGAGAACAGCCAGTGCAGGGTGGAGGGACAGGATGGGCGCAACAGTCGCAAGCGGTGCGCGGTGGCGTTCTCCCAGCCGGGGAGCAGCGAGCCGTCTCGCTCCGGGAAGAGGCCCGCGAAGCGCGCGCGCAGGAGCAGGTGGTCGAAGTAGCCCAGGAAGCTCTCCATGGCGTCGTGCTCGAGCGACTCCATGGCCTTGAGGAAGAACGACGGCAGCGGCGACTGCACGCTGAGCAGGCCCAGGTTGACGGTGATGACGGCGCGGCGCGGGTGGCGGATGAACTCCACCGAGTGGATGAGCTGGGGCGCGTGCACGGTGCCCCGGTGGCTTCGCAGCTCCAGGTCGTCCGGGCCATAGCCCTCCTTGGCGAGCAGGTCGACCAGGGCGGGCATGTCGAAGGCACCAGCGCGCTCGCGGATGCGCTCCTCGACGGTGGGCTCTCCCCGGGAGCCCGAGGAGCGATGCGAGGCGTCCATCATTGGCGTCAATCCTCCTCTTCGGGTGACTCGCCCGGAGACAGGGCGAGGAAGGCATCCAGGTCCACGCGGTAGAGCTGCTCCAAGGCACGCATGGGCAGCGACTCGCTCTCATGCAGGTATGGTTCCAACGAGTTCGCGTGGCTGGTCAGGCCGGCGAAGAAGCGGGTGAAGAGCGAAGGCAGGTAGACGCGCGGGTCGAAGCGCTCCACCGTGGCCATCACATCCGCCGCCACCACGCCCGCCTTGGGCATGGCGCCTTGCTGGACCAGCAGGTCGAAGGCCTCCAGCTTGCGGATGAGCAGCGCGAGCGGAGGGGACATGGGCACCCCTGGAACCGGGGGCGTCGGGGCGGCCGGGGCGGTGGCCCGGGGCGCGGCTTCCGGCTTCACGGGCGTTGCCTCGTCGGCTCTGGGCTCGGGCCTGGTGGCCGCGGGCGCCTCGGTGGGGGGGGCGGAGGGGGCCGGGGGAGGGGCGGGTTCAGGAAGGGTCTCGAGGTGGCGGCGCAACCACTGGCTGAGGTTGCGGAACGGCTCCTCGCAGCCGTTCTTGGGGAGGGCGCCGGGAAGCGCGGCGAGGATGGACCCGGTCAGCGGCAGCGCCTCCAGGATGGGCTCGCGATTGTCGGCCTCGCACCAGCGCTTCCACGTGGCGTCCTGCTTCTTCTCGTGGTGGGCGATGTGCTTGTTCAGCGAACGCAGGAGCCAGCGCAGGCCGCTCTCCAGGAAGATGTCGCGCTTGGCCACGGGGCCGAACGCGTTCCTGCTGACGGAGAGCACCTGGAGGAGGGAGCGGAACAGGACCGGCATCGAGCGCAGGCCGAGTTCGTGGAACGAACCAAACAGGTAGGGGCCGACGAGCCGCGTGTCGTGCAATCCCTCTCGCAGCAGGGCCTCCGCGCTCCGGGCGGCGGCAGCGTAGTCACCCCCCGCGACGGCCTCCGTGACGGCTTCCACCCGAGGGTCGGGTTCGGCGTCCGCGGGCTCGGCGCGGGGTTCTCCCTCCAGGGGCTCTTCCAGGAAGGTGCCTTCGAACGGAGGCAAGGAGAGGGCCGCGTCAGCCATTGATGATTTTCACCTGACCGGGGGAGACGACCTGGATGACGCCGCCGTACGAGCACATCAGCTTGGAGTTGCTGTCCAGCGCGGGCATGTTGCCCACCATCACCTTGGGACAGCCGGGCACCCACGGGGCCGCGGTGGCGGGGACGCAGGGCATGGGCGTGAGGACACCCATGGCCGCGGCGGTGGCCGCCGCCACCGTGGGATTGGCCATCGACTGGCACATCCCGAACGGCAGGATGTTCGCCATGGGCTTGTTGTCGAGGATGTTCGCGGCGGGCACCGGCCCCATGACCTTGCTGGTCGGTGGCACTACCAGTGAGGAGGGTGCGACGCCGAAGCTGCACTGCAGCACCGCCCCCATGACAACCTGGGCTCCCATGCGAGCACCTCGTGGGCATCGCGGGCTCCCCCATGGAGCGCCGCGCTGATCCACGGCATTGCGTGGCGCGTGCCAGCGCTCGGTGGGGGCTTCTCCCTCTGGCCGTCAGGGAGGAGGACGGGGCTGCGTTGGCGGGGTGCGTTGCCTGGGAACGCGGGCGCGTCCGGGCTGTACGCGTCTGGACACTAGCGGGAGCCGGGGCGCTCGTCGTCGCCGCGGACGCTCTCCCGGGCGCGCTCCCTCAGAGCGGTGAGCGCCTGAAACAGTGGATCCGAGGACTTCTGGTGGAGCGCGCCCGTGGCGTACTGCGCGCGGCACCACGCCTCGTCGAGGACCCCCTTCTTGTCCCGGTGCGGCAGCAGCGGGAAGAGCTCGACGCGGTCTGGCAGGTGCTCGGCGCCCAGCCGGAGCTCCAACTGGTGGCGGAGCGCCTGTCGTCGGGGACCGGCATCGCGTTCGAAGTGCTCCGGGTCCTCGGCGCCGGTGAAGACGAGCAGCACATGCTTGGACTGGCCTGGCGTGCCCCCAGAGGGAACCGTGGTGACGCAGGCCCCCGAGCAGAAGGGGAGGTCGGCGAGCGCCTCGACGACCTCCGCGGAGGGATAGACGCGGCCCGAGCGCCGTGCGTCACGTGTCCCCGCGAACAGGTACTGCTCACCCTGGCGCGCGAGGATGACGTGGCCGGGCGGGCGGCCCTTGTCGGGCAGCGGGGTGAACACGCCTGTATCACTCGCTGCTTCCTGACCGCTCAGGTTGAGGTCCTTGAGGGCCCAGGCCCGCCCTGGCGCGGGGGCGATGCCGGTATGGAGCTCCTCGGTGTGTCGCCGCGACACGAGCACCGCGCCACCTTCCGATGCGTCGACAAGCACGTGCGTGTGGGGCACCTTGGCCAGCTCGCTCTGCCGGAGCCAGTCCCGCCAGGACTCCCAGTCCAGGGCCTCCTCGGCGCTGCGGAACCAGTGGGCCACGCCACGCAGCGGGCCCCGGTGCACTCGGGACAGGACGGCCCGCAGGGCGGCGCTGACACCCAGGGTGCGCAGGGGGGACTCGGTGAGCCGGGCGGGGGTGCGCTCCACGTCGGCGAGCTCCATGTGGAGGTAGGTCGCGCCGCGAAGCAGCGTGGCGAAGAGGAGCGCGGGCTGGTGCTGGAGGAAGTGCAGGCCGGGGGCGGCGAAGAGGTCGCCTGGGCCCAGGCCGTACGTGAGCAGCCCGTCTCGCAGCGCGCCGGTCCACGCGCGTTCGGCGGAGAGCGCCACGGGGGTGTCGGGAGGAGAGACGAGCGGTGAGAACAACAGGGCCACGGTGTCTGTGGGCCGGTACGTGTGCGAGGTGAAGGACGGCGGCGCGTCACCCCGCGAGCGCAGCAGGAGCGGCTCGAAACCCTTGAGGAGCGGGACCTGGTGGGGCTCGGCGGAGATGTGCTGGGGCTCCAGCAGCGTGAGCCGTCGCGACAGGAACAGGGTGCCGGTGGGCGGCAGCACGCTGAGGCACGCGCCCAGCTTCAGCGAGGCCAGGAGCGAGACGAGCAGCTCGGGCCCCAGGCCGTGGACGAGCGCGACCTTCGCGCCGGGTTTGACGCCCTGCGCGGCCCACTCGGTGGCGCGGCGCGAGGCGCGGTCTCCCAGCTCCCGGTAGCCCAGCGGCAGCCAGCCCCGCGCGGCGTCCCATGCGCGGAAGGCGGGCGCGGTGGAGTCGGCGTGTCGGACGGTCAGGTCGTGAAAGAAATCGTAGTGCTGGCCCGGGCGGCTCTTGGGGGGCGCGGCGCCGCGGCCGGCATGGTGCTGCGCGAGCGCGGCGATGAAGCCCTCGGGGTCGCTCCAGCTCTCCCGGAGCCAGGCGGGAATCCCTCCATCTGCGGGGGTGGTGTCGTTCTGGCGGAGGAGGATGTCCCGGATGTCGAAGGGCATGGTGGCGTTCTCCCGCCGAGTCTATGCGACGGGCGGACATGTGCGTCCACCTGCTCACGCAAGAGTCGGGCCGCGATTCACGTGGTGGAAACCCACTACAAACCACAATGCCTCTCCAGACACGGTGTGGTGGGGGAAAAGCCTGTCGTCGCCAGGGATTGAATGGGCGTGGAGGGATTGACCTATGCTGGCATGCATGATCATCGCCATCCCCCGTGAAACAGTGCCGGGCGAAAGGCGGGTCGCGCTCGTGGCGGAGAGCGTGAAACGCCTCGTCGGCAAGAAGCACGAAGTGGTGGTTGAGGCGGGTGCGGGCCTGGGCGCGGAGTGCTCCGACGAGGAGTTCCGCGGTGCGGGCGCACGCATCGAATCGAGCACCGAGGCCGTCTACGCCGCGGCCGATGTGCTGCTCAAAATCCAGCCGCCAGAGGCGGCGGAGGTGGAGCGGCTCAAGGCGGATTCGGTGTTGGTGAGCCTGGCATATCCCATGTCGAATCCGAAGCTGGCGAAGGAGGTGGCGCGGCGGAAGGTGACGCTGCTGGCCACGGACATGATTCCGCGCACGACGTTGGCGCAGATGATGGATGTGCTCAGCTCGCAGGCCACCATCGCGGGCTATCGCGCGGTGCTGCTGGCGGCGGAGGCGCTGCCCCGGTTGTTCCCCATGCTGATGACGGCGGCCGGCACCATTCCTCCCGCGAAGGTGCTGGTGCTGGGCGCGGGAGTGGCGGGCTTGCAGGCCATCGCCACGGCGCGCCGGCTGGGCGCGGTGGTGGAGGCGTACGACGTCCGCAAGGTGGTGAAGGAGCAGGTGGAGAGCCTGGGCGCGCGCTTCGTCAACATCGACATCGAGGACGCGGCCGGCTCCGGCGGCTATGCGAAGGAGCTGAGCGACGAGGCCAAACGCAAGCAGGCCGAGGTGCTGGCGGCGCACGTGGCGAAGTCGGACGCGGTCATCACCACGGCGCTGGTTCCGGGACGGCGCGCGCCGCTGCTCCTGCCCGCGGACATGGTGCGGCGGATGAAGAGCGGCTCGGTGGTGGTGGATATCGCCGCGGAACAGGGCGGCAACTGTGAGCTGACGCGGCCCGGAGAGCGCTACCGCACGGAGACAGGGGTCACCGTCATCGGTGAGCGCAACCTGCCCAGTCAGCTCTCGGTGCATGCGAGCGCGATGTACTCACGCAACATGGAGAAGTTGCTCGGGCACGTCACCGACAAGGACGGCGTGCTCAAGCTGGATGTCTCGGATGAAATCGTGAAGGGCATGCTCATCACCCGTGGCGGGGACGTGGTCCACCCGGCCGTGGCGGATGTGGCCATGAGGGAGGGGTGACATGTCGCTGACGCTCATCTTCGGCCTCTACGTCTTCTTCCTGGCGGCCTTCACGGGCTACCAGGTCATCTCCAAGGTGCCTCACCTGTTGCACACGCCGCTGATGGCCTTCACCAACGCCATCTCCGGAATCTCCCTGGTGGGCTCGCTGCTGGCGGCGGGCGGACACTTCGGGACGTTGTCCACGGTGCTGGGCGCGGTGGCGGTGCTCGCCGCGAGCATCAACGTCATCGGCGGGTTCCTCATCACCGACCGCATGTTGCGCATGTTCAAGAAGAAGGGAGGTGCGCGATGACGCCCGCTCAGCCGCAGGTCGCACAGGCCGTCGTCGGAGCGCTCTCCACGGCGGAGACCTTCGTCCAGCTCTTGTATCTGACCGCCTCCATCCTCTTCGTCCTGGGCCTGAAGGACCTGGGCGACGCGCAGACGGCGCGCCGGGGTGTGCTGCTGGCGGAGATAGGCATGGTGGCCGCCGTGGCCGGCACGCTGCTGTTCGGCGTGGAGAAGGGCATCATCGTGCGGTGGGAGTGGATTGTCGTGGCCCTCCTCATCGGCACGGGCGTGGGAACGGCCATGGGCCTGTGGATTCCCATGACGAAGATGCCGGAGCGCATCGCGCTGTCGCATGCCTTTGGTGGACTCGCGGTGGCGCTGGTCGGCGTGGTCGAGTACCTGAACCACGGCGGTCCGGAGATGGGGACGCTGCGCATCACCGCCACGGGCCTGGAGGTGGCGCTGGGCGCGTTGACCTTCACCGGCAGCTTGATGGCGTTTGGAAAGCTGCAGGGCTTCATCACCGGACGGCCCGTCACCTATCCGCTGCAGAACCTGTCGAACCTGGCGATGATCGCCGGCACGCTGGGCCTCATCGGACTGCTGGTCTATTCGCCGGGCGCGTCCTGGGCCTTCTATGCGGTGGCGGCGTTGGGGGTGTTGCTGGGCGTGCTGCTGGTCCTGCCCATCGGCGGCGCGGACATGCCGGTGGTCATCTGCTTGCTCAACTCCTACGCGGGCCTCGCGGCCTCGGCCACGGGGTTCGCGCTGGACAACAACGTGCTCATCATCTGCGGCGCGCTGGACGGCTTCTCCGGCTTCCTGCTCGGCATGATGATGTCCAAGGCGATGAACCGCTCGTTCTCCAACGTGCTGTTCGGCGCGTTCGGCGCGGTGCCGGAAGGCAAGGCCGTCACCGAGGGCGCGGCGCCGTCGGGCCCGGCGCCGAACGTGGGCAGCGTGGAGGAGGCCGCGGAGGTGCTGCGCGCGGCGCGCTCCGTCATCGTCGTACCGGGATACGGCATGGCCGTGTCGCAAGCTCAGCACGCGGTGCGCGACCTGGCCAACGTCCTCCAGGCCAACGGTTGCGACGTGCGCTACGCCATCCACCCGGTGGCCGGCCGCATGCCCGGGCACATGAACGTGCTGCTCGCGGAAGCCAACGTCCCGTATGACCACCTGTTCGACCTGGACGTCATCAACGACGACTTCACCGCGACCGACGTGGCCTTGGTAGTGGGCGCCAACGACGTGGTCAATCCGGCCGCGCGCTCCAACCAGAGCAGCCCCATCTACGGCATGCCCATCCTCTCCGCGGACATGGCGAAGACCTGTGTCGTGCTCAAGCGCTCGCTCAACGCGGGCTTCGCTGGCATCGAGAACGAGCTCTTCGTGCGCTCCAACACGATGATGGTGCTGGGTGACGCGAAGAAGACGCTGATGCAGTTCACCTCCGCCCTCAAGGAATAGCCCTCGAGCCCTCACAACCAGGGCAAATGTCACCCGTGGCTGTTATTGTGCCGACGCGCCTGTGACCCAGGCGCGCGTGGAGGTCATTCTCCGCGCAGGTGGTTGAGTGTGTGGTGGTGTGTCTTTCCGGCACGATTGAGAATGGAGATATCCACCCCGGATGCCTCACGGGTGTGGACCCTGGCCACCTTCGCGCAGAGACTCGCCGTTGACGAAATCGCGCGTCGGCATTCCATTGATGGGGTTCGGTTGGTGGTGGGGCAGGGTGGACGCAAGGAGTGGGCGAATGGTCGGCGACTCACGGGATGGAAAAGTCCCTCCAGGAGCGGCTCCGGAGACGGGGTCCTCGGAGCCGGATGGCGGAGGCACTCCCGTGTTCGGTGGTGTGTCGGACGCTGAACTCGACGTCTTCGTCGGCAAGCTGCGCACGGACAAGAACCCGCGTGTCCCCGCGGCGTCGGCGTCGCGTGTTCGAGGGGATGTGCACGGAGAGCGGTTGCACAAGGGTGTGCGTCGCTCGCTGGTGTCATCCGTGTTGGAGGAAGCCCCCGCGCCGGTGAGCGCTCCGGCGGAGAAGCACGCCTGGTTCGTCGTGCTGGGCGCCAACTCGGTGGGCCCTCTCGATGAGCAGGCCCTGAAGGGGCACTGGGAGCGTGGGGAGCTCGGCCCGGACTCGATGTGCTGGCGCAAGGGGTTCGCCGCGTGGCTTCCGTTGGGACAGGTTCCCGAGCTGATCGAGACGTTCGCGCCGCTGCCGCAGGAGCTGAGCGCGGCCGTGGACGCGGCCTTGAGCGCGCTGGCGGACGGGCCTGATCTCGCGCCGCTGAGCCAGGCGGCCGCCTCGGTCGCGCCCGTGGTGATCGCCGCGCCTCAGGTGGTGAGTGTTCCGGTGGACCCCGTGGGGGCACACGCGGTGCTCGCGGAGGTCACCGCCGCGTCGGAGCAGGTCGAGGCGCGTTGGCGGTTGAGTGGCTGGTGGTACACCCTGGCCGGCGGTGTCGCGGGCGGCGTGACGGTCGCGCTGGTGATGGGGCTGATGGGTGGGTGGAGCGGAATCTCTGCGGTGCTGTCGCGCACGAAGGACGTGGCGCCTGTCGCGGTGACTCCGGCTGTTCCTTCTCCGGTGGCTCCCGTCGTGAATGCGGCGCCCGTGCCTTCCGCTCCCGCGCCTGTCGCGGACGCTTCCCAAACAGCCGGAGTTCCGGCGGCGGTGGGGGGCGCGGCGGTGGCCGCCGTGGAGAAGGCCTCCGCGGCGCGTGCGAGCGAAGGCTCCAGCGCCATGGTGGGCGGCGGAGGGGCCGCGCGTCCGTCGCTCACGGGGGTGGCGGCGGTGGAGCGAGGCGGCGCGTTGCCGGTGATGGCGCCCACGGGTGGGGGGCTCGCGACCTCGTTGGTGGGCACGTCGTCCACGTCTCGCGTGGAGCGGGAGGTCGAACCCGCGCCGCGCGTCGCCGCCGTCGCGCCGCGGATGCCCGAGATGAAGTTGGGTTCCAGCAAGAAGCCCACGGCGCCGCCACCGGCTCCCACCGCGGCTTCGGCGAATGTTCCTTCTCAGCCGGCGTCGGATGATGACCTGGGGCTCGACGAGGACTTCGACCGGGCGCTGTCGGGGCCCGTGGCGGGCTCGGGACGGCGAGAGGCTCCTCGGACCGCCTATGTCCCTCCCGTGGCGCCCATCCAGAATCCTCGCGTGACGCTCACGCAGTCGGATGTCTTCGAGGTGGTGCTCGCCAAGAAGGGCGAAGTCACCTCCTGCGCCAACGCCAAGCCGCGTCCGGTGGACGAGGGCACTCGCGTGGTGGTCCGCTGGACCATCCTCCCGAGTGGCGAAGTGGATGAAGTCGTGACGGAGACGGCCTCGTTGAAGGGCACCGCGTTCGCGCGCTGCATCGAAGGACGCGTCCGCGCGTGGGTCTTCCCCAAGCACCAGGAGCAGGGGGGAGCCGTGCGCTTTCCATTCGTCTTCTAGGTCCACCACCCGGAGCGCCCATGCCTGCCTACGTCGTCGTCGAAATCGCGGTGCATGACGTGCAGACGTATGAGCGCTACAAGCAGCTCTCGCCGCCCTCCATCGCGTTGTACGGCGGCCGCTACCTCGTGCGAGGTGGGGCCACCGAGGCGCTGGAGGGAACGTGGCAGCCCCCGCGCTTCGTCCTCCTCGAGTTCCCCAGCGTCGCGCAGGCGCGCGCATGGTGGCTTTCTCCCGAGTACGCCGCCGCCAAGGCCCTGCGCCATGCCAGCGCCCACACGATGATGTTGTTGATGGATGGACTGCCTGGAGAAGACGGGCACGCGGTGGTGTCGACTGGAGCAGGTGTGGCGTCCGCGCCTGCTTGAGCGCGGGCTTGCGGGAAGAGGCGGCGACGGAACCCGAGTAGCCTTGTCCTGGGCTGGGGCTTCGCGCTCGCGTTCCGCGGGGGGATGGGCTCGGCCGGAGATGGAGCGCCATGTCGTCCCTCGAGCACCTCTCGCGCCGTTGCCTCCTGTTGCTCTGTCTGCTGGCCGCCGCATGTGGAGAGGACGACGGGCCGCCGGTGGAGGAGGACATCCTGCGCCGGCTGTCCGCCATCCCTGGGCTCACCGTGCGCGAGGAACCATTGGGGCCGGGGATTCCCGCCGACTACCGCTTCTTCGTCATGGAGTTCGACCAGCCCGCGGACCATGCGAAGCCGGACGGCCAGCGCTTCCGCCAGAGGATGACGCTGCTGCACATCTCGAGCGCGAGCCCGATGGTGCTCTACACCAGCGGCTACTTCGTCTCGACGGTGCCCTCGCGGCGCGAGCCCACGCAGATGCTCGAGGCGAACCAGCTCTCCATCGAACACCGCTTCTTCGGATCGAGCCGGCCCGCTCCCGCCGACTGGAGCCAGCTCACCATCCGGCAGTCCGCGGATGACTTCCATCGCATCGTCGAGGCCTTCAAGCCGCTCTACCGGGGGCGATGGCTCTCCACCGGCGCGAGCAAGGGCGGCGAGACGATGGTGTTCTTCCGCCGCTTCCATCCCAACGACGTGGACGCGACGGTGGCGTATGTCGCGCCGCTGGCGCGCTTCGACGATGACCGCTTCATCACCTTCCAGGAGTCGGTGGGCGAGGCGTCATGCCGAGAGCGGCTGAAGTCCTTTCAGCACGCCGCGCTGGACCGGCGCGAGGCCCTGGTCGCGGAGATGGAGACACGCGCCACGCAGCGGGGCCTCACGTTCAACCACCTGGGGAAGGACGTCGCCTTCGAGCACGCGGTCATCGAGCACTTCTTCTACTTCTGGCAGTACGACACCCAGTCGCGCTGCGGCTCCGTGCCCGCGCCGTCCGCGTCCAACACCGCGTTCATGGACGAATTGGATGGACGCATGGACCTGGCCACCTTCTCCGACGCGCAGGTGGAGGCCTACGGGCCTTACAACTACCAGGCCGCCGTGGAGCTGGGTTACCCACGGCCCTTCGAGACACACCTGGCCGGCCGCCTCCGCTTCCCTGGCACCGACACGCCGCAGACCTACGTGCCCCGCGGCGTGAGCACTGTCTTCCTCCCAGGGGCCATGCCAGACATCCAGGACTGGGTCTCCCGCGAGGGCGAGCGCTTGATGTTTGTCTATGGCGGACATGACCCGTGGACCGCGGCGCCGTACACGCTGGGCGGCGCACGCGAGTCCGCGCTCTACCTGGTGCCGGGGGGCAACCACGGCGCGCGCCTGTCGCAGCTTCCGGAGCCCCAACGCAACGAGGCCCGCGAGCTCCTTCGCCAGTGGGCTGGCGGGGGACTCGGGGCCTCGGAACTGCAAGCTACCTCGTGGCGGCTGGAGCCCGAGGGCGAGGAGTGGAATCCCCGCCTCGGGCGTCCGCTGTCGCGTTAGTTCACGCCGACGGCGGTCCAGCTCTCCTTGACCTTGGCCAGCTCCTTGGAGTCCGCGCCGTACAGGTCCGTGGCCGCCTTGATGGTGGCCTCGCGCGCCTGGGCGAACGTGGTGTTGGGCGTCATGTAGTGGGCCAGGGCGCGGTAGTAGATCTTCAGGCCCTTGTCCATGCCGATGCCGTCCTTCACCTCGATCTTGGACGTGCGGTTCGTGCCGCCGTTGGCCAGCAGGTAGAACGCGTTGTTCGCGATGCCGCTGGAGCCGTGGACCTCGGTCTGCTTCGGGTAGTTGCTGTAGTGGTCGATGGAGTACCCGTCCTTGGTCGGGTCATTCATGTACCGCAGGCCGTCCTCGTTGCCGTTGCCCGGGGTCCACGCCGTCTCGCCCACCGTCCAGTTGAACTGCACCGCGGGGTTCTTGGTGGACGCGTACCACTCCACGCCCGCGCCCATGATGTCGCTGAACGCCTCGTTCAGGCCGCCCGACTCGTTGCGGTAGATGAGGCCGGCGGTGCGCTCGGTGAGGCCGTGCGCGATCTCGTGGCCCGCGATGTCCAGCGCGGTGAGCGGGCCGGCATCCTTGCCGTCGCCGTCGCCGTAGCTCATCTTCGTGCCGTCCCAGTACGCGTTGACGTAGTTGGTCCGCACGTGGACGAAGGAGTTGAGCGCCTCGCCCGCGCCGTCGATGGAGTTGCGGCCCAGGACGTCCTTCATGAAGTCGAACGTCATCGCCGCGCCGTAGTGCGCGTCCACGGCCGCCTTGGTGCGCGCGCCGTCGGTGGCCTCGCCCCAGACGTTGTTGTCGTCGGTGAGCTGCGTCTGGCCCGACGCCGTCTGCTTGTTCATCGCGTCGTAGGTGTTCACGCCCTTGCCGCGCGTGGAGTCCTCGAGGACGTACTTGCCATCCGGCTTCTTCGTCGTCTCGAGCGCCACCTTGCCGCTGTACAGCGAGGTGTCGTCCACCGTGCTGTTGTTCGGCGTCTCGACCGGCGGCTTCGACTCCTTCGGGGTGATGTTGATGCTCCAGCCCTTCAGCGTGCCCGTGTCGCGCTTGGCCTTGTCCTCGACGGTCAGCGTCCACTCGCCCTTGGTGGGCTCACCCGCGAAGGCGCTCAGGTCGAAGGACCCCTTCACGTCGTCGGCGCTGCCGCCGGTGCGGTTGTGCACCACGGCGCTCTTGCCGGAGGGGCTGGTCAGCGTGACCTTCAGGTCGCCCTTGAACGTGTGGGCGATGTCCAGGTCCAGCTTCAGCTTCTCGACGGTGCCCTCCTGGGCGACGGTGACCTTGGACGTGACGGTGCTGTTGTCCTTGATCTCCGCCTGCGTGGTGGACGCCGCGGTGATGTCCGTGGAGCGCTTGGGCGCCGCGCGGTTGGAGCCGTAGAAGCCGCCAATCTCGTTGTAGGACTCGAAGATCTTCCCGGTGTTCGCGTCCACCAGGTAGTTCATCTTGCGGGGGCGGTCCTGGCCCTCGATCTGCGACATCTGGACGCGGTAGGCGGAGTGATACTGGCCAGCCTTGTCCTGGTAGATGACCCGCTCGGCGTGCGGCTGCTTGTCCGGCTTCGCGCCGAACTCCTTGCGCGCGATGTCGATGGCGGACTGGGTGTTCAGCTTGGGCAGCTCGCGGCCCAGGCCCGCGGGAACCGTGGACTGCTCGCCGGTGACACTCGCCACCTTGCCGTCCTTGTCCAGGTGGGTGACGACCTGCTCACCGAAGACCTTCACGCCCTCGTGCACGCGGTCCAGGCGGACGTGCGTCATGCCGAGCGCGTCGCGCTCCACGTTGGCGGGGACGAAGGTCGTGGGCTGGGGCAGCAGCGTCTGCGCGCCCTTCAGCGGGTTGAGGTGCGTCAGCGACGTCTGGACGGCGTTCTGCGCTTCCTTGCTGCCGAGCGCCAGCCGGCCCGGACCCACCGGGACCTGCGTGAGCGTCTTCTCGGCACGCGCCAGCTCCGACGTGCGCGTCCCGGAGCTGAAGCCATCCTTGATCGTCAGCGGGGCGGAGGCGGACTTCGCCGTGTTCTTCTGCTGGGTCTCGTTGGAGGAACGAACGGAGACGGGCTTGGTGTCGAGGCGACGAATGCTCATTCGAAGATCACTCTCTCACTGCGAGGGGGGACGAGAGGATTGTCGACAGAATGTGACGCGGAGTTTCGGCGCCAGGTGCCGCAATGCGCCAGCTCCGGTTTTTCGGCGTGTTTTTACGGGTGTTTCAGTGTTTTGACCGGAGAATCAGGACATTGCGTCCTGTTTTTTCCGCTTGGAGTGGACTCGTTCCCGGGGCGAGGGCAGGGCTCCTCATCACATTTCCGTGTATTTTCCCGGCAGTTTTCCACCCACCAAGGCGGACGATTTGGATCAGACTGGAGGGTCAATACGGACGCAGGGGTTCGTCTGACTCGACCTTGATGACCTGGGTGTCCGCCAGGTGGTCATGAAGACAGCGGTGGTCGTCACGGAAGATGAAGAATGTGTCGATCAGACCAAAGACACAGGTCACCTGGCTCAACCAGACAGGCAGCAGGTTTCGCAGCAGCGCCAGTCTCACCAGGGATATTGGCTGCCCGTTCATCCGGACCACGCGGATGCCGCGCCACCTCTTGCCAAGGCTCTGGCCCGTGCGCGCCATCACCACGAGCTGGAGGGTGACTGGCACCACGAAGGCGAAGAAGAGCGAGAGGGGCAGGAAGATGTCCAGGTCCTGCTCCTCTCCCTCACCGGCGCGAAAGCTGCGGGCGGTGATGATGGGGATGACCAGGAACAGGAGCGTCGGCACGAAGACGATGGCGGAGTCGACCAGGTGGGCCCAGAAGCGGTCCGTCCTGCTGGCGAGCGCCGGGAGCGCCTTGCTCAGGCATGGCTCGCAGTAGGAGCGGCCATCCCTGCCCCGGCGGCGGCATGTATCGCAGATGAAGTTGCCACAGCGTTGGCAGATGCCCGTGGCCTCGATGCCAGGATGACGAGGACAGCTCGCCTGGGTGGACGGTTCAGGCGCTGTGGGGAACGGGTGAGACATGGTGGCTCTTGAGTTGGGCCTTCGGCGAACCCGCGCATGAGTAGGGCCGCGGAGGCCGAGGGGTCAAGAGTGTCCCGGTGTCTTGTCTGGCTGGGCGGTGACGACCTGGGTGCCCGCGAGGAGGTCATGCAGGCAGCGCCGGTCCTCGCGAAAGACGAAGAAGATATCGAGCAGGCCCGTGATGCCGCACGTCAACTGGCTCACGCCGAAGGGAAGCACGTTGCGCACGAAGATGATGGTTGCGAGTGATGCCGGGCTCCCGTCCATCTGGACCACGCGGATGCGGCGCCAGTGCTTGCCGATGCTCTGCCCTGTGCGTGCGACGCCGACCAGCTGGATGAGGATCACGGCCCCCGTGATGAGGAGGGCGCTCGGCCCCCAGATGGCGCTGCTCCCGTCCACGGGCATCCGGCGTGCGATCCTGAGAAAGCCCTGCATGAAGCCCGTGAAGGCCAGGGGAGCGAAGACGACGAAGATGTCGAGCAGGTTGGCCAGGAACCGGTCGCTCCGGCTCGCGAGTTGTTCGCCCGCCGCGCTGATGCAGGACGGACAGTAGGACAATCCATCCGGGCCCTGGCGCAGGCAGACGCCGCAGGCGAAGGTGCCGCAGCGCTGGCAGATGGCGACCGCGGAGTCCGAGGGGTGGAGAGGACACCGGGCTTCGGTGGACAGCACACTCACGTCGGGAAGCGGCGCGGACATGGCGGCTCCTTCGGAACAACCTCAGGTGATGTGGCCGAGGCAGGTGGGGCTCAAGCCCCTCCGAAGAAGGATACCTCCAGAACCCGGATGAAGAGGTTGCAGGCCGCGTGAAAGAGCGCCGCGCCGATGACCGTGCCGGTGCGTTCGCGCATCCATCCGAAGAGCAGTGCGGGGAAGAAGACGGACAGTCGCCAGGCCTGGAAGATGGCCAGATGGCCCAGGGCGAACAGCACCGCGGTCAGCCAGAAGGCCGGGCCCAGCCTCACGCCCAGGAACTTGCGTCCCTGGGGCCACGCATCCCGCAGACGTGTCTGGAGATAGCCCCGGTAGAAGAACTCCTCGGGCAGCGCCACGACGAAGAGCTGGTCCACCACCCACTCACCGAAGCGCGCGGGCATGCGCCACTGGAAGTGGACCTCGCCGCCCAGGGGGGTGAGGTGCCGCGCGACGGCCTCGGGCAGATGCGGGAGGAGCTCAGCGAACCCGGCGAAGCCCAGGAAGAAGAGGGGGCCGATGATCGCGGAGACGATGAGGAACAGCCGCACGTCCTCGCGCCACGCGCGCGCGGTCAGGCCGTAGTCGCGGTAATCCTCATCGCGCCAGCGCATGGGGATGAGCGGCAGGTAGAGAAAGCCCACCGTCGCCACCAGCTTGGGGATGCTGGTGCCTCCGAAGGCGAGGAACGCGGCGATGATGCCGGCGAACCCCAAGGCCCAGAGACCAAGGGCTTCCTGCACGGCACTGGGGCGCCAAGGGGTCGCCACCGTCTGGGTCATGGTTTGTCTGAAGCGGCGAGGGTCAGCTTCACCTCGCCCATGGGCAACACCCTGCAACCGCGCCGGGTGCGCTGCACCACCACCGCGACCAGCCGTCCGTCCGAGTCGAACACGGGGCTGCCGGGAGGCAGTGCGAGGGGCACGTCATAGAAGGGCGCCGGGGCGCGGGTGGCCTGGGCCGTCTCCGGCTTCTCGGGGCGGCTCCGGGCTCCGGGAATGACGCCCACCAGCCAGCGTCCTTCCAGGGTGTCTCCGTCCTTGAGCAGACGCACCGGCACCGCGGGGTAGGTGCCATCCGGGGCGGCGACGACTGCGACCTTGAGCGTCGCGTTGGCGAGCAACACCCGCGCGGGGAGGGCCTGTCCCTCATGCTCCACGGTGGCGACGCTCAGGCCCACGTACTCCTCACCCACGGGCTCCATGGAGGTGAGGACCTGTCCGGCGGTGCCCACGAAGACGCCGGTGCCCGCGCGCCGGGGGCCCAGGATCTTCACCACCGAGCGGCGGTGGTGCTCCATCACCCGCTGGAGGTCGGCGCGGGAGGGCCGCCCCGATTCCGACGAAGCGGCGGGCAGGGCGCAAAGGCAGAGGACGAGGGCGAGCGGAAACAGGCGGGACATCGGCGGGCGCGGCAGCCTATCACCGCCGGGCGCGCAGTGCCGCGAGGAAGCGTTCGGCGGGCAGGGTGTTCAACACCTCGTCCTTTCGAGCCCAGCCTCGTCGGGCGGTGGCCACCGCGAAGGCCAGGTTGCCCAGGTCCTCCTGTCGGTGCGCATCACAGCTCACCACCAGCTTCACGCCCAGTTGGGTTGCCTTCCGGACGTACTCGGCCTTGATGTCGAGGCGTGCGGGCTTGCCGTTGATCTCCACGGCAACACCGCGCTCGGCGGCGCGTGCCAGCACTTCCTCCATGCGCAACGGGTACGGCTCGCGGCTCTGCAGGAGCCGTCCGGTGGGATGTCCGAGAATGTGCAGGTGCGGATTGTCCAGCGCGGCGAGCACACGCCGGGTCATCTGGTCCTCGTCCATGCTGTGCCGCACGTGGATGGAGGCGATGACGACCTCCAACTGCTCCAACACCTTGTCCTCGTAGTCGAGCGCGCCGGACTCCAGGATGTCGACCTCGATGCCCTTGAGCAGCCGGACCTCGGGGACCTTCTCGTTGATGCGGTCGATCTCCTCCCACTGTCGCTGGAGGGCCTCCACCTTGAGGCCACCGGCGTAGATGGCCGCCTCGCTGTGCTCGGTGATGGTGAGGTACTTCAGGCCGAGCGCCTTCGCGGCGAGCGCCATCTCCTCCAGCGTGTTCCTGCCGTCGGACCAGGTGGTGTGCGCGTGGACCGCGCCCAGCACGTCTTTCATCGTGACCAGGTCCGTGGGCAGCTTTCGCGCGAGCGCGGCCTCCACCTCGCCGTTGTCCTCGCGCAGCTCCGGTGGGACGTACTGCATGTCCAGGAGTGCGTAGAGCGCCGCTTCGTCGGCCACGGGGACCTTGGTGCCGTCGTCGCGGTGGACGCCCCACTCGGAGATCTTGAGTCCTCGCTCGTGGGCCAGGTTGCGCAGACGGATGTGGTGGGCCTTGGAGCCGGTGAAGTGGTGCAAGGCGGTGGCGAAGTCCTCGTCCGGGAGGACACGCAGGTCCACCTGGAGGTCTCCGGCCTCCATGCGCACGGAGCACTTGCTGTCGCCCTTGCCCAGCACGGAGGCGACGCCGGGCGAGGACGCCAGCGCGTCCAGGACGGGGATGGGGTCCGGAGCCGAGGCGATGATGTCCACGTCCGCCACGGTCTCCGCCTGGCGGCGCACGCTTCCGCCGAGGCTCGCGCGCACCACGCCGGGGGATGCGCGCACGCGCTCGAGCAGGGCTTCGGCGATGGGGAGCACTTCGCCCAGCAGCTTGCGCTCGCCTTTCGCTCGCCGGTACAGGGTGATGCCCTCCAGGATTTTCGCCTGGCTCTTCTCTCCGAAGCCTTTCAGCTGACGCACGCGACTTTCGCGGCAGGCGAGCTCGAGGTCTTCGATGCTCCCGATGCCCAGCTCCTTCCAGAGCGTCGCGACCTTGCGCGGACCGAGGTCGGGCAGCTTCATGAGCTCGAGCAGACCTGGGGGGAACTTCGCCCGCAGGTCGTCGAAGTAGGTCATCCGTCCGGTGGTCACCAGCTCGGTGATTTTCTCGGCGAGCGCGGGGCCGATGCCTGGGAGGCTCTCCAGACGGCCTTCGGAGACGAGGGGGCCCAGTTCCTGGGTGAGCCCGAGGATGCGGTCCGCGCCCATGTCGTAGGCACGGGAGCGGAAGCCATTTTCACCCTGGAGCTGGAGGAGCAGGGAGATGTCCCGGAGGACCTGGGCAACGGTGGCTTTGTCGACGATGGGCGCGGTCACGTCAGGAGTCACGAGGAGGATGTTAATGCCCGGGGAACGGGGGTGCAGGCCGCGCCGGGTTGTGGGAAAAGAGCGCGAATGACGAAGATCAAGCTCGGACCGGCGGACTTCGCCGAAAAGGAAATGCGCGGCTACGAAGTGGGCAAGCGCAACGTCTGCATCGCGAAGATTCACGGCCGATACAAGGGCCTTGATGATTGGTGCAACCACGCGGGGTGTCTGCTCTCCGGTGGTCGCATCGAGGACAACATGGTCGTCTGCCCGTGTCACGAGGTCGGGTTCGACATGGACACGGGCCGGAACGAGACCTCCCCGGGGGTCTGTGATGACCAGCCGACAGTGGTGGTGGAGGTCCAGGACGGCGCGCTCGTCGTCGACCTCCCCGACAATCCCTGAGCATTCGCTGGACGGGAGTTACCTTCATGGCACACGACGGACACGATCATGACCACCGTCATGGCGATGGGCACGGGCATGACCACGGCACCGACCATGCTCATGAGCACGGGGCGGGGCCTGCTCACATCCATACACATCGACACGAGCACGAGCACGCCCATCCGCATGAGCACGGCCATGCGCATGTGCACGAGCACGACGGGGTGACGCACTCGCACGAGCACACGCACACTCACGAGCACGGACATGTCCATGCTCACGAGCACGCGCACTCCCACGCGCCGGAACATGACCACGGCCATACCCACGGTCACGAGCACGTGAGCGCACATGCCCGCGGCCACGCCCACTCACACGGGGCAGGGCAGGAGCCGGGGCACGGGCATGACCACGGCCACCGCCATGAGCACGGTCACGAACAGGGCGACCGCCACGCGCATGGTCACGAACATGGCGATCCGCAGGACCACGGTCACACGCACGGACGTGACCACGGTCATGGGCACTCGCACGACCACGGTCAGGGGAACGCGCACGGTCATTCACACGACCACGGCCACGACCATGGGCATGACCACGGTCACGTGCATGGGCATGACCATGGCCACGCGCATGGACGTGACCACGGTCGCGTCCACGGCCAGGACCATGGGCATCAGCATGGCCACGGTCACTCACACGACCATGACCACGGTCATTCACACGACCACGGTCATTCACACGACCACGGTCATTCACACGACCACGGTCATTCACACGACCACGGTCATTCACACGACCACGGTCATTCACACGACCACGGTCATGACCATGGGCGGCACGACCACGGTCATTCACACGACCACGGTCATTCACACGACCACGGTCATTCACACGACCACGGTCATGACCATGGGCGGCACGACCACGGCCATTCACATGGCCACGACCACGGTCCCGGTGGCGCGGTGGGGGCGGTGCCTCATGAGCACAAGGCTCGGGCTCCGGTGCATGTCAGTGCTTTCGTGGTGACGTGCTCGGACAGCCGTGACGCCGCGCGTGATGCCAGCGGCAAGGTCCTACGGGACGGGTTGGAGTCCGCGGGACACAACATCGCTGGATACCTCGTCGTGAAGGACGACCCGGAAGCCATTCGGGGCGCGGTGGCGGAAGCCCAGGCCGCGGGTGCACGGGCACTGCTCTTCACAGGAGGCACTGGCATCGGCCGGCGAGACACCACCGTGGAAACGCTTCGGGCCTTGTTCGAGAAGGAACTGCCCGGCTTCGGTGAACTCTTCCGGATGTTGTCGTACCGCCAGATTGGCAGCGCCGCGATGATGTCGCGAGCGACCGCAGGCACGTATCAGGGAATGATGATCTTCGCGCTTCCCGGCTCACCGCAGGCCGCGCGCCTCGCGCTCGACGCGCTCATCCTCCCCGAGCTGGGCCACGCAGTGCGAGAGCTCACTCGTTAGCCAACAACCCGCGGTTCGTGTCTGGGGTATTGATACTGCTTTTCTGTGTTGTGGGTGTTTTGAGGATTGACCCACGGGAAATGTTTACGCAGAGTATTCGTCATTCGCTGCTTTGTCGCGAATAGTTCCCGTTTGTGGTCCATCCAGCAGCGCAGACCTCCCGGAAGAGGAGGAGCCCCATGCACATGAAGCGAATGGCTTCGTTGGTGATGATGCTTGGTTGTGTCTCGGCGTACGCGAAGGCGCCGGAGCGAGAGGTGTGGATCACCCTCGGCTCCGACGCTCTTTCGGAGGTGAACGCCGCGTTCATCGTCGCGGGGGCGAAGACGCCGTCGCTGGCGGGGCAGAAGGGCGGGGTCGTCGCGCTGAAGATTCCCGAGTCGCAGATCGACCGCGTCTCCCGGGTGATGCACGACAAGCTCAACCGCTGTGGCGGCTTCCTCTACCACGACACGGAGGCCGCGGCCCTCTCAGAGCTGTCCTCTGGCGGCGCGGCGTTGGTTCCCAGCTCCCTGGCGGTCAACTACACGCTCGACAACGCCCCGGTGGTCAACACGCTCATCTCCGGCATGGCCGAGTCCAACATCCTGGCCAGCATCACCCACCTCTCCAGCTACACCACGCGCTACTACACCTCCACCACGGGTGTGCAGGCTGCCAACTGGATCAAGAGCCAGTGGGAAGGGTACGCGGGGGCGCGCGCGCAGGCCGGTGGCGACGTGACGGTGGAGTTGTTCACCCACGCCGCGTTCGCACAGCCGTCCGTCATCCTCACCATCCAGGGCACCACGACGCCCTCGGAGATTGTCGTCCTGGGCGGGCACCTGGACTCCACCAACCTCTCGAGTGGCGGGGCTCCGGGCGCGGATGACGACGCGTCGGGTATCGCGACGCTGTCCGAGGTCATTCGCGTGGCGATGGCCACCGGGTACAAGCCGGCCAAGACGGTGAAGTTCATGGCCTACGCCGCCGAGGAAGTGGGCCTGCGCGGCTCCAAGGAGATCGCCGACTCGCACAAGAATTCGGGTGCGAACGTCATCGGCGTGCTCCAACTGGACATGACGAACTACAAGGGCTCCACCGTCGACATCGCGCTGATGACGGACTTCACCAACGCGGCGCAGAACGCCTTCGTCGGTAACCTCATCAGCACCTACGTTTCGGGCGTGACGTGGACCAACTCGTCGTGTGGTTACGGCTGCTCGGACCACGCGTCGTGGAACAGCGCGGGCTTCGCCGCGTCCATGCCCTTCGAGGCGCTGATGGGCCAGCACAACCCGGCCATCCACTCGGCCGACGACACGCTGGCGCGCAGCAACAACACCGCGACGCACGCGCTCAAGTTCGCGAAGATGGCGGGCGCGTACGTGGCGGAGCTGGCCAAGGGCACCGCGACGCTCTCCGACAGCATCCCTCCGACCGTGGCGCTGACGGGCCCGTTGGATGGCGCCTCCGTGACGGGCACCGTCACGCTGTCCGCCACCGCGGCCGACAACACGGGCATCGGCCGCGTGGAGTTCCTCGTGGATGGCAACATCGTGGGGACCGCCACCACGTCTCCGTATTCGGCGTCGTGGAACTCCGCGGCCGTCGCCAACGGCAGCCACACCATCGTCGCGAAGGCGTATGACCTCATCGGAAACAACACCACCAGCACCGCCGCGACGGTGACGAGCAGCAACGCCAGCAGCAACGCGATTTTCGACACGGTGCTGCGCGCGCCGCGCTGCTCCAACGTGTCCAACATGTGTGACTCCACCACGCTGCTCAACGGCCGCGCGGGACTGGGGCCCGAGCAGAACGCGCCCAACACCATCAACAACTCGTGCGCGGACGGCGTCTCCGGCGCGTACCACACCGACGAGTCCAACGACCGCATCAAGGTGTCCACGGTGAGCGGCGCGCCCTTCGCCCCGGGCGAGGTGGTTCGCGTCGAGGCCACCGTCTGGGTCTTCGCCATCCGCCCGGACAAGCTGGACCTCTACTACACGGCGAACGCCAACAGCCCGGTGTGGACGAAGATCGCCACCCTCTCGGCGACCGCGACGGGCCAGCAGACGCTGTCGGCCACGTACACGTTGCCCGCCGGTCAACTCCAGGCCGTGCGCGCCCGCTTCCGCTACAACGGCAGCGCCGCGCCGTGTGGCACCACCTCCTACGACGACCACGACGACCTGGTGTTCGCGGTCAATCCGTAGTCGCGATGTCGTAGGATGCCCCGCGCCCCTTCCCGCATGGGAGGGGGCGTGAGACTCCCGGGACGAACAGGTCCCGGGAAGCGTGGGCGGCGGGCCGCCGTTCCAGGAGCATTTGGGAGCCCCGACGTGACACGCCGTTCGAAGCCGTCCCCAGGATTGAGCCCCCGGGCCGCCGACCACCTGCGCGCCCGGCTTGATGCCTTCCTGGCGGCCACCGACGCTCGAGCCCGCATCGGCTTCGACCCGGTGGAGTTTCCCCACCGCTACAAGGACCCCCGCGACATCGAGGTGAGCGCGCTGCTCGCCGCCGCGCTCGCTTATGGGCGCGCGGACCTGTTCCGCCCCAAGGTGGACTCCCTGTTGCGCCGGATGGGGGACTCTCCGGCCGCGTTCGTCCGCGCGCTGGATGTCCCGGGTGCCAGGTCCTTGCTGGAGGGCTTCGTCTATCGCTTCAACGTGGGCACCGACGTCGCCGTGCTCCTGCTGGGCATGGGGCGCGTGCTGCGGGAGCACGGGACGCTCGAGTCCCTCTTCGTCCAGGGGCTCACGGAAGAGGGCGGGATGCACGGTGCCCTGAGCGCGTTCACCACCGCGCTGCGGCGTGTCCCCATGGAGCCGTTGCGCGCCGCGATGGGGCCAGAGCGAGGCCTGCACCACCTGCTGCCCTCGCCGCTGGGGCCGGGGGCCGCCAAGCGCTTGAACCTCTTCCTGCGCTGGATGGTCCGCGGCCCGGACGCGGTGGACTTCGGCATCTGGAAGCGGGTGCCCCCGTCAGCGCTGGTGATTCCCCTGGATACGCACATCGGGCGTATCTCGGGACACCTGGGCCTCACCCAGCGCACGGACTTGACGTGGCGCACGGCGGAAGAGGTGACGGCCGCGCTGCGTGTGCTCGATGCGCAGGACCCTGTCCGCTACGACTTCGCCCTGTGTCACTACGGGATGAGCGGGGCGTGCCCCTCGCGACCTGTCGTGGAGAACTGCGAGCGGTGCGCGTTGCTGCCCGCCTGCCGTGTGGGACCGCGAGTGGTGGCAGCCGCGACCCGACGGGTCTCCAAGGCCTCGCGACCGAAGGGTGCCTGACTGTCGGCTGGGGAACGCCGTTGACCGTTGGGGGCTCGGAACGATGCAATCGTCCCGGGTGTCTTCGGGTTGTTTCCGTGGGACATCGGGGCCTCCCCGGGCCGAGGAGTGTGATGCGGTGCTCGCGACACTGGTGGCGGTGCCTGCGGCGGTGGCGGATGAGGTGGAGCGTGCCGTTCGCGCCTCTGGAGCGGGACAGACCTGCCATGTGCTGTGTGTGACGGGCACGGATGTGATTGCCGCTCCGGTGGAGGAGGGGCTGCTCGTCACCTGGGATGCGGGAGGCTCGCTGGACGAAGTGCTGGAGGGTGTGCGCCGGCTGCACGCGCTCCGGGTGGCATCGCGAACACATCTGGTGGTGTTGACGTCGCGCGACGATGCGCAGACGCAGGCGCTCGCTGAGGCGGGAGCGGACGAGTGTGTTGCGTCACCCGGTCAAGGCTGGGGCACGCGGCTGGTGGCGCTGCGAAGGCGGTTGGAGACGGAGACGGGTGAGCATGACCTGCGCGCGCTGCGGCGCACGAGTGCGTTCCTCCGCAGTGCCCTGGACGCGGTCCCCGAGCCGCTCTTCGTCAAGGACCGGCAGCACCGCTGGGTGGCGCTCAACAGCGCCTTCTGCCGGGTCATGGGGCATCCCGCGGAGGCACTGCTGGGCAGGTCGGACCATGAGTTCGTCCCCACGCACGAGGCCGACAGCTTCTGGCGCAACGACGAGCAGGTCTTCCGCACGGGGACCCCCGACGAGAGCGAGGAGACGCTCACGGACAGGACGGGTGTCTCCCGAGTGTTGGTGACGAAGAAGGCGACGTTCAGTGGCTCGGGGGAGACCTTCCTCGTGGGCATCATCCGCGATGTCACCGACCGCAAGCGTCTGGAGTCGCAGCTCCTGCTCGCGGAGCGCATGGCGTCGGTGGGGACACTGGCGGCGGGAGTCGCGCACGAAATCAACAACCCGCTGGCCTATGTCAGCTCCAACCTCGCGTATGTGAGGGACCTGCTCGCGTTGCCGGAGCTGTCCACCGAGCAGCTCCCGGAGTTGCGGGAGGTGGTGGCCGAGGCGCTGGATGGCGCGGCGCGTGTCTGCGCCATCGTCCGGGACCTGCGCACCTTCGCGCGAGGGGACGAGGAGCGCCACGGCCCTGTCGACGTGATGCGCGCGGTGGAAGGGGCCCTTCGCCTGGTGCGCAACGAGCTGACGCATCGGGCGCGGGTGGTGTGCTCGCTGGAGCCGGTGCCTCCCGTTCACGGCAACGAGGTGCGGCTGGGGCAGGTGGTCCTCAACCTGTTGGTGAATGCCCTCCAGGCGCTGCCGCCGCGTCCCGCGGAGGAGAACCGCGTGCGTGTCAGCCTCCGCGCGGGGCGCGTGGGCCAGGTGGAGCTGGAGGTCACCGACAACGGGTCGGGCATGACGCCTGAGGTCCAACGGCGCATCTTCGACCCGTTCTTCACGACGCGGCCGGTGGGCGAGGGGACGGGGTTGGGGTTGTCCATCTGCCACACGCTGGTGCAGGCGATGGGGGGCCGCATCGAGGTGAGCAGCGCCTTGGATTGGGGGACCACCTTCCGCGTGGTGCTGCCGTCCCTCTCGGTGGGGACGGTGGCGGCGCCGGAGTCGGCGGTGCTCGGGGGCTCGGTGGCGCTGGCGGAGCGTCGGAGGCTGCTGCTCATCGACGATGAGCCCTCGGTGGGAAACTCAGTGACGCGGTTGGTGCGGGACGTGTACGAGGTCCACTCGGTCCAGGATGCGCGCGAGGCCCTTCGCCGGCTCTCCACCGGCGAGCGGTTCGATGCCATCCTGTGTGACCTGATGATGCCGGGCATGAGTGGGATGGACTTCGTGGAAGAACTGGAGCGGCTGTTGCCGGAGCTCGTGCGGCGCACGGGGCTGATGACCGGTGGGGCGTTCACCGCGCAGGCGCGAGAGTTCGTGGGCCGTCACTCGCGAGGACTGCTGGAGAAGCCCTTCGAGCGCGAGCGCCTGTGTGACTTCGTGGAGCATCTGCTTCCATGAAGAGAGCGACACGCCGGACGTTGTGGGCCAGCCTGCTGGTGGTGCTCGTCGCGTGCCTGTTCCTCGGGGCTGACTGGCTGCGAGGCTTGTCCTTCGTCATGCGAGCCGCGGGCCTGCAGGGCACGGTGCCTCGGGCCGTCGCGGGATGGCGCAACAGCCCGTTCGAGACGAGCGAGTTTCGGGTGCCCACGAGGCATGGCGAGGTCCGCGCGAGGCTGTATCAGCCGCGCGCTGTCCGAGGCCACACCGTGGTGCTGACGTCTGGAGTGCATGCCGGCGGCATCGACGAACCCCGGCTGGTCAAGCTGGCGCAGGACCTGGCGATGGGGGGACAGCGGGTCCTGACGCCGGAGCCGCCGGACCTCCTGCGCTACGAAATCACGCCACGCATCCCGGACGTCATCGAGGACGCGGCCCTGTGGGCCCTCTCTCGCGACGAGCTGGCACCGGGCGGGAAGGTGGACCTGTTCGGCATCAGCTTCTCCGGAGGGCTCTCGGTGGTGGCGGCGGGCCGTCCCGCGCTGCGAGACCAGGTGGCCTCCACGCTCTCCTTCGGAGGGCACGGCGACCTGCCCCGGGTGCTCTCGTTCCTGTGCAGCGGGGTGCTGCCGGATGGCTCTCACCTGGCACCGCATGACTATGGGGTCGTCATCATCCTGCTCAACGTCGCGGACCGCCTGGTTCCACCCGAGCAGGTGGCGCCGCTGCGCGAGGGCATCCTCACCTTCCTGCGTGCGTCGCATCAGACGCAGCACGACGGGGCCTTGGCCGAGCAGACCTTCGCCAAGGCGCGCGAGCTGCAGAACCGCATGACGGAGCCCGCCTCCACGCTGATGGGGTATGTGAATACGCGGAACGTGGCGGCGCTGGGCCCGTTGTTGTTGCCGTTCGTGCAGTCCTTCGCCGCGGACCCCTCGCTGTCTCCGGCGCGCTCGCCCGCGCCCGCATCGCCCGTCTATCTGCTGCATGGTGCGGGGGACACGGTGATTCCCGCGATGGAGTCGGTGCTGCTGGCGAACGTGCTGAGGCCCCACACGGAGGTGCACCAGCTCTCCACGCCGCTCATCAGCCACGCGGAGGTGGACGGGAAGCCAGGGGCCGCGGACATGGTCCGGATGGTGGGGTTCTGGTCGAGCCTGTTGGACGAGTGATGCCCGTCCGCGCCGGGAGCCGCGTAGACTCCCGGGGGATTGCTCACTGAAAGGGCTCTTGTGCATCGCCCCCTCGTGGTCCTGTGTGCCGTGCTCGTGGTCGGTTGTGCTTCGCAGTCCCGCACGCTGTCGCGCACGGCGGAGCCGCCGTCCTTCCTCAGTCCCGCGCAAATCGTGAAGAGGATGGAGGCCTCCGCGGTGCAGTACCGCGTCGAGGGCAAGGACTCACCGCCCGGGGGATGGGCGGAGCAGCTGTGGCCGCTGCGGGTGGCTCCTCACGATGCGCCCCGAGTCGTGGAGGAGAAGGGGGAGCGCGTCGTCACCGACTGGCCCGGGAATCCTCCGGCGGTCAACGCGCTGCTGGCTGAGGCGGAGCCGCACTTCGAGGCGCGGCGGTACGCGGAGGCGGGCAAGTTGTATGAGCAGGCCACGCGTGTCTGCCCGGACTGCTACCTCGCCTGGAACTTCCGTGGAGACGCCGCGCTCTTCTCAGGCGACCCGGCCTCGGCGCTGGAGCACTACCGCCGGGCGATTCACATCAACCCGAACGACCACCGCTCATGGTTCTTCCAAGGCAACGCGCTCGCGAGGCTGGGCCGCTTCAAGGAGGCCCTCGACTCCTGGGCCTGGTGCCTGGTGCTCAACCCGCGCTACCCCATCATCCGAGACATGTTCCGGAACAACGCGGACCTGGGACTCGCCATTCTCGACGACGCCATCGTCCCACGTGGCTTCGCCACCAGGGAGGGGGAGTCCGTCTCCGTCCAGTTCGACCCGGACCATGACCCGTCCTGGCTCGCGTTCGCCAACTGCAAGGCGCTGTGGCTGGGGGAGCCTTCGCATCGCACGGAGATGACGGGCTCCGCCGACGAGCGCTTCTCGACGCTGGAAGAGGTCGAGTGTCTGGGCTCGGCGCTCGTCGTTCATGGAAGCCGGAAGGAGCAGGAGGAGCAGGCCGCCTCCGACCCCAGCCTGGAGCGGCTGGCCGCCATCACCGAGGATGGGATGCTGACGGAGGCGGTGCTCTTCGAGGTCGGTACTCGCATCCACCCTCAAATCGTCCTCACCCTCGACGACGACGTGCGCCAGCGTCTCAAGACGTACGTGCTCAAGCACGTCCTGGTGGCCGTCCCGACGGCGGGAGGCCATGACCTGTGAGGGCCAGGCCTCGCCGCCAACGGACTACCGGGGCAGCTTGAACCGGAGCGTGAAGACGTAGGAGACGCCCGTGGCCCGCCCCTGGTAGCTCACCGGCGTGTAGCGGCGGTGGTGCAGGGCGTTGAGGGTCTCGTCGTTCATGTGCGCCAGGCCCTTGATGACGCGGCAGTCACGCACGAAGCCCTCGCGGGTGATGACGCACTTGGCGATGAAGGTGCCCTCCACGCGCGCCCGCAGGGCCAGCTCCGTGTACTCGAGTGGCGGGCCTCCCAGGAGCGTCGGCGGCGCCATGCCTTCGCCAAACGGGACGACGTCCTCACCTGTGCCGTTGGCGAATCCGTCGGGCAGGCCGGTGACGAGCGGCACGCCGATGACGCTGCTGTTGGGGTCTCCTTCCGGATGCCCCCCCGGCTCGCCGTCACCCGGCTCTCCGACGGGGTCATGGAGAGAGGACGGCATGTCGACCGGGTCGGGAACCGCGGGCGTGGGGTCCGCGGGGAGCGGCTGGATCTGCGTCGGGATGAGGTCGCGCCGGGCCTTGCGCGTCTTGGGCTGCACGGCCTGCTTGGGCTGTGCGGGAGCCGGCGCCGTGTAGCCCTTGGCCACCTGGGGACCCGGCGCGAGCTTGAGGACGTAGGTCTTGTCCAGGCTCGTATCCGGAGGCACCTCGTCGGGCCGGGCGGAGATGAGGAGGACCGCGCCGAACAACCCCGCGTGGATGGCCACGGACCACCACAAACCCAGTCCCAGACGCCCGGCTCGCTGACGCTCGATGACAGACTTGAACACGGAAGGCCTCCTCCTGCCGAAGGGCGCTCCCGGAGAGTCACCGCACCACACGGTGCATCTCCGGCGTGGGCCGTTGGCTTGGAGCGCCCGTCCACGCACGACTCAAACTACGAAGTCGGCGGTCCGCGATGGCCGGAGGCGGGCCATCTGTTGGTCATGATTCCGTCATGCCGACGAGACTTCCATCCGATATCCCACGCCGCGAAGCGTGTGGATGACGAAGCCGGAGGCGCTCGTCCATCCGAGCTTCTTCTTCAAGCTGGAGACGAAGTTGTCCACCGTGCGCGGGTCCACCACCACGTCGCGGCCCCACACCGCGTCGAGGATTTCTCCTCGAGGCAGGGCGCGCTCGCGGTGCCGGAGCAGATAGGCCAGCAGGTCGAACTCCGTGCGGGTCAACTCGACGATGCCGCCATCGGGCCGGGCCACCGTGCGGCGGCCCAGGTCGAGCGAGTAACCCCCGAACGTCGTCACCTGTGCCGGAGCCGTGCCCGCCCTGCGCACCAGCGCGCCCACGCGCGCGAGCAGCTCACGAAGGCGGTAGGGCTTGGTGAGGTAGTCCTGTGCACCGGCCTCGAAGCCCCGGACGATGTCGTCCTCGAGCGAGCGCGCGGTGAGCATCATCACCAGGCTCTTCACGCCCTGGGAGCGCAGCCGCCGGCAGAAGCTGTAGCCGTCCTCACCCGGGAGCATCACATCGAGGATGAGCAGGTCGAACTCGCGCTGACGCAGCAGCGGCTCGGCGTCGCGCGCGGTGGGGGCCTCGGCGACTTCGTATCCCTCGTCCAGCAGGTTGTCCCTGAGGCCGACGCGCAGGTGTGCATCGTCCTCGACGATGAGGATGGTGGGGCGGGTGATGGAGGAGGGCGGAGTGGGGGTGTTCATCGACGCGGCTCGTGAAAGGTCAGCGCGAACGTAGTCCCCTCCGACGTGGAGGAGGCAATCTGGATGTCGCCATGGTGGAGCTTCATGATCTTGCGGCAAAGCGACAGACCCAGGCCACTGCCATGGACGTCCTGACCTGGAGGACTCAGGCGGTAGAAGTCCAGGAAGACGTTCTCCCACTCGTGCTCGGGAATGCCCATGCCGTTGTCGCGGAAGAGCACGGTGCAGCCATGGCCTTCAATCACCCGGGCCTGGACGGAGATGCGCACGGGGCTGCGCGCGTTGTACGCACATGCGTTGCGGCCCAGGTTGGAGAAGAGCAGTCGCAGGAGCGACGGGTCCGCCTCCAGCTCCGCGTCGTCCATGTCGGTGGTGAGCTCCACGGGGGCGAAGGTCGCCGAGGCCAGGTCGTCCCGCAGCGGATTGACCAGTTCCTCCAGCCGCACGTGTGAGGCTCGCAGGGTCCACCGCCCCTTGTCGATGCGGTTGAACGACAGGATGTTCTCCACCAAGAAGTGCAGCCCGTCGGCGGCCTGGACGATGCGCGTCGGGTAGTCGCGCACCTCGGGGGCATGGGCCAGCTTGCGCTCGAGGGTCTCGCCCATCAGCCGGATGGAGGCCAGGGGCGTGCGCAGCTCGTGGGAGACCGTGGCCACGAAGTCGCTCTTGAGTTCGAGGAAGCGGTACTTGCGTTGCTGCGCGACCACGGCCAGCGCGAAGATGGCCACGGCCAGCGCGCCACATGCGGCGACCAGGAGCGTCTTCAGGCCGTAGCGTGCCTCGATGTCCGCCTCGGCGCGTGCCCACTCCGGCAAGTCCACGTGGACCTTGAGCTCGCGCGCTGGAATCACCGCGCGCCCGCCCACCAATCGCATGTGTCCGTTGGCGCCGAACAGTCCGCGAGCGACCATGTCCTGGGTGATGGGCGCCAGCAGCGCGGCGCTGTCCACGGAGATGCCGTAGATGCTCTCTCCGCGAGGCTCGACGTACCACTGCTCGCCCACCAGCGTGGGCTCCGTCAGCTCATCGGGCATCAAGAGCCGGCCTTCACCCGTCTCGCGCGTGCGCTCCAGGAAGTCGCGCGTGGGCTCTCCGAGCAGGCGGCTCAACCGGAGGATGCGCGCCAGGAGGAAGTCGAAGTCGGCTTGCGTGAAGCTCCCGCGCTCGCGCAGCAGGTCCCGTTGGAGTCCCGCGCCGCGGCTGATGCCGCCGAACTCCTCCGGGAGTCCTTCGCGAAGCAGGGAGCGTACGAGGGGCAGCGTCGCGGGGCCTCGCTGCAGGTGCTCGACGGCCAGGAGCAGGAAGGGCAGCTCCTGATGCGGAGGGAGCGCGTTCCTGGAGTGGTGGCGAAGCAGCTCCTCCACCAGCGCGGCGGCGCGGGGCAGGTTGTTGGCGACGAGCGCCGCCTCCGCCGCGCGCAACCGCGTCACGCGGGACTCCCAGTGGGCGGGAGGTGCGCCCCCGCGGAGGTGATCCGCGAGTGTCTCGTAGAGGGCGCGTGCGGGCATGTCGTCGCCCGCCATTGAGCGGGTGTGGCGGGGCAGGAAGGGTTGGCCGCGGAACTGGAGGTAGTAGCGCTCACCCGGGGCGAGCGGGTTGTCCACCGCGGCGTGGATGGCAGGGATCTGCTCGTTGAGCTGGGTGGCGAGGACCTGGCGAAGGGTCTCGCTGGCGGCGTGCCCGAGGGCGTCGCGGCGGGAGCGGACCTGGGAGTGGGCGTCCTCGCGCTCGCGCGCGAAGATGCGTTGCAGGCTCACCAACCCCCATCCGAGGGCGAGGAGCCCGAAACCCAAGGCCACGAGCGTGGGAAGGAGCCGGCGCAGCATGCGAAGTCGCTGCGGGGACTATGGCACAGGCCCTGGCTCCGCGAGGTTTTTCACCTGCCCTGGGGGGCGAGAGGAGTGTCCCCGGCGGGCGGACGGGCGCTCTCGCGGTCCACGAGCGGACAGCCCGAGGGGCGGGGGACTGGCCAGGAGACCCTGAGGGTGCCGAGCTTGCGTCGTGGGCCCGAGGCGTCCACACGGGCCTTTGCGGAGGGAGGTCCGCCCATGCGCTTTCCCCTGTCGCGGTTGTCACCCGCTGGACCGGTGGTGCTGTGGGGCGGTGAACTTCCCTCCGGCGGGCTCAAATACCTGACCTTCTCTCGCTACCTCGAGACCGTTCCCGAGGGGATGCGAGGGTTGGTGGAGCTGTCGGGCTCGTCGTCGTCGCTCGCGCTGGATGCCCTGGGAAAGGAGCGGGGGCTGCCGGTGCTCGCGCTGACCGACACGGCCGGCGCCGCCTACCTGCGGGGGCAGGGCTTTGGCGGCGAGGTGCGCACCGTGCACCTCCTGTCCGAGGCGTGGGAGGTCGCCCTGGGCTACGAACGTCAGGGGTGGTGCTGGCCCCGCCAACTCTCCAACGGCGCGTTGATAGGCTGCGTGGAGGGCTGGGCCACGGAGCTGCGCGACTTCGTGCGGGATGCCTTTCCCTCGGTGCGATTGGTGCTGAGTGGCTTCGGCACGGGCGCCACCGTGGTGGGCCTGCACCGGGCCTTCACCCCCCAGGGCTACGAGGTGGTGGGGCTTCAGCCCGCCAAGGGCTGCTCACTTCCAGGCTGGCGGCGGTGGCTGGAGCAGAACCTGGGGGAGGCCGACCTCTTCCACCCGCACCGCGAGGAAGTGGTGCTGGAGGCGGCGGATCCAAAGCACTCGGATGGGCTCGCCGCGCTCCTCTCCTACGCGCGCATCGAGGCGCGACCGGAGGAAGTGCTCGTCATCGCGCACAACGCGCGGCCTCCATTCGGCTGAGGCACATCCGACACCCGCTCGCAATTCGAACCCGCAGATCCGCTTTCTTTGAAAGCAGGGTCAGGAAAGAAGTGAAAGCCTGCTTTGCGGGTGGGGTCCCAAGGGAAGTTTAGGGGGACCTATTGTGCTGATAACAAAATAGTAAATAACCTCTGGACGCCCCCCACCGAGCAGGCGTCCGCGGCGTGGGGTCCCCCTAATTCCCCCGAAAAGAGGTAGTCGTTCATGAAGCGTCTCTGGATGGGCACGGTCAGCGCAGTGCTCGCCGTGCTGATGTGGTCTCCCCAGGCACAAGCGAGAGAGGTCGCTGTTGATGCCTTCCTGCGCGCTCCGGCGGATCGTTCCCTGCCGAGCTCCGCGGCGAATGCGTCCCAGCGCGGACTGCGAATCAACAGCGTGGAGGGGCGCCTTGGCGTCCCCACCTTCGTGTTCCGTGAGCCCGCGCTGAACGCGGGGGGCGTGGCCGCGAAGGCCTCGCGTCCGGTGACGAAGGCCAGCGCGAACCAGGCGGCGCGAGAGCACCTGCGCGGCGTGGCGGACCTGTACCGCATGGGTAACGCGGACGTGGACAGCGCGGAGCTGCGCCAGGTCCACATCCCGAACAACTCGCGCGGCGCGGTGATCGCCACCTACGGCCGCCGGGTCAACGGCATCGAGGTCTTCCGCAGCGAGGTGAAGGTGGTGATGGACGCCAGCCAGCAGCTGGTCGCCATCGCGGGCTACCTGCCTCCGAGCCAGCAGGACGACGCGAAGAGCGCCGCTGCCTCGAGTTTCCGCGTCTCCGCGCCGCAAGCCATCTCGACGGCGTTCCAGGACATGACGGGCGCCGCCCTCGACACCCGGGCGCTGTTGCCTGCGGGCACGAAGGGTGACTACAGCCAGTACAAGGTGGACCGGGCGCTCATGTCGACGCACGGCTTCGGTGAGGCTCCGCGCTCCAAGAAGGTCCTCTTCCCGATGCCGGACGGGCTGGTGCCGGCGTACTACGTAGAGGTCAACGCGGGGACGGCCCAGAAGCCGGATGCCTCGTACAAGGCCTATGTCATCAACGCCCGCGACGGCTCGCTGCTGCTCAAGCACGACCTGACCGAGTCGGAGCAGTTCAGTTACAACGTGTGGGCGGACCCCACCACGAAGGTTCCGTACGACGGTCCCCAGGGCGACGCCCCCACGCCGCACCCGACGGGCAACCCGGACGGCTACCAGGCGCCGCTGAACGTCAACCCCAACCTGGTGACGCTGGAGAGCCTCGACTTCAGCCGCAGGGACCCGTGGCTCCCGGCGAACGCGACGGAGACGAAGGGCAACAACGTCGACGCGTACGCGGACCTGGGCGGTGAGGATGGCTACCAGGAGGGCATCGACTTCCGCGCGCCGCTCTCCAACGCGGCCACCCGGACGTTCAACTACACCTACGATGTGACGAAGCCCCCCGAGGCGAGCCGTGAGCAGCGGGACGCGGCCATCGTCAACATCTTCTACGTCACGAACTTCCTGCACGACTGGTTCTACGACGCGGGCTTCGACGAGGCCGCCGGCAACGCCCAGATGAGCAACTTCGGGCGCGGTGGCCTCGAAGGCGACGGCATGCGCGCGGAGGCGCAGGACTTCGGCGGCCGCAACAACGCCAACATGTCCACGCCGGCCGACGGCGCGCGTCCTCGCATGCAGCAGTACATCTTCGACCCGCCGCCGGAGCTCGCGGTGTCGGTGGGCGCCGATGCCCCCAGGACGCACGACGTGCGGACGGCCGCGTACGGCCCGACCGAGGCGTACGACGTGTCCGGCGATTTCGCGCTCCCGCCGACGGACCCGGATCCGGACAAGGCCTTCTGGCTGAACCTCGGCTGCGCCGACGCGGACGGTGGTGACCCCTACGAGGGCAAGCAGGTGTTCGCCGGGAAGATCGCCGTCATCGCGCGTGGTGAGTGCAGCTTCATCTTCAAGACCTACAACGCGATGCGCGCGGGCGCCAAGGGCGTTGTCATCACCAACAGCGCGACGGGGGTGTGGGAGCTGACCCTGGCCGCGAGCGATGACGACGACCTCAACGACTCCATCACCATTCCGACGTTGATGGTGCGCAAGGAGGCGGGCGATGTCTGGAGGACGGAGCTGGCGAAGCCGGATGGCGTGGTCAAGGGCTCGATGCGCCTGGACGCGGACAAGTCTCGCGACGGGACCATCGACAACCAGATCATCGCGCACGAGTGGGGGCACTACATCTCCAACCGCCTCATCGGCAACGCCTCGGGTCTGACGAACAACCAGGGCCGCGCCATGGGCGAGGGCTGGGGTGACTTCCACGCCCTGCTGATGACGGCTCGCGATGAGGACCGGGCCCGGGCGGGCAATGAGCAGTTCCAGGGCGTCTACGGCATGGCGGGCTACACCCAGAGCGGTGGTGGCAACCAGGGCTACTACTGGGGCATCCGCCGCGTCCCGTACACCACGGACATGACGAAGAACGGCCTCACGCTCGCTCACATCCAGGACGGAACGGCCCTCCCGACGAACAACGTGCTCGCGTCGGGCCACAACGGCAGGTCGAATGCCCAGGTGCACAGCTCGGGTGAGGTCTGGGCCACGATGCTGTGGGAGTGCTACGTCAGCCTGCTCAACGTGCACCCCTTCGCCGAGGCGCAGGACCGGATGAAGCGCTACCTGGTCGCGTCCTACAAGGCCACGCCCTCGCAGCCCACCTTCCTGGAAGCGCGTGACGCCATGTTGTCCGTGGTCGCCGCCTCCGACCCCGCGGACTACCAGCGTTTCCTGGCGGCCTTCGCCAAGCGCGGCGCGGGTTTCGGTGCCCGGGTTCCGGACCGCGACAGCGCGGACCACGTCGGCGTGGTCCAGAGCTTCGCCGTGAGCAAGAAGCTCGAGATCGTCAGCATCACCTTGGATGACTCCAGCATCGGCTGTGACAAGGACGGCGTGCTGGACGCGGGCGAGACGGGCTTGCTCCGGGTGACGGTGCGCAACCTGGGCGCCGAGGCCCTGAGCAATGTGGAGGCGAATGTCGCGCTCAAGGGTTCGAGCCCGGGTCTCGTGGCGCTGTTGAATGGCGGCGCCACTCCCATCACCCTCCCGTTCGGCAGCATCGCTCGCGGTGCGACCGTGACCGCCACCGTGCAGGTCCAGTTGAACGAGGCTCCGACCTGGAAGCCGGCGGAGAACGCCCCGTCGCAGCTGGCCGAGCTGGGCGTGGCCGTGACGTTCGCGAACGCCATCGACCCGTACGGGGCGACGAAGCCCGAGGACAGGGTCGTCGGCCGCAACTTCCTCACCCAGGTCAACTTCGACGAGAAGATGAGCGCGTCGCGCGTCGACCTGAGCAACACCGTCAACACCGCGTGGACGAGCTCGACCTATGGCTACCGCGCCGTGTGGGAGAACGGTGCCTCGGGGACGGGTTACTGGCACGCCGGCAACGAGTCCATCGAGCAGGACAAGCAGCTGACCTCGCCGGTGTTCAACGTGGCGACCGGTCAGAACTTCGTGCTGGCCTTCGCCCAGCGCTTCAGCTTCGAGGCCGCGTTCTCGAGCAGGCTGGGCCGGTGGCAGTACTTCGACGGCGGCGCGATCGAGCTCTCCGTCAACGACGGCCCGTGGCGGAACTGGTTCGCCTACATGACGGCCGCGCAGTACCAGCCGTTGGTGAACGCGGGCATCTTCAACGTCATCGAGCCGGGAACGGTGGGCCTGGGTGGTCAGCCTGGCTGGATTCGCCTGAGCACCAACTTCCCCGCGTTCATGAACTACGCCGTCAACTTCGGCACCCGGTTCGCGGGTCGCCAGGTGCGCGTGCGCTTCCGCCAGGTGTCTGACGGTGGTGTCGGCGCGTATGGCTGGGATGTCACCAACATCCAGGTGGCGGGTGTCACCAACACGCCGTTCACCACGCGCGTCGCCGAGTCGTACGCGGGTGGTGGTTCGGCGCCGGCCTGCAACGTCCTGCCTCTGGCGAACGCGGGCAACTCCCTGGAGCTGTCCGAGTTCATCGAGAATCCGGATGGCAGCCTGTCTCTGCGGACCGTCACGCTGGATGGTTCCGCGAGCTCCGACCCGGATGGTTCGCCGCTGACGTACGCGTGGACTCAGGTGGGTGGCCCGCCGGTGGCGCTCACGGGCGCGGACACGGTCCGGCCGTCGTTCACCACCGAGGTCGCGGGTGACAGCCTCTTCACGTTCCAGCTGGTGGTGAAGGATGGCGTGGACGAGAGCTACCCGAAGACGGTCCAGATCCTGATGACCAACGTGAACCGGGCGCCGGTCGCGGTGGCTCGCGTGAAGGACGGTGGGCCGACGACGGTGGACGAGCGCTCGGGCAGCATCACGCTCGACGCGACGGGGTCGACGGACGCGGACCGCGAGAAGCTCGAGTTCGAGTGGACGCAGACGGCGGGCCCGGCGGTGGAGTTGGATGACCCGTCCAGCGCCACGCCGACGTTCGCGGTGCCGGATGTGACGGCGGACACGCAGTTCACCTTCACGCTGGTGGCGTCCGACGGCATCGACCTGAGCGAGGAGTCGACGGTCACCATCACGGTTCGTCAGGTGGACCGTGCGCCGGTGGCGGTGGCGGGTGAGGACCGGACGGTGGGTTCTCGCACGACGGTGACCCTGGCGGGCAGCGCCGAGGATGCGGACGGCGAGGCCATCACCTACGCCTGGACGCAGCTGGATGGGACGCCGGTGACGCTCACGGGGGCCGACACGGCCACCCCGAGCTTCAAGGCTCCTGACGTGACGGGTGCGTCCGTGGTCCTGCGCTTCAGCCTGGTGGCGACGGCCGGTGGCATCGCCAGCGCGCCGAGCGTGGTGACCATCACCGTGACGCGGGCCAACCGCGTGCCGGTGGTGTCGGCGACCCAGTCGTACACGGTTCACGAGGGCTCGGGCGTGAAGATGATCGCCACGGCGGAGGATGCCGATGGGGATGAGATCACGTACCGCTGGACGCAGGTCGCGGGTCCGTCCGTCACGATTCAGGGTGCGGACACCGCGGAGGCGACCATCATCGCTCCGAACGTGACCGAGAAGACGGTGCTGCTCTTCCGCGTCCGCGCGAGCGATGACCTTGCGTCGAGCGAGCCGACCGAAGTGTCCGTGGCGGTGGTGAACCTGCCTGACCATGGTTGCAGCGCGGCGGGTGGAAACGCCTCCAGCGTGCTGATGCCCGCGCTGGCCCTGCTGGGTCTGGCGCTGCGCCGCCGTCGTCGGAGCTAGTTCTGCGTTCGACCTCCACGGTGAGGTCGAAGGTTGAAGTGTGAGGGGCGGCCCCGGGATGGATGTCCGGGGCCGCCTCTTTGTTTGATTGAAGAGGGTTGGAACCAGGAGGCCAGGGATGTTCGTTGATTCGAGGCAGCGCTCAGGGTGGGGATGGTGGATGGTGCTGGGCGCGCTGCTGTGGGGGGCGGGGTGCAGAGGGACGGCGGAAGAGGTGAAGCGCGAGGCCCCGCCGCCGCCCGCTCCGGACGCCGCGGTAGGCGTGGTGCCGCGCGAGCCGTCGCGGAGGAACGATATGGGCGCGTCGGTGTGTCCGGCGCGTCAGTACATGTGTTGCGACGGGAGTTGTTCCGAGGACAAGGGGTGTCCAGGCATCGCGTGTGATCCGCGCCCGAAGTTGCCTGAGGTGCGGGAGTAGCTCCGACACGGTTCGTGCACGGCTGCCCCGGGACTCATTGCTCGACCGAGTCCGCTTCAACGCCCTCTGCGTTTGCGCATGGAATAAGCGCCTTCGAGAAACTCAAGGGCGCGTCTGGCTTCATCCGCGACTGTTCCAATCCATCCGGGAGCGGGAGTTGGGTCTTCACGCATCCGCTCCAACGCGGGAATGAGTGGCGGATGGCCAGTTGCACCCAGGGCGTGGACGGCGCAGTAGCGAACCTCGACGGATGAGTCATTGAGCGCCTCCAGCAAGGCTTTGACTCCACTCGCGAACTCTCGCGAGTCTGTCGTCAGGTACGAGAACAGGTAGGAGAGCCCTTCAGCGGCCTGGCCACGCACCTTGGGGTCTTCGCGTGGGTTTGAGAGCACCTCGACCATCAAGTCCCACAGGCCGGGCTGTCCATGCCAGCAAAGCGCATACAGAATGCCCTGGCGCACCTCTGGACGGGTCTGTGTTTCCAGCAGCTGGACCAGGTGGGAGGTGGTCGACGCATCTTCCGAAAGCTGAAGGGCTGCTTCCACCACTGCGCCAGGGTCCGCGCCGACAAGCGCATGGAGCGCCGCGTCCCGCTGCTCTGGAGACAAGGAACGATTCTCTGTCATGGAGCCGATCTATTTGGAGAGTGAACGGCTCGCACGACGGGACGGCTCCAGAACATCTGACTCCGCATCTACGGCTCGCCGGGCCTGCCTTCGCGAGGTCCGCGGGGACGGGAGTTCATCTGCTCCTCGCGCCGCATCACTTCATAGCTGTTCATCTGGCTTTCGTTCAGCACAGACTTCATCGTCTGGTCCGTCTCCTGGCGCAGCGTCCGCAATGACTGTCGAACGTCACGCGCCGTCTTCGTCCCATTGCGCAGCTCATTGAACAGCGACGTGCGCGTGGACTCCTCGAGCTCCAGCCGGCGCGTCAGCTCCGCTTCCTGCGAGTAGTTCAGCTTCGCCTCGGCGACGAGCCGCTTCACCCGGTCCGCGCGCTCCGTCTGCCCGCGCACCTGCGCCTGCATCCACTCTTCCTGTCGCGCCTGGAAACGCTCGGTGCGCATCTCCTCTTGAACCGAGCGCATGGCGTCCTTCAACGCTTCCCGTCCCCCCTCGGAGTTCAACGTCTCTCCCGCCATCAGCCCACGCACTTCCGCGCGCAACTGGTCCAGTTCCGCGTCGAGCGCGGGAGAGGCCCCGCCGCCATCCTGGGTGCCTCGCGCCACCGGCTGCCGCTCCAGCTCCATCAGGCGCCGGGACAGGCTCAGCGTCGTGTCCTCCAGCGCCTGGATGCGCCGCTCCAGCCCCTCGGGGCTCGACTGCACCACCGGGGCGGGCTCCGTCTTCTCCACGGCGCGAGGGACCTCGCCACGCCCGGGACCCCAGAGGGCCACCGCGAGCGCGGCCGAAGCGAGAACGAAGGATGCGGGGCCAAGGAGCTTGGTCATGTCGTCTCCGACGAGGGCAGGGGCTTCCTATTCCATACCCTGCTCGCGCCCCGGGCTCCATCCCGTCGCGCCGGGCCCCCGCCCGGCGCCTCGCTCCTTGCTCAGCCTCGAGGCTGGTGGGGCACCTGCACGGGCTCATCCATGTCGATAGGCCCTTGCCCCGGCCCCAACGGCAACGCGCACTCGTCGCACATCCAGAAGCGGACAATCATTCCGTTGTCGCCCGTCGAGACGTACGTCGAGCCCACCACGTCGCCGCCCTCGGTCTTCTTGCAGGAGATACAGGTGTGCGTCTGGGTGCTCTGAGTCATGGCGGTACCTCGGGATGTGGAAACGCAACGGACCGGCACCTGGGGAGTGCCGGTCCGCGAGAAATCTACCGCAGTCCCTCCAACCCGCGGGGACTACTCTCAGCCGATGGCCATCTGATAGCCGCCGTTGGGGTTGGAGCGCAGGAAGTGCTTCATCTGCTCCGGAGTGATGGTCTTCACGTTCGCGTCGGCCGGGTCGCGGACGATGAAGTTGCCCTTGGCGTCCATGCCCGCCACCGTCACGTAGTGGCCAGACGTGCGCGACTCGTTCTGGTGCGGAGGCATCGCGTGATAGTCGCCGTTGGCCACCACCAACTTGCCCTGCTTGAGCTGTTTGGCAATCCAATCCACGTCCGCGCCAGGGCCCTTCGTCTCCGCGTTCTTGCCCATCGCCTTCGCCATCTTCGCGATGCCGTTGACGTCCGTGCCGTTGCCCGACGTGCCACCGATGCGGCCCAGGTGGTTGATGAGCTGCGCGTCGTTCATGTCCTTGCCGAAACCGAACGCGCGGGCGATCTGCGCCATGGACGTGGGGCCGCAGTTGGCCGGGCCATTCGTATACGAGCCGTTCTTGCCCGCCGGGTTGTACTGGCTGATCTGCGGAACCTTGCTCGGGTCCACGCGGCCGTCGCCCGTCACCGGGGCGGCGCCCTCGGTGCCCTGCGTGCCTTGCGTGCCAGGGTTGAGGTCCACCGGCGCGGGCTTGTTCGTGCCAGGCGTGAAGCTGCTCTGGTCCTTGCCTGCGACACCCGGCAGCTTCAGCGAGTCACCCGCGATGATGAGGTTGGGGTTGGTGATCTTCGGGTTCATCTCGCGAATCTGGTTGATGATGTCCCAGTGCGAGCCCTGCATGCCCTGGCCCTTGAGCTGGGAGGCGATGCCCCAGAGCGTGTCACCCTGCTTGATCTGGTAGTCGGAGTCCCCCACCGGCGTGCGGGAGTCATTGCGGCTGGGCGCGATGCCAGGGTTTGAGCCCGGCGTGTTGTTGTTGTTCTGCCCCACCGTGGTGTCGGGCACGTTCGCGCTCGTCCCGCTGGGCGTCTTGCCACCCGGGAACAGCCGGCCGATGTGGTTCTGGATCTTGCTCTGGTAGTCGTAGCCCCGAGCGTCGTTCATCGCGCCCGCGCCCCGGTGCCACTCGCGCGCGGCGGCCATGCCGTTGCCGTGCTTCTTGGTCAGGTCGCCAATCGTCTTCGCCAGGAACTCCATCTGCTTCTCGGGCGGAATCGTCTTGGCGTTGGCCCCGCGGCCCACCTGCATGCCGGACCACTTCTCGAACGAGGGCAACAGGCCGTTGTCGTCCAGGCCAATGAGCCCGTGGCCCGTGCCGTCAGCGTGCACGCCGTGGTTCTTGAACGAGGACTCCTGCGCGACGATGCCCGCGAGCACCTTCGGGTCGGCGCCGTACTTCTGCGCGTACTTCTCGATGTACGGCCAGAGTTGCTGGAGGTTCAGCTGCGCGTTGCGGTCCTGCGGCAGGCCAGAGGCCTGGACCGACTGGGGCGAATAGTTCTGCTGGCGGCCATCAATCCGGGGAGACATGGGCACTCCGCGATTGGAGATTGGGGTGGGTACTTCCTATGCCCGGATTGTCGCCCGCTAAGAAAAAGAGTTGCCTCAGACCCCGCTGAATTGCCTGACGTCCGCCTACCTTTGGGAGGAGGATGGCTCTCGGCATCAGCAAACATGGACTCGGAGTCGCAAATGGATGCGCTGCGTTATGTGTTCGTGACATGCGTGGTCGGGAGTCTGTGGTCCGGGACGGGCCATGCGCAGCAGCCAGCGCTGTCCGGCGTCTACGCCCGAGAGGGCGCGGCGCTCGCCATCCTCGAAGGAAATGAACAGACGCTCATTCAGTACGAGGCGACTTTTCCGCAAGGACAGAGTACGGGCGCTTGTGAATGCACCTTCTCCGTGCGCGAAAAGAAGGGCACGGGGACCTGGATTCTGGCTTCGGTCCAGCCTGAGAAGACTTGGACGCTGGGCCTGGAATTCGGTCGCCTGAGGCTGAAGGGGCCGGGGACGGGCTGCTGCGGTGCGGGGTGGAAGGGGCAGGACAGCTTCTCGCGCCCATTCACGCAGGCGTTGACGGCGTGCAAGGTGAAGACGAGGCGGGTGCGCTTGCAGCCGTTGGAGGGCGCGGCGGGGAGCGGCCCAGCGGTGCCCGTGGGGACCGAGGTGCAGGTGTTCGCGTCCTCGCCTCCGCCGGAGCTGGTGCCCGCGCGTTTCGTCCAAGGCGCGGAGGTGCTGGTGGGGCTGGTGCCGTCCTCGGCCCTGGAGTGCCCGGAGGAGAAGCGCGAGGCGCTGGCGGAGGTGAAGGCGCTCGCGGGGCGCTGGGTCCAGGTCCGGAGCGAGGGGAAGGGCTTCGTCCTCGAGAAGTTCTGCGACTCGGCGACGCCCTCCGTGATGCTGAAGTCGGATGGAGCGCTGGTGGTGGACTTCGGGCAGGAGTCCGTCGAGGGCCGCGTGACGGCGGCGAAGCCTGGAGACTCGGGCGCGTCCACGCTGGAGGTCGCGTACGAGGGAGGCTCGCGCGAGACGCTCCAGTGGATGGTGGTGGACGCGAAGCGGAGCGTGGTGCGCGTGAAGGGCGGGACGGACTACTTCAAGCAGGGCGAGCTCTACGTTCGCGACAGCGCACGGAAGGGGATTCCCGTGCGCGCCGAACCGTGCGACGAAGCCGAGTGAGGCGCCGAGTCTCGCGGCTCAGCCGAGCTTGAATGGCCCCAGCTCCGCCACGTCCTCCAGCAGCAGCGGCGGCGAGTGCAGATAGGCGGTGCTGCGGCGCTTCTGGTCGATGTCGTCGTAGACGCGCTGCACCTGCGTGGGCGTCAGGCCCATCACCTGCGCGGCCTCGGTCGTGGGCACGTCGTGGTTCTTGGCCCACATCAACAGGTCGAGCTGTGAGTAGTGCACGGAGAAGTAGAAGTCCTCCTGCGACTGCGGGAGGCTGAACGTGTCCGTGGTCGGCTCGCCGCTGGTGATCTCCTCAATCACCCCCAGGTGCTTCGCCAGCTTGTAGGTCTGCGTCTTGTAGAGCCCGGCGATAGGCTTTACATCCGCGGCGCCGTCGCCCAGCTTCACGAAGAAGCCCTGGTCATACTCCAGACGGTTGGGCGTCCCCGCCACCGCGAAGTTGAGGCGGTCCGCGTGGAAGTAATCCATCATCTTTCGCGTGCGCTGCTTGAAGTTCGTCGCGGCGACAATCTGTGTATAGGCCTGGGGCGGCAGACGGAAGCGGCGCTCCTCGCCATTCACTTGCACCACGACGTAGAAGAAGTTCACCGCGTCCGTGTTCAACCGGTCGCCGTGCATGACAATCTTCCACTTCATGTCCGGGGTGAACTCCGGGAAGACAGAGCGCACGGCCTCGTCGCGCTGACGGTAACAACCGGCGGCCTCGAGGATGGGGGCGATGTCATGGAGCTGGTACTTGATGCCCAGCTTCTCGCAGAGCTTGCGCCCCAGCTGCGAGCTCCACCCGCTGGAGTCCTTCTCCGGCAGGAGGATGCCAAAGACTCGTTCGGGGCCCAGGGCGCGCACCGACAGCGCCGCGACACACGCGGAGTCGATGCCACCGGAGATGGCCACCACGATGCCGCGCTTGCGCAGCTTCTTGAGCACCGTCTCGCGCAGCTTCTCGGACAGCTCGGCTGCCTTCGCTTCCCAATCCAGCTCCAGCACCTGCTTGGAGAACGTCATTGTGTGGACCCCTCTGAAACCCTTCACGAAGAACCGACCGACGAATACCGGGTGCGCAGCTCCGCCTTGAGCACCTTCCCACTGGGCCCGCGAGGCAATGCATCCGTGAACACCACATGCTTGGGGACCTTGTGTGCCGGCAGGGCTTCCCTGCAGAAGCGCCGCAGCTCGTCCTCCTTCACCTCGGCCCCCTCCTGAAGCACCACCACCGCGCAGGCCGCCTCGCCGCCGAGCGCGTCCGGGACACCCACCACCGCCACCTCGCGCACCGCCGCGTGCCGAGCGAGCTGATGCTCCAGCTCCGCCGGACTCACGCGGTGGCCCCCCACCTTGAGGATCTCCTTGGCGCGTCCCACCAGGAAGAAGAAGCCATCCGCGTCGCGCCAGGCCAGGTCTCCTGTCCACAGCCAGCCGTTGCGGAGGATGGTCGCCGTCTCCTCGGGCGCTCCCAGATAGCCGGGCGTCACGTTGGCGCCCCTCGCCACCAGGTTTCCCGTCTCGCCCGTGGGGAGCTGGGCGCCGTCGTCGCCCACCACGCGCAGCTCCACGCCGGGAATCGCCACGCCGATGGAGCCCGCCTTCTCCTCGGCCCTTGTCGGTGGCAGGTAGCTCAGCCGCGCCGTGGCCTCGGTCTGTCCGTACATGACGTACAGCTCGGCGGGGTAGAGCGCCTCTCGCGTCCACTGAATCGTGTCGGGCGACATGCCGCCGCCGGCCTGGGTGGCGTAGCGCAGACGCAGCTTCGACAGCGCTTCCGCTCCCGCCTGGCGCTTCAGCAACTCGAAGGTCAGCGGCACACCCGCGAAGCCCGTGCTGCGCTCCTCCGCCATCGCTTCCAGCACGACCTGCGGATACATGAAGCGCGGATCCAGGAACACGGAGCCGCCCACGAGCAGGTGCGTCTGCAGGACACTCTTCCCGTAGCAGTAGTGCAGCGGGAGGACCAGGTGCGCGCGGTCGCGCGACGACAGGCCCAGATACTCCACGATGGAGCGTGTGTTCGCCGCGATGTTGCCGAAGGTCTGGATGACACCTCGAGGCGTGCCCGTACTGCCGGAGGTGTAGACGATGGACGCGGGGGCGTCGGGCCGCGTCTCCGGGAGCGCTCCGAGCGGCGTCACCGGCGCGTCCGGGTCCAGGGCACCATCCTCCTGCACCCACGTGCAGGACGCGGGTGACAGCGCTTGCAGCATGCGCTCCGGGGGACGGGTGGAATGAATCACATACAGATGGCCCAGGCCTGGCTTGCCCGCCCACTTGCGAGCGTCCTGCCCGAAGATGAAGGCATGCCGGGCCTGTGTCTGCGCGAGGATGGCATCCACGGAGCTCGCCCCGGTCTCCCGGTCCAACTCCACCGCGCACGCGCCCAGGGCCTGCACCGCGAGCCCCGCCACTGCTCCCGCCGAACCCAGGGGCAGGGCGATGAGCACCTTGTCGCCTGGCGCGACGCCCGATGCGCGCAGGTGTCCCGCCAGCACGCGCAGGGCATCGGCGAGCCGCCGATAGCTGAGCCTCGTCCATGGGGAATCCACGGCGGGCGCATCCGGTGTGCGCTCCGCATGGGCCAGGACCCAGGCCGGAGATGAGTCCGTCGCGCTCATGTTGCCTCCTGCTTCAGCCACAGGCCTGGCGAGAGGGCGTGCTGAACCCGCAACCGCGATGAGTCCGTCGCGCTCATGCCGCCTCCAGCTCCACGGCATCGATGTCCGCTTGAGGCAGCGGGCGCGGCGTCAGGAAGTGATGTGCCAGCAACTGCGTGGACGCGATGGCGAACAAGGCCATGGTGTCGGCCTCGCTCTCCGCGGAGTTGGGCGCACGCAGCTTGGCGACCAGTCGCTCCGCCTTGCGCGCATCGAAGACCCCCACCTTCGCCACGGCCTCGGGCGCGAGCAGGTCCCGAGCCCATGCGGGCGCATCCGGTCCCACCAACGCTCCCGCGATGGGCGCGCGGTAGGGGAACTTGCTCCGCTCGAGAATCGACGCGGGGACACGGCCTCGCGCGAAGCGCTTGAGCACGTTCTTCTCGTCTAGCCCCTTGAGCCGCACACGCTCGGGAATGCGAGCCGCCAGCTCCATCACCGACGTGTCCAGGAAGGGGAACCGCCCCTCCACCGAGTTGCCCAGGAGCATGCGGTCCCCTTGCGCGGACAGCAGGTACCCGGACAGCAGCGTCTTCGCCTCCAGGTACTGCGCACGCGCCAACGGACGCCACGAGGCCACGGAGGCGGGCACCGTCGCCAGCACCGAGCCCACCGGGTCTTCATCCGCCACGCTCGCCGCGAAGTCGGGCGCGAGGAAGCGCAGGATGCGGCCACTGTTCGACCAGCGCACCAGATGCGAGAAACCCAGGCTCCCCGCGTCGTCGAGCCCCATGCCGAAGAACTCCCGCAAGAGCTCCACGTTCTGCTGGCTCACCGAAAGGGTGGGGTAGAGCCGCCGCAAGAGCAGGGGCCGCCACTTCGACGCGGGCTGCCTCGCCCAGAACTGGCGGACCTTCGTCTCCTTGAAGAGGTCGTAGCCCAGGAACATCTCGTCCGAGCCCTCTCCCGTGAGCACCACCCGGATGCGATTGTCCCGCACCCACTCGCTCAACCGCAGGAACGGCGCGGGCGCCGAGCGCATCATCGCCTGCTCCGCGTGGAAGATGACGCCGGGCACCAGCGCGCCGATGTCCCCGTCCTTCATCTCCACCACGCGGTGATTCGTCCGCAGCTCCCTCGCCACCGTGGCCTGGTGCTCGCGCTCGTCGAAACGCGCGTGCGCGAAGCCCACGGAGAATGTCTGGAGTGTTCCGCCCAACTGCTCCTGCGCCAGCGCGCACAGCAGGCTGGAGTCCAGTCCTCCCGACAGGTACGCCGCCACGGGAACGTCGGCGCGCAGCCGCAGCCGCACGGCCCGCTCCAGCGTCTCGCCCAACTCCTCCTGGATTCGCGCGTCGCTCGCCGTGCTCGGCTCCACGCCGAAGTCCAGGTCCCAGTACCGGAACGTCTCCAGCTTCCCCGCCCGAAACCGCGCCGAGTGCGCCGGAGGCAACAACCGGACGCCCTCGAAGGACGTGCGCGGTGCGACGGGCGCCCAGAGCTGGAAGGTCTGCTTCAGACCCCGAGCATCCAGCGCGGGTGTCACCAGTCCGCTCGCGAAGAGCGCCTTGGCCTCCGAACCGAACGCGAGCTGTCCACCGGGCAGCTCCGCGTAGAACAGCGGGCAGATGCCCACCCGGTCTCTCGACAACCACAGCGTGGCGTCCCGCGGGTCCCACAGCGCGAAGGCCCACTGGCCCTCGAGCCGCCGCACACAGTCGATGCCCCACGCGAGGAACGCCGCGAGGATGACCTCCGTGTCCGAGCGCGTGCGGAACGTGTACTGGCTGGAGAGCTGCTCGCGCAGCTCCACGTGGTTGAAGATTTCACCGTTGAAGACGATGGTGAGTCCCGTCGCCGCGTCCCGCATGGGCTGATGCCCACCCGTGAGGTCGACGATGGACAGACGCGTGTGGCCCAGGGCCACGCCGTCCAACAACAGGGCCCGCTGCGCGTCGGGGCCCCGGTGACGGAGGCTGGCCGTCATCCGGCGAAGCCGCTCGGCGGGCTCGGACCGCGCGGCCCCTCCCGCCGGATATGTGAAACCCGCGATGCCACACATGGCGCGCTCTCAGCCTGCTTGCGGCAGACGCTGCGGTTGCTGCTTGCGCTCGACGAAGGCCACCACGCGCGCCAGCGAGTCCAGGTTCTCGGGCACCAGCTCCTTGTCCTCGAGCTTGATGCCGAAGTCCGACTCCAGGAACGCCACCAGCTCCATCATCCCCGTGGAGTCGATGAGCCCCTTGCGCAGGAAGGAGTCGTTGTCGGCGAAGTCGTCCACAAAGAACGTGTCGACGATGAAGCCACGGATACGGTCACGAATGCTCACGGGAGGTCCTGTCTGGGAATGCGGTGGATGAACGGGAAACGGCCCGGACTTCGGAATCTTCGGCGCGTCCGGGAGATGGCGTCCGGAAGCGCTCAGCTGCCTGTGTCGCGGGCGACCAGCTCCAGGCTCATGTTGCGAGCGGGGTTGCCCATGGCCAGGGTGTCGGGGGGCACGTCCTGGGTGACGATGCTGCCGGCGGCGACCACGGAGCGCGCGCCCACGCGCACCCCGGGCATGATGATGGCGCCGTGCGCGACCCAGACGTCGTCCTCGATGACGATGGGCGCGGTGTGACGTCCGTCCCGGTCCCCCACCCGGACGAACGAGGCGAACATGCACCGGGCTCCCACGCGCACCGACTGCCACGCCTCCAGCGCGACGCCGTAGTTGAACTGGGTCTCCGGACCGATGAAGAGCTGCGCCCCCGCATGACACGAAAGCGAGCTGGGAATCATTCCGGCCACGAACGTGAGCCGGTCTCCCAGCACCATCTCCCCCTCGTTGTGCACGGAGAGCGGCCCATAGGCGGCCACGTTGCGGCCCAGGGACTGGACGGCGCGGAAATACCAGCGCGCGCGCACCATCGCCACCGCGCGCTCGGCGCGGGGCTGCATGGACTTGCGCAACTCCTCGAGCTGGGCGGCCACCGCGGGCAGCCGGACAAATGGCAGACGCGACGTCATCCCATCACCTCCCTGCGCAGAACACGGGCGGGCACCCCGCCCACGCTGACCCCTGCCGGAATCTTCCGGGAGACCACCGTCCCGGGCGCCACCGTGCAGCCCTTGGAGAGGTGGGTTCCCGGCAAGAGGATGGCGCGGCTTCCCACCGACACCGACTCCTCGATGACCAGCGGCACCGAGGCGGGCCGCGCATGGCGGTTTCCCCGGAGCGGATGGTGCTGATTGTCCATCACCTTGCAGTAGGCCCCCAGGCGGGAGCCCGCGCCCACGCTGATGGAGCTCATCGCCTCCAGGGACGCACCACCCTCGATGACCACGTCATCACCCAGGATGATGAGGCTGTCAGCCCCCATGACGTTCAGCTCGATGGGTGCCAGCCGGCCGTCCAGGATGACGCGGTGGCCCACCTGGACTCGTCCCGCGCCGTGAATCCACACACGGCCCAGCACCGTGGGCGAGTCCCCCACCTCCTGGCAGCGCCTGAGTTTCAGGCGGGACAGGAGCGTCTTCAGCTCACGCGACAGGGATTGATGGAACGGCGTCATGTCACGGCGTGGCCTGGACAGCGGGAATGGGAGGCTGCACCGCGGGGGCGGGGAGGTTCGCCAGGAAGTTCATGAGCTCCTTGGCCAGTCGCTCCTGGCCCGTCGCGTTGAGGTGGCCGCCGTCATCCGAGTATCCCGGCACCATCGCCGGCCACGTCTGCCCGTTCAGCTCGTACGTCTCCCGCTTGCCATCGGGCGCGGTGGACTCCAGCCGGGCCAGGTCGAACAGGGGCTCCTTGCCGCCGTACGCCTGGCGCATCAGCTCGTTGAACGTCTCCCGCTGAACGTTCTCCGCGATGCCCCACACGGGCCGGCCCAGCAGCTCCTTCAGCCACGCCTTGGCGCCGCGCTGCACCGTGGTGAGCGGCGCGGTGACGTGCACGAAGGTGGTGCCGGGGTGGCGCGCCTTCAGGCCCTCCATCGACGCGCGATACTTCTCGAAGAGCGCGCGGCTGTCCGTGGCGCCGTTGAAGTCGATGTAGCAGAACTTGAAGAACGCCACGTCCGTCGACTTCGCCAGCCCCGCGTCCATCATCCGCTCGAAGTCGGCGATCTTCGACTCGGGCTTCTCGTTCTGGCCCACCATCGCGTGCGCCAGCGTCCCCGGTGCCACCGCCTCCGTCGGGCTCTTCACCTCGACGACGCGGGGCGCCTGGGACGATGCGGGAAGCCGCTGCACTCCGTCCAGCAGGTTGCCGCCCACGGACTGGTGCCCGAAGAAGATGCGGCGGCTCGACAGTCTCTCCAGCGGCGCACCACTCCCTGGCGCCGCGGCGTGTGCGGCCGTGCCATGCAAGGCCATCAGCAACATGGCGGGCAACACCAGCACGCTGAGGCGAACCAGAAAGCTCCAGTCGAAGTGCATGCGGACTCTTAAACCCTTCCCTCGCCAAGCGTCAAAGGGCCAACCGTGCGGGACGTCCGCTGGTTCGCCATTGTCTCGCGAGGAGGGGATGGGGCGAAGTCACCCCATGCGCATGCCTGGGGCGGTGCGAACAACCCCAGGGGCTTTTCGGCGCGCAGAGCGCCGGTGCTATTCGGCGCGCAGTGAGACGGACGGAGACACGCGGCTGGCACGCAGCGCGGGGACCCACGTGGCCAAGATGGACACACTGGCGAGCACGGCGGCGACACCCACGAAGACGGTGGGCTCGTTCGCATTCACGCCGTACAGCAGCGAGGCCAACAGACGCATGCAGCCAAACGCGGTGAGCAGACCCAGTCCCACGCCCATCACCGTGAGCCGCAGTCCCTGCCGCATCACCAGACCCAACACCTGCCGGGGATGGGCGCCAAGCGCCAGGCGGATGCCCAGCTCCCGCGTGCGTTGACCCACCGAGTAGGCCATGACGCCATAGACACCCACGCCGGCCAGCACCACCGCGAGCAGCGCGAAGGCGGCCAACAGCCGAGTGGTCGCCAGGGGACGCGACAGCTGGCGCTCCATCCGGCTGTCGAACGGCAGGAGGTCGAAGATGGGCTGGTCCGCGTCCATGGCCTTGAGCTCCTGGCGCACCGAGCCCGCGAGGACAGAAGGCTCGCGCCGGGTCCGCAGCACCACGGACATGATTCGCAGCGGGTACTGCTCGAAGGGCACATACGCCTCGGGCGTCGCGGGCTCCGTCAGCCGCGAGTGGCGCACGTCCGCCACCACGCCCACGATCTCCCGGAAGGGCTCGTTGTCACTCCAGTCCAGCCGCATCCGCTTGCCCAAGGGCTCATGTCCTCCCAGGAAGATGCGCACGAAGGTCTCGTTGACGATGACGCTCGGCGCGCCCGCCGCGGAGTCCTGGGGCCCGAAGTCCCGGCCCTGTTTCACGGCGATGCGCAGGGCGCGGAAGTAGCCCTCGGAGGCCACGCGGAACTCGGTGACGTGGCGCGCGGTCGGGTTCACGGGGCCCCCCTCCAGCATGAAGTCACCGTTGGTGTTGGAGCCGCCCAAGGGTGCGTCGTTGACCACGCCCACCGCCTCCACGTCCGGCAGCGCGCGCAGTCGCCCGAGCAGCTCGGTGTAGAAGGCGCGCAGGTTCTCCTGCTTGGGATACCTGACGTCGGGCAATGACAGACGCCCGGTGAGCACGCCGTCCGCGTCGAACCCGGGGGCCACGCCCTGCATGTTGCGCAGCGTCTGCACCATCAGCACCGTGCCCACGAGGAGCACCAGGGCCAGGGCGAGCTGCACCGCCACCAGCATGTTGCGCAGGGGATGATTGGCTCGAGCGCCCACCGCGGCGCTGGACTGCTTGAGCAGGGGCAGCACGTCCATGCCGGTGGTGTGCAGCGCGGGCGCGAGCCCGAAGAGCAGGCCCGCTCCGATGGAGAGGACGAGGCTGAACAGGAGCGCCGGAATGCTCAGCTCCACGGGCGTCATGCGCAGCATCGACTCCGGAAGCAGCGTGCGCACCAGCTCCATGCCCCACATCACGAGCAGCAGTCCGACGACACCGCCGAACAGCCCCAGGAGCACGCTCTCCGCCAGCGCCTGCTGCACCCGACGCCGGCGGCTCGCGCCGAGCGCCGCGCGGATGGCCCCGTCCCGCTGCCGCGCCAGGGCACGCACCAGGAGGAGGTTGGCCACGTTGGCGCAGGCGATGAGCAGCACGAAGCCCACCGCGCCCCAGAGCGCCCACAACACCGGCCGGCTGCTGGAGGTGAGGTGCTCCTGCCACAGCAGCGTGGTGACCTTGTGGGCCTTGTCGGGCTTGTCGCCCACGCGAACCTCATGGACCGTCCTCGCCGCCCGCAGCAGGTCGGACGTCGCCGCCTCCATCGAGATGCCGGGGGCCAGCCGCCCGAGCACGCGCATGTAGTGATTGCCGTGCGCCTCCGGGTCCATCCAGTCGGGCATCCACACCTCGACGTCGTCTCCGAAGTCGGGGAAGGTGAAGCCCTCGGGAAGCACCCCCACCACGGTGTGCGAGTGGCCATCCAAGAGGATGTCCCGTCCCACCGCATCCGCGGCGCCGGCCATCGACCTGCGCCAGAAGGCGTGGCTCACCACCACCGTGCGGGAGGCATTGCGCGGCTGCGCGTCGTCCTCCGCGAAGTCGCGCCCCTGAGCAGGGGATGCGCCCAGCAGCTTGAAGAAGTTGGTGGTGACCCGTGCCGCGCGGACCCGCTCGGGGGTGTCTCCGCCCGTGAGGCTCAGGTCCCGCCGCGAGAAGCCGGCCAGCTCGCTGAAGCCCTTGGAGTGCTCGCGCCACCCGAGCAGCTCCGTGGGTGTCACGGAGGCGAACTCGATGCCTTCCTGCTCACACCAGATGCGCACCAGCTCCGCCGGACTCCGGAAGGGCAGGGGCTTGAGCAGCATGGCGTGGATGGCGCTGAAGAGGACGGTGTTCGCGCCAATGGCCAACGCCAGCGTCACCACGGCGGCAATCGTGAAGCCCGGCGTGTGTTTCAGTGTGCGCAGCGCGTAGCGGAGGTCCTGACGAAGCGAGTCCATGGCGGGCCCCAAAGCGAAGGCCATGCCAGCGTGCCAGAGCGGCTGTCTCCCTGCAGGGAAAGGGACTCGGCCCCTCATGGGGGGCTACGAGGTTGCACGGATACGGGAAGAGGTGTCCCGGAAACGAACACCCGCCCTGGCCTGGGAGGCGAGGGCGGGGGCCGGGGGCTGCTAGTTCCGGTCCCAGCGGCCGGCGATCTCCTCGCAGGCGAGCGTCACGTCGTTGAGCCGGCGCTGACGAGCACGCGGCGCGACGAAGAGGCGGCCGGCGAACACGTCGAACACCCCCACCAGCCGCGGGTCGACGGGGCCACGCTGCTCGAGCCGCTCCTCGGCGAAGAGCTGGAGCACGGTGGCGATGTATTCGCCGGCGCGCTCATCCAACGGCGCGTGCTTGGAGAAGTAGAGCTTGAGGACGCCCGAGCGCATGTGTCCTCGGGCGTCGACGCCGCGCAAGAGGACCTCCGGCTTCACCTTGATGGCGACGCCGGCGACTTCCAGAGGCGCCGGGTCCTGGTCGGCGGGACTGGCGATGGCGTGAACGGCGAGCTCATCCGAGATCGCGAGGCAGCGGTGCAGGGCCTCGGCGCAGAGGGCCAGGCGGTGGGCGTCGAAGTCGGACTCGGGCTGGGTGTTGAGCAGCCGCCGCTGGTGATAGCGGAGGATGACTTCGTCGCGCCCGTCGCACAGGTACTCGGTGATGGCCTGGGCGGCCGCGGGGTAGCGCAGGTACTGCGGGTCCACCGGGTTCTTCTGCGCCTGGATGATGCGCTTTCGGAGCGACGGCGTCCCGGTGAGGTACTGGCCCAGCTGGTTGACCGAAACGCACGGGTTCTCACGAGAGGTGGTCATGTCGACTTCCTTTCCGGTTGCGTGAATGAAGAGAGACTACCGGAAGGGTCTGACATTCCCTCGGGAGGGAGGGGGCTGGAGGGGCGCTTGGAAGTGGCACCCTGGTAGGTAGGATTCCAGGGCCCAACCCGCCCGGAAAGGGCCCCCGGGGAGGGGGAAATCGAGGGGGGGCGCCAGGCTATTCGTGGGAGGCGTGCAGCCCGAAAATCTGGCGCAGCCGTCCGAGGATGCGTCCCACTTCGGCGGGGATGGGGTCGGTGCCGGCGCCGCTGGCTTCGGCCACGGCGCGCAGCTGGGTGCGCCGCTGCGCGAGGATGGCGGACAGCTGCCGGGCGAGGCCAGGATGTTCGCCGAAGAGCCTCGCGAAGGTGGGGCGGTCGACCTCGATGAGGATGGAGTCCTCGAGGGCCACCACCGTGGCCGCGCGCTTCTCGCCCGTGAGCAGCGACATCTCGCCGAAGTAGCTGCCCTGGCCCAGCCGTGTCACTTCGGCCTGGACCTTGCCAGCGCGGACGCTGACCTCTCCGGACGCGAGCACGTAGAACGTCCGGCCGTCATCGCCTTCCTGGATGACGTGTTCGTCCCGGCCGAAGCGGCGCACGTGGACCTCCTGGCCCAGCCGCTCCAGGTCCGCGTCCGCCAGGGGCTCGAAGAGGTCCACGGCCCGGAGGAGCCGCAGCACGGTGTGTTCGGGCAGCTCCGGCGTGGGCTTGTCCTCGCGCATGCGCACCACGCGCTGGGGCACGGGGGATTCCACGCCGTCGCGCCGCAGCCGGTACCACAGGCGTGTGTAGACCTCCGCCGTCACCGTGTCCGCGAGCGAGAAGTCATTCACGAAGAAGCGCACCATGTAGCGCACGCACGACTCGTCGAACGCGAGCGTGCGGGCGATGGGCGCCGGGTCCACCAGCACTTGCGGAATCTCCCGCACCACATCCAACAGCGCGGCCTTCATCACGTTGGGCGGGGTGTCGTACGAGGCTCGCACCTGCGCGTCCACGCCCACCGGCTCGCGGTCCTGGGAGAAGTTCTTGAGCTGCTCCTTGGCCACCACCGAGTTGGGCAGCGTCACCAGCTCCCGGCGGAACGTCATGATGCGGATGGAGCGCCAGTTGACCTGCGCCACGCGGCCGGTGTGCTCGCCGATGCGGATGAAGTCACCCACCTCGAAGGGCTTGTCCAACTGCAGCGACAGGCCCGCGAAGAGGTTGCCCAGCGTCTCCTGCAGCGCCAGACCGATGACCACCGACAGCACCGCCGACGTGGCCACCAGTCCCGTCAGGTCCAGGTTGAGCTGCGTCTGGAGGATGGGGACCGCGGCCAGCGTGTACAGCAGGAAGTCGATGACGTTGCGCAGGATTTTCGGCGTGGCCACCGACGGGGAGCGCAGCCTGGCCAGCTTAAGGCCGAAGCCCACGCTCGCGCGGATGACACCGAACGCGAACGTCAGCATCCACGCGACGAGCAGCGCCTTCATCAACCCGGGCGGCGTCGACTGGGGCAGGGCCCATGCAATCAGGCGCACCACCAGGCACATCACCAGCAGCCGGAGCGCGCCGTTCAGGTCTCGCTTCAGGTCCTGGTCCTGGGTGGACGCTCGGGCGCCCAGCAGGATGAGGAGCAGCACCGCACCAACGGCGACGGACAGGTTGCTCTGGAGAAAGGACAGCAAGGCCCCTGGACTCTGACCCGTGCCAGAAGGTGGGTCAAGGCAGCGGTTGACGCGTGAGCCGGGAGCGGGGATACACGCGGCATGACGCTCGCCTCGGTGCTGGGACAGCCCCGCGCGATTGATTCACTTCAGGCGGCCCTTCGCGCGGGCGCCGTTCACCATGCGTACCTCTTCGCGGGGCCGGAGGGCGTGGGCAAGGAGCGGGCGGCCGTTGGCCTGGCCCAGGCCCTGACCTGCCCCGAACAGCCGGACGTGGGCTGCGGCACCTGCGCGAGCTGCGTGCGGGTGGCTCGTGGACTGCACCCCGATGTCACCTGGGTGATGCCCGATGATGAGCGGGTGTCGCGTGGGCTTGCGGGGCGCTCGGACTTCACGGGCACGCCGAGCCGCGACTTGCGTGTGGAGCAGATTCGAGGGCTCCAGGAGCGCCTGGCGCTGCGAGGCCTGGAGTCGCGCCGCAAGGTGGCCATCCTGGTCTCCGCGCAGGCGATGAACGTGCAGGCGCAGAACGCGTTCCTCAAGACGCTGGAGGAGCCTCCCTCCGACACCACCCTGGTGCTGGTGGCCAGCGCCATGGACAAGCTGCTGCCCACCATCCGCAGCCGCTGCAGCAAGCTTCACTTCGGTCCGCTCCCGGTGGCGCTCGTCGCCGAGCGCGTGCGCGCCGAGCGCAAGCTGGACGCGGACACCGCGCAGCTGGCGGCCATCATGTCGGGTGGAAGCCTGGGGCGGGCCCTGGCGTTGGACGTGGAGGCGCTCGCGCGGCGCAAGGACGTGGTCTCCGCCTTCGAGTCGCTGCGCGGCGAGGACGCGGTGGGGCTGTTGCGCTTCGCGGACGAGCACGGTGGCTCGCGCGAGGACGCGGACGCGACGCTGGAGTTGCTGGTGCTGTGGACGCGCGACGTGGCGTTGGCGAAGGTGGGGCAGGAGGACCTGTTGGCCAACCGGGACCTGCGTACGCTCGCGGTGGAGGTGGCCTCGCGGCACTCCGACGTGGCGCTGCACCGGCGGCACTCGCTGCTGGAAGGGGCTCGCGCGGCGGTGGCGCGCAATGGCGCGCCCCGGCTTCAGCTGGAGCGCATGCTCATCGACCTGTTCACGGAGGCCTCGCGATGAGCTCGGAGCTGGAGGACGTGCTGTCGGGCGTGAAGGCCGGGAAGGTCTCGCCGCTGTATCTGCTGTGGGGTGAGGAGTTCCTGGTCCGCAAGGGCGCCGACGAGCTGGTCAAGGCGCTGGTCCCCGACGCGGCGGTGGGGCTCAACCTGGTGCCACTGGACGCGGGCAGTCCTCGCGAGGTGGCGCAGGAGCTGGCGACGTTGCCGCTGTTCCCGGGGCGCAAGGTCGTCATCGTGAGGGACCCGGAGTTCCTCGCGCCCAAGAAGGGCCGGGGAGACCCGCTCGCGAAGGCTCGCGAGGCGTGGAAGGCGGGCAAGCGCAAGGAAGGCGCGCGGCGGCTGTTGGCGCTGGCGGCGCGCGCGGGCTGGGGCGTGGACCAACTGGACCCGTCCGCTTCCGGTGCTCCGTCGGTGGAGCAGTGGAAGGAGGAGCTGAACGTCGACCTCGCGGAGGCGGACGTGGCGTTCCTCAAGGAGGCCGCGGCCTTCTGCAAGGAGGAGCGCATCCACGCGCCGGAGGGGGATGCCACGGTGCTGCTGGACCTCATCCAGAAGGGTGTTCCGACGGGGCACTCGCTGGTGATGGCGGCCTCCGAGGTGGACGCGAAGAATCCGCTGGTGAAGCTGGCGCAGGAGAAGGGCCACGTCGTCGAGCGCAAGGTGGCCGCGCGCCACAAGGACCTGGACCTCACGGACATCGCCAAGGAGTTCCTGGCGCCCTTCAAGAAGAAGCTGGGGCCGGGCGCGCTGGAGGAGTTGAAGGAGCGCGTGGGCGGCAACATCCGGTTGTTGCAGTCGGAGCTGGAGAAGCTCGCCACGTATTCGGAAGGGCCCGCCATCGAGCGCTCCGACGTGGTCATGCTGGTGCACCACGCGCGCGAAGAGGAGTTCTTCGAGCTGTCCGAGGCGCTCCAGAAGCGCGACTTCCGAGGCGCCTTGTCCTACGCGGAGGACGCGATGGGGCAGGGCACGCACGCGTTGCAGCTCCTGGGCGCGGTGGCCTCCATCGTCCGCACGCTGCTGGAGAGCCACGAGTGGCTGATGCGCTACGCCGGGGGCACTCCGCCGCGCACCGCGAAGGACGTGGAGGCGCGGGTGTTCCCTCGCCTGGAGGCCGAGCTGAAGGGCTCCAAGCGGAAGATGCCCAACGCGTGGGCGCTCACGTTCAGCATGAAGGCCGCCGCGGGGTATGAGCGCCGGGAGCTGTTGGGCTCGCTGGTGGCGTGCGCGGAGGCGGACCTGGCGCTGAAGTCGTCGGGCAACGGACGGCTGGTCATCGAGCGACTCCTGGCCACGGTCTGTACCGGTGCCTGAGGGCCGGGCGGGCCGCGGGGGACGTGCACTTGGCGTCCGGCTCGGGTAGAGGAGGCCGCGTATGGCGGACAAGCGTCGCTTCGACCTCTTCGCGGACTTCATCGTGTCGCGCTTCGTGGCCCCTCGCGTCTTCGACGTGGCGGGAGGGCAGGGGCGGCTCAACGAGGCGTTGACCCGGCGCGGGCGCGCCGTCACGACCTTCGACATGCGGCACAAGCACCTGCCCGTGACGTACGCGCAGCGCCCCTTCACGTTGGAGGAGCCCTGTGACGCGGAGCTCGTGGTGGGCATGCACCCCGATGGCGCCACGCGAATCATCATCGAGTACGCGGCCCGGCATCGGTTGCCCTTCGCGGTGGTGCCGTGTTGCTCGGACAACGGCATGCCCTACAACCCGTGGATGCGGCACCTGGCGGAGCTGGCGCGCTCGGCGGGCTTCACCACCGTGGAAGAGGTGAAACTCACCATGGATGGCCGCGCGCGCGTCCTGCTCGGTGAACACTCACCCGCCGAACCGCGCTGAGGTCCTGGCCGGTAGTCGACACCTTGCTTGGGCTCCAGGGGCAGGTGGCCCTTGGATGGAGCGCGGCTAGCTTCGCCGACATCCGGACGTGGGTGGCGGGAGCTGACCATGGCGATGGAGTGGGACGGGTATTCGGCGGCGCAAGTCTGGCGCCCGGTGTCGTATCCGGGGTTGGTGCTGTACCGCGTGAGTGGTCGAGCGACGTCCCAGTCACTGCATGTCCACGATGAGCTTCAGCTCACGCTGGATGCCGCACACGCGCAGGAGGTGTCGTGTGGCGGCGTACGGCTGACGGCCCCGCCGGGCAGCCTGGTGGTGATTCCCCCGGGGGAGGTCCATGCGCTGCGCGCCGAAGGGGGACGCCCTGGGGTGCTGTGCGGGATGTTGGTTCCCTCGGCGTTCCTGACTGAACACACGCAGCCCACGTCCGAGGGGGACGAGGTGGCCGAGCGGGAGGAGTCGTTGCCCGGGGGCGGGGCGGTGCTCGACGACCCGGAGGTGGCTCGGGACTTCGTCGCGCTGCACCGGGCGCTGCGGGCCCCAGGGCCGTTCGTGGAGCCCCGGCTCTGGGCCCTGTTGGCCGTGCTGCTGTCCCGCCTGGGGCCGGGACGGGAGCGGCTCAGGCGGGGGAGCGCGGCGTATCAAGCAGCGACGTGACGTCGCGCCACGGGCCCTTGCAGGGGGACGTGTCGCTCGTCAGGTAGTGCCCCACGCGCCCCGGCGCGAGCGCGACGATGGCGGAGGAGCGCGTGCCGTAGGTGGGGGTGTGGATGCACAGCGCCTGGAGCTGTTGGAGGAAGTCGCGCGGAAAGGCTTCGCCCTCGGGCGGGACTGGCACCTGCTCCAGCGGGGGGAGCTGGTCGTCCGCCAGCAGGGCCTTCAGGCCCGCCTCGACGCGGGGCCAGGGTTGATTCACCAGCTCCGCCGCCATTCGCTTCGCCCGTCCGACCTTGGGCAGGGCCGGGGAGTCCAGGTCGTCATTGGGCAGGACGTGGATGCCAGGAGGCACGTCCTCGCGCCGCAGCCGGGACTGGCCGGTCCGGGCATAGGCCACCCGGAGGGTCCGGGCATCTCCGTAGAGGAGGTTGAAGGGGAGGAAGTCCTCGCCGCGGAGCGTGTCCAGGTAGCGCTCGACGCCGTCGACGCCGCCTGCCTGGAGGGCCTTGAGCACCACCTCTCCCCGCGAGCGGGGCGCCGAGCCCTGCGTCCGTCCCCCGCGCTGGTTGGTCAGCCCCACGAAGAGGCCTTGGTTAGTGACTCCCATCCAGCTCCCCCCTCGCTCCACGTCGCGTCCACCCACGGCGCGGGGAGACTCCATCAGGACCTGGGGGCCCGTCGCCGGGCGCGCGTAGAACTCGTCCCGGTTGGCCGCGAGCACCAGCGGCCACTCGGGGTGGACCTGGCGAAGAATGACGAGGGTGCACATGCGTTTCCGGTCGATAACATCCCCGGCGCCGTCTTGCATTCGTGCTCGAGGCCCCCACGCCGTCGATGACCTCGGCCCACCGAGCGGCTAATGTCCGCCGCCCCCAGGAGAGTCCATGGCGGAGAGAACCCTCGTCACCAGTGCGCTTCCGTACGCGAACGGCCCCATTCACCTTGGCCACGCCGTCGAGTACATCCAGACCGATATCTACGTCCGATTCCTTCGCTCGTGCGGCAAGGAGGTCGTCTACTTCTGCGCGGACGACACGCACGGCACGCCCATCGAGCTCAACGCGGCGAAGCAAGGACTCAAGCCCGAGGCGTTCATCGCCCGCTTCCAGGACGAGCACCAGAAGGACTTCCACGACCTGGACGTCCGCTTCGACTACTTCCACTCGACCAACTCGCCGGAGAACCGCCACTACGCGGAGCTCATCTACGGGAAGTTGAAGGACCAGGGCGACATCGAGCGCCGGGACGTCGAGCAGACGTACTGCGAGAAGGACCGCCGCTTCCTGCCGGACCGCTTCATCAAGGGCACCTGTCCCAACTGCAAGGCGACGGACCAGTACGGCGACGCCTGTGAGAAGTGTGGCAAGGCCTACAGCCCCACGGACCTCATCGAGCCGCGCTGTGCGCTCTGTGGAACGCCGCCGGTGCGCAAGTCGTCCGAGCACTTGTTCTTCAAGCTCTCGAGGCATGCGGACTTCCTCCAGGCGCAGTTGAAGAAGCCCGGCTTCCTCCACCCGGGCCTGGCCGCCCAGCTCCAGGGCTTCTTCGAGAAGGGCCTGGCGGACTGGGACATCAGCCGCGACGGGCCCTACTTCGGCTTCGCCATCCCGGGCGAGACGGACAAGTACTTCTACGTCTGGCTGGATGCGCCCATCGGCTACATCGCGACGACGGAGAAGTGGGCGAAGGAGACGGGCAAGGCGAAGAGCGCGCTGGACTACTGGGCCAAGGACAGCGGCGCGCGCATCGTGCACTTCATCGGGAAGGACATCGTCTACTTCCACGCCCTGTTCTGGCCGGCGGTGCTCGAGGTCGCGGGACTCCACGTTCCGAATGAGATCAAGGTCCACGGGCACCTCACGCTCAACGGCGAGAAGATGTCGAAGACGCGTGGCAACTTCGTGTCCGCGCGCGACTACCTCAACCAGTTGGACCCCAGCTACCTGCGCTACTTCTACGCGGCCAACCTGGGCGCGGGCGTGGAGGACCTGGACCTCAACCTCAAGGACTTCCGTCTGCGGGTGAACGGGGAGTTGGTCAACAACGTGGGCAACCTGGCCAACCGGGCCCTGTCGCTCTTGGCTGGTCCGCTGGGCGGGACGCTGGCCCCGGGCCGCACCGAGGGGGCGGGCCGTTCGCTGGTGGAGTCCGTGCTCGCGCGAGTCCCCGAGGTTCGCGAAGCGTTCGAGAAGCTCGAGTATCGCAACGCCATCCGTGTCATCACGGACATCGCGTCGGCGGCGAATGCCTTCGTGCAGGCGCAAGCGCCGTGGGCGCTGGTGAAGAAGGACGCGGAAGCGGCCCGCGCCGACCTGTCGGACGCGGCCGATGTCGTGTACCTGCTGGGTGCGTTGCTCGCGCCGGTGACGCCTCGACTGTCGGAGAAGCTGTTCGCGCAGTTGGGCGCGCCGCCGCTGACCTTCCAGGCGTTGGAGGGGGCGAAGTATCCGCTGCTGGACCGCAGCCATCCCATCGGTACTCCGGAGCCGCTGTTGCCGCGCCTGGAGGAGGACCGCGTGAACGCCATCCTCGCGGTGTCCGGAAACGCCGTCGCGCCGGCCGCCGAGCCGAAGAAGGCGGAAGGTGGCAAGGAGAAGAAGGCCGAGAAGAAGGCGGCCGAAGCCACCCCAGCCGCGGCGCCTGCTCCGGCGGCGGGTGCGGAGGCCTCGTCGGGCGAGATTGAGTACGCGGACTTCGCCAAGGTGGTGCTCAAGTCGGGCAAGGTGCTCGCGGCGGAGAAGGTTCCGAAGGCGGACAAGCTGCTCAAGCTCTCGGTCGACGTGGGTGAGGCGACGGGTCCTCGGACCATCGTCTCCGGTATCGCGGAGGCGTTCGCTCCCGAGTCGCTCGTGGGGCGCAATGTGGTGGTGGTCGCGAACCTGAAGCCGCGCAGCCTGAAGGGCATCGAGTCGAAGGGCATGCTCCTGACGGCCGGGCCTGGGGGCAAGGACCTGTCCTTGTTGGACCCGGGCAACGTTCCTCCGGGCAGCGACGTGAAGTGATGGACCCGGGGCGGAGCGTCAACGGCTCCGCCCTTGGGGCCCCGGTGCCGAGGTTCGATGAGTCCTCACGAGCAACCCGTGAGGAGCACTACCTAGGAATGACAGTCACTCGCGATTCACACGGCAGGGCCAGCGTTGGCCTCCGGGGCCAAAGGCGACAGGTTCGATGATGGGCACGGGGCATCGCGCCCTGGGCCGTGAGGGGCTGGACGTGACGGATTGGCGTGCGGAGCGGGACCGGGCCTTGTTGACGCTGGAGCGCGAGAAGCGTCCGGCGTTCAGAGCGGAGGCGGCCGAGCAGCTTCATCACCTCGCGGCGGAAGCCCCTTCGCGAGCCGCGGACTTCATGGAGGTGGTGCCGCGCCTGCTCTCGGATTCGCAGCCGGAGGTGAAGCGCTCCGGCGTGGCGTTGGCCACGGTGGTGTTGCCTCCCGAGGAGATGACGGCCCTCCTCATCGCCCGGCTGCGGGATGAGGAGTCGCTGGTGCGACTGGAGGCCACGGGCCGGTTGGCGGACCTGGCGCGGCCGGAGCTGCGCGGCGCCCTGGCGGGCATGCTCGAAGACTCCGTCCCAGAGGTCCGCTTCGAGGCCGCGCGAGGCATCGCCGCCCTCAAGCATCCGGCAGGGCTCGAGGTGCTCATCGACGCGCTCGACGCGGACCTGCTGCGCTTCCGCGCTCTCGGTGCCCTCGCGGAGCTGGAGGACCCACGCGCGCTCCCCGCCGTGAAGCGCCTGTTCGGCCGGTGGCTGCTGCCCGCCTTCGACCGGACCCAGGCCGCGGGCGTGTTGGCGAAGCTCGGCGATTCCGACGGTGTCACGCACCTCTTTCAGCGCTCGCGCAAGAAATGGAGCCAGGACCGAGCCCTCGCCGTGGAGTTGCTCGGCGAGGTGAAGGCTCCCGGCGCGCTCGAGCGGTTGAAGGCCATCCTCGATGATGTGAAGGACTCCTGCCGTGGCGCCGCCGCGCGGGGCCTGGGCCGTCTGGGGGACACGAGGGCGCTGCCCTGGCTGGTCGCGCTCCTCAAGGACACGAGTGCCCAGGAGGAAGATCGGCTGGACGCAGCCGATGGGTTGTGGCGCCTCGGGGGGCCGGAGAGCCGCGAGCACGTGCGCGCGGCGGTGAGCACCTTCACCTCGCCGGAGGCGCGGCAGGAATTGGAAGAGCTGTTTCAGGAGGACACATGAGACTGGTGGATGCGCATTGCCACCTGGAAGTGAAGGACTTCGCGGACGTGGCCCCGGTGCTCGAGCGGGCGCGGGCCGCGGGGCTGGTCCACGCCATCGTCGTGGGGCAGTTCCACGGCCCGGGGCAGTGGGGCAACGCGCTGGAGTTGGCCGCCGCCCATCCGGAGTTCCTGTCGCCCACGCTCGGCATCCATCCGCACGAGGCCGCGCGGGCGACCGAGGATGACCTCGCCACGCTCGAGCGCACCTGTGCCCGCCCCGAGGTCCGCGCGGTGGGCGAAGCGGGCCTCGACTACTACTACGACCATTCCCCCCGCGAGGCGCAGGCGCGCATCTTCCGGCACCAGTGCGAGCTCGCGGTGAAGCTGGGCAAGCCGCTGGTCGTGCATGTGCGAGACGCGCACGAGGACTGCGACGCGATTCTCGGCGAGGCGGCGGTCTCCAAGGGTGTCATCCACTGCTTCACGGGCGACACGGACGCGGCGCGGCGCTACCTGGACCGGGGCTTCTTCCTCTCGCTGTCCGGAGTCATCACCTACAAGAAGACGGAGGCGCTCCAAGACGCGGTGCGCTTCGCGCCCTTGGACCGGTTGATGGTGGAGACGGACAGCCCCTACCTCGCGCCCGTGCCACACCGGGGACGGAAGAACGAGCCCTCCCACGTGCTGGAGACCGCGCGGAAGCTCGCGGAGCTCAAGGGCGTGGCGCTGGAGACGGTGACGGAAGTCACCACCGCCAACGCCTCGGCCCTCTTCAACCTCAACCTGCGTTGACGGCGCCGGCCAGGGCCTGAAGGTCCTGGTCCATCTGCGGCACGTCCAGCAGCAGCGCGTCCGGGTCGTACTGGAAGTCGGCCTGCTTCAGCTTCAGCAGCGCCTGAAGCGCCGGCTCTCCGGTGTGGCCACCGAAGGACGCGAAGACGACGCGGCCACCCTCGAGGTGGAGCGAGCCCTCCAGCGTGTGCTGACGAAGCTGGAGCTTGCCGCTCTTCTTGCCGCCGCCCAGCGTGCGCAGCAGCTCACGCGGAGGAAGCTCGTCGAAGCTGCCACGCACCACCCGGCCCGGGCCGTTGTGCAACACCCGGTCCTCGAGGAGCGCGCGCACCGCCTTCGCCACCGTGGACTTGTCTCCGGGAGGCAACAGCTCCGTCGCACCGCCCATCATCAGCCGCTCGCGCGTGGGGGCATCCGGCTCACCCACCACGGCGATGGGCAATCCCGCCGTCTCCGGCGTGGAGCGCGCCTGCTGGAGCAGGTCCAACACTTCCTGCTGTCCCAGCCGCAGGCTCACCACCAGCACGTCACAGTCCTGCCGGGCGAGGCCGTCCTGGGCCCCTTCCTGCGTGGAGAGCGCATGGGCCACCAGGCCCTGCTTCAACACCGCCTCCAGCAGCTCACCGCGAGCCGTCTCGTCCGGTTCGACCACGAGCACCTGCCGGCCATCGCACTCCAGCCGGTGACGCAGCAGCTCACCGCTCTGCAACTGGATGACGATGTCCGCGACCACCGGGTCATAGAGCACGCCGGAGTTCGTCCGCAGGTGCTCCAGGGCCTGGTCCTTCGTCATCGCCTTGCCCAGCGCGTTGCCCGGGTTCTTGGTCAGCTCCAGGAAGCTGTCCACCGCCGCGAGGATGCGAGCACCCAGCGTGATGTCCTCGCCCTTGGCGCCCTGCGGGGTGCCCGAGCCGTCCCAGGCCTCATAGAGCTGCGCGAGGATGGTGTTGACCTGCGTGGGCAGGTGCACCGTCTCGAACATCTTGGTGGGCGCGCGACAGGCCGCGCGGGCCTGGGCCTTCCACTCGGGATTGACGGCGTTGCTCGCGAGCGAGAAGTGCCGCTCGGAGGGCTTGCCCAGGTCGTGCAGGTACGCGGCGATGGACAGCGCGGCCAGCTCTTTGTGGGGCATGCCCATGCGCTGGCCCACGATGCCCGCCTGCCGCGCGAGCTGCGCGGAGTGTCCCCGGTGGCGCTGGCGGTCCTGCTCCAGCAGGCCCACGAGGATGCCCAGGGTCTCCACGTAGTCGATGTCGCTGACCAGCCCACGCGGCCCACCGGGCTCGCGTCGCTGCGTCGACGACGGGCGTCCACCGACCTGCGTCCCGCCTCCCACGCGCTGCATGCGCATGCGCGCGTCCGTCTCCATCCGGAAGGACAGACTGGCGCGGTGGCCCGTGGAGGTGCGGTTGTGCTCGGCCGCGCCCGGGCGCGAAGCGGACTCCGCGGGGCTCGACTGGGCGCTCGCCGCCTCCAGCAGCGCGGCGAAGGCGGTGGGGTCGCCGTAGTAGTGCTTGCGGATGGCCGCGGCGATGGCGCCGCGCAGGCCCACGTACGCGTAGACCTCCGACATGCCCGTGACGAGGGCAATCTCGTCCATCAGCGCCTTGTTCTGCGGCTCGGCGGCGACGACGGACAGCAGCTTGCGGTCCGGGTCCACCGCCAAGGGCAGCACGTTCTGCGCCTCGGCCAGACGCACCGGAAGCCGGTCGAGCACCTCGGTGGCGATCCTCGCCTTGGCCAGCTTGTCCGCGCTCACGAAGCGCGTCTGGAACTCCGCGGCCAGGAAGCGCAGCAAGGCCGCTTCCTGGAGGAGCCCCAACTCCACCAGACAATCCCCCAGCTTGTGGCCGGTGATCTTCTGGTGCTCCAGGGCCTGCTCCACGGCCCCGGCATTGACGAGCCCCGCCTCGATGAGGCGCTCACCCAGCTTCTTCGCCATGACGACTCAGCTTTCCGAAGAACCCTCGCCGTTCTTGGAGGCGGGCGGTATCGACGTCAGCGTGCTGAAGGGCTTGAAGGTCAGCTCCTTCGGCAGGGTGCTCACGTCGCGCGGTGGACGCTCCTCGCGGGGGGGGCGGTCCTCGCGGGGGGGACGCTCCTCGCGCGGCGGTCGGGGCGGACGCTCCTCCCGGGCCTGGCGCTCCTCTCGAGGCGGGCGCTCCTTCCGGGGCGGACGCGGCTGCTCCTCGCGCGGAGCCTGAGCGGCGCCCTCGGCGGCGGGAGCGGAGGCCACCGAGCCCTGCTGCGGAGCCTTGTCACCCCGGGCCTTGCGCTTCTCCTCACGCGACTTGCGGCGCGCGCCACCCTCCACGGGCGCGCGGCCCCGGACGGTGGGCACCGGGCCCTTCCAGAGCTGCCGCTCGTAGTGGCGCTGCACCTCCGTCCACTTGTCGTTGGGGTCGCGCTGCATGGCCTCCAGCCACGAGGCGATGCGCGAGTCGAGTGAGTCCAGCGCGTGGACGATGTGCGCCTCCAGCGTCACCGGCACCTTGGGGCTGCCGTACTCGAGCTGCCCGTGGTGGGCGATGACCAGGTGCGTGATGTGCTGCTCCAAGAGCGGCGGGAAGCCGGGGATGGCCAGCGTCTTCTCGCGAATCTTCTGGGCCGTCATCACCAGGTGGCCCACGAGCTTGCCCTCGTCGGTGTAGTCGAAGCCCTTGTCCGGCGAGATTTCGGCGACCTTCATCACGTCGTGCAGCAGCGCGCCGGCCAGCAGCAGGTCGCGGTCCGCCATGGGGTAGTGGTCCGCCACCCGCAGCGTCAGCCGCATCACCGACAGGAGGTGCTCGGCCAGGCCACCGCGCCACGCGTGGTGCATGCCCTTGGCCGCGGGCGCCACCACCAGTCCCGCGGAGACCTGGGGGTCGTCCAGGAACGCCACGAGCAGCTGCTTCACGAACGGGTCATTCACCCGCTCGGTGACGATTTCGCGGATGAGCCCCACGGCGCGGGCGCCACCACCACCCTCGTGACGGGCGTCGGCCTTCTCGGCCTTCTCGGCGGCGGGCCTGGCCTCGGGGGCGGGCTTCGCCTCGGCGGCGGCCTTGGCCTCCGGAGGCGGCGCGGGGGGCGGCTCGAACTCCTTGGGGTCCAGGGGCTCGGGGTCCAGCCGCTCCACGGTCTCCACCACGATCTGGGTGCGGCCATGGAACTGGATGACGCTGCCGGTGAGGAGGACGTAGTCGCCAGATTGGAAGGCGGGCTCGAGCGCGTCCACCTTGTCGAAGACACGCGCATCCACCTCGCCGCTCTTGTCGGCGAGCGACATGGCCAGGAACACCTTGCCGCTCCGGGCCGTCACCTTCTCCTTCTTGGTGACACGGAAGACGGTGTTGACGCGGTCCTTCTCACGCAGGTCGGCCGCGTACACCTTGCGGACGGTCTCGACGGAACCTGCCGGGGTGGGGGTCGCGGTCTCTTGGACGTTTTCGTTGGTCATCGCGGCCGCGGACACTACCACTCCGGGGCCCCGCGCGGGGGACTCGCGTCAAGTCACTTCGAGTGCCACGGCTTCGAGGTATTCCGCACCCGGGGAACCCACCAGCGTCGGGTGGTCCGGCGGAAGCCCGGGGCGGGCCAGCCGGGTGGCGATGCGCGCCTCGGTTTCACAGGCCGTGGCGACCAGCTCGTCGAAACCACCGGGCGGGAGTGGTGGGTGGTAGCCGACCACGAGCAGCCGTCCCCCATGGCGGGTGCGACGCAGCGCGTACTGGATGTGCTCGACGAATTCCTCGGCGGAGGCCACCCGGGACGTGTCCAGCAACACCAGGTCGAAGGTCTCCCGGACGGCGCGCAGGGCCTGGAGGGCGGTGCCTTTCTCGACGAACACCCGGCCGAGCAGGCCATTGGCCTCGGCGTTCTCCCGGGCCAGGTCCGCCGCGTCCGCGTCCGCGTCGAAGGCCAGGATGTGCCGGGCCCCATGCAACCCCGCGTGGACGAAGAGGCCGCCGACGTTGCAGTTGACGTCCAGCACCCGTCCGTCCCAGGCCATGCGGCCGACGACGCGCCGCAACTCGCGCTGGTCATACGCGTAGCCGGTGCCCTGGCCATAGGTGAGGTCCACGGTGAAGCGGGCCCCCAGCTCCAGGAGACGGCACCAGCGGGGTGGGGTGCCGTAGAGCACATGGGGCCGCTGGGTCGGCAGGCCCAGCGCGCGCCGTCGCGGCGTGTCATTGCGCAGCAGCACCGAGCCCGCGCCCGTCACCTCCACCAGCGCGCGGGTGATTTCCTGGTGGCGCGCGTCCATGGAGCGCGTGAGGGTCTGGACCACGAAGTGGGCGTCGTACCGGTCCACGATGAGGCCGGGCAGCCCGTCACCGTCGTCGTTCACCACCCGGCAGAAGCGCGGGTCGTCCACCAGCCGGCCGCGCCGCTCGAAGGCGTGACGGAGGTGGCGGGGGATGAGCCCTTCGACGGATTCGTCCGGAAGGCCCAGCCGGCGCACGGCGCGCGCGGCCTCCAGGTCCACGTCGCCCAGGCCCAGCACCGCGCCGTCCTCGTCCCGGAGCTGCACGAGCTCACCGGGCTCGGGCGTGCCCTCCATGGACACGATGTCCTCGCGTTGCAGCCACGGGGCTCCATGGCGCAGGCGGCGGGCGGCATCCCGGGACAGATAGGTGCTGAGCACGGTGCGTCCTCCTCTCGCGCGAGCGCCACGGGCGGGCATGCCCGGCGCGGCTTTCAGCGGAGAACATGCGCCGTGCCTCGAACGGGTGCCGCCAGGCGCCAGGCCCTCGCGTTGGAGGGCGGGGGAGGGGACGAGCCCTACTGTTGGGAAGGCGGCCTCTTGAAGGCCTTGAAAGTCACCCGGGTGAGCATGGAGCTGACCACCAGGGCGAGGACGATTCCCAGGATGCGCAGGCTCCAGGAGTCCTTCAGCACGAGCGTCAGGGCGAACACACCCAACACCACCGCTCCGGCCACCGCCAGCCACTGCCCTCGCGCGGCCAGCCCCGAGGAGGGACGGCGCGCCCGGGCGAGCACTGGCAGGCTGCCCGCCTTGCGCCAGTGCTCCGAGCTCTCCTCGCGCACCTCGTCGTCCGGGTCCACCAGTCCCTGGGTGTACGCACGCTCCACGTCACCCAGGCTGGGGTAGGTCAGCTCTCCGTCCGGAGTGCGCACGACGTAACGCATGGCGGGCTCCTCCGTGAGGTTTCGGTCCGCCTCACGCTAGCTCGGTGGCAATCTGCTCCGCGACGCGCAGTCCATCAATGGCCGACGAGACGATGCCACCCGCGTAGCCGCACCCCTCGCCCGCCGGGTACAGGCCCCGCATGGACACCGATTGCAGATCCTCGCCCCGGGTGATGCGCACGGGAGACGAGGTGCGGCTCTCGATGCCAATCAGCTTGCCCTCGTCGCTGATGAAGCCGCGCATCTTCCGGTCGAACGTGCGCAGCGCCTGCTTGATGGACGTGGTGAGCCGCGCGGGGAAGAGCCGGTTGAGGTCCACGTGCGCCAGACCCGGCCGGTAGCTGGTGCCACCCGGGTCCTTCGTCAGTCGGCCGGCCAGATAGTCGGGAATGGTCTGCGCCGGCGCGAAGAAGCGGCCCCCGCCCAGCTCATAGGCCTTCTGCTCCCAGTGGCGCTGGAACAGCAGTCCCGCCAGCGGCCCGTGGAAGCCCTCCCGCTCGAAGTCCGCGACGGAGACGGAGACGACGATGCCGGAGTTGGCGTAGCGCGCGTTGCGGCGCGAGTTGCTCATGCCGTTGGTGCACTGCAGGCCGTCCTCGGTGGGCGTGGGCACCACGATGCCGCCGGGGCACATGCAGAACGAGTAGACGCCGCGCACCTCGCCGTCGACGTCCAGGTTCTCCGCCAGCTTGTAGTCGGCGGGCGGCAGCTTGGGATTCTTCGCCGCGCTGCCGTATTGGATGCTGTTGATGAGCGTCTGCGGGTGCTCGGCGCGGAAGCCGAGCGCGAAGGGCTTGGCCTCCACGAGGACGCGGCCGTCGGCGGCGAAGCGCTCGTACAGCTCGCGCGCGGAGTTGCCGGGCGCGAGGATGACGCGGTCGCTCTCCAGCGTGCGTCCATCCGCCAGCTTCACGCCCGCGATGTGTCCGTCGCGGTAGAGCAGGTCATCCACGCGCTGCTCGAAGTGCACCTGGCAGCCGCCGGCGATGAGCTCTTCACGCAGGCGGGCCACCGCGCCCGGCAGCAGGTCCGAGCCGATGTGCGGCTTGCCCTCGATGAGGATGTGGTCCGGCGCGCCGTAACGGGCGAAGGCCTCGATGACCTTGCGCACCATGGGGTGGTTGATGCGCGTGGACAGCTTGCCGTCCGTATAGGCCCCGGCGCCGCCCTCCCCGAAGTTCATGTTGCTCTCCGGGTCCAGCGTGCCGTCGCGCATCAGCTTCGCGACGTCCTTGCGCCGGGACACCACCTCGCGGCCACGCTCCAGGAGGATGCTGCGCACGCCGCGCTCCAGGAGCCCCAGCGCGCAGAACAATCCCGCGGGCCCGGTGCCGACGATGATGGGCCACTTCTCCGGCGGCTTCACCGGCGTGAGCGGTTCCAGCGGAGGCGGCGCCTCGCCCACGTCGGGGGGCAGCTGCTTCGGCTTCCTGCCAGCGGCCAGCTCCACCTCCAACGTGTAGATGTACCGCGGGCTGCCCTTCTTCCGAGCGTCCAGAACCGAACGCACCACCCGCACCGAGGCCAGGTCGGACCGGGTGACACCCAGCTTCTCCGCGGCCCGCTGACCGAGCAGCTCCTCCGGCTCGTCCAGCCACAGCCCGATGTTGTTCACCCGATACGCCATTGCCGTTTGCTCCTGGTGGGGGCGCGTATCTGCTTCACCCCGCTGAAAGATTGCAAGCACTTGAAACCACGGGGGCTCCGCTTGCTCATCCGGGTGCGTATCGCGTGAGGCACCCGGACTTCCACTTCCCTCGAAGGGGTTCGTGGGTGCGTAGGTTGTTTCGCACCCAAGGACCCCTCATGCCGGGCGTTGAAAGAGCTCAACCCAGCGAAACTACTAGGGAATCCGTTCGGAAGAGAACGTCTGGCACGGGGGTTGAAGTACAGGGCCGGTGTGAAGACCTGGCGGCCCCCCTCATTTCGCCGCCCACTTTGGAGGCATTCACTGTGAGCACCGATCAAAAGGGCACCCGAATCCTGGCGCGCACCTTCTTCAACCAGTTGCGCGCGAGCGGCTACACCCCGCACCAGGTAATCGGCATCGCCACGGAGCTGCTCGATCTGGTGACCTCGGACCTGAAGGACGGCGACAAGGATGTCGCGGCGGCGCAGGCCACCCAGGAGCCGCAGGGCTCCGAGTGGCGTCAGCGCGCGTGAGGTGCGAGGCTCTCGTTTCGTAGCAAGACCCTCGGCGGGTGAGCGGGCTCCGGACAGGCTTCGGGGTCCCCGCCCTCGAGGTGGCGGTGGAACCGGCGTCAGCCGGTTTTTTTGTTTCCGGGACCGGGATTGACGCTGGAGTCACCCGGCGCCGGGCCTGAGGAGCGCGCTTCGCGCCGTCGCGAGTAGGCCGCGGAGGCCGCGATGAAGAGCAGCCCCGCGGTCAGCGCGCTGAAGACCAGACTGGCCGAGTGCATGGCGAGCGCCGCCATCAGCAGCATTCCTCCCAGGAAGGCGCACAGGTCCACCCAGAGGGGCCTGGGCTGGGGCAGCACGAGCACGAGCACGCAAGCCGCCAGGGGAAGCCCCAGGATGACCTGCCGGGCGATGGCCGTGGTGCTGGTGCGCACCGTTTCCCAGTTGTGGACGAGGATGGCGGCGAAGATGACCACCGTGCCCAGGGCGAGCACGAGCACTCCCGCGGCGGCGGCGTCCTTGGTGAGGCGGGCCTTCTCGTCGAACTGTTGGACGGCCAGGTCGACCAGGTGCTCCAGCGCGCTGTTGAGAATCTCCGCGAAGAAGATGAGCAGGACGCAGAAGATGAGCGTCACCTTCTCGGCGAGTCCCAGGGGGATGCCGCTGCCCACCAGCCCCACCAGGACGGCGGAGATGAGGTGCACGCGCATGTTGCGCTGGTGGACGACGGTGTGGATGAGGCCCGCCCAGGCGTGGCCGAACGAGGCGACGAGCCCCGAGCCGCGACGGGCGGGAAAGTGTGGAGGTGGCCGGGCAGGTACGGTCATCGGAACCTGAAGGGACAATCAGGCTAGCACCCACGCGTGCGATTGCCGTGGGGATGTGAATGGGTAAGGTCGGCCGCCATGAGCACCGACTCCTTCCGGGCATGTCCAGCGGGCGTGCTGGCGGCCCTTCTGTTGACCTCGTCTCTCGCGGCCGCCCAGGCTCCCGCGCAGCACGCCCACGACGAAGAAGTGGGGGCGTGTGGCCTGGAGCCGCCAGACGCGGTGTATCTCCCCGCGCCGGGGCCCAGGGCCCATGAGGCTCGCAAGCTGAGCGCCACCGACGCGCCCGTGGTGCGGCGCGAGGCCCAGGGCGCCGCGCGGACGAACAAGGTCTCGGGTGTTCCCCAGACGCGGACGCGGACGGGGGCGCTGTCCGGGAAGGTCATCTACCTGAGCCCGGGCCACGGCTTCTATCGGGCTCCGACGCTGTCTCGCTGGGCCACGCAGCGGCCCAACACCTGGGCGGTGGTGGAGGACCTCATCTCGGCGGAGGTGATGAACCAGTACCTGCTGCCCATGTTGATGGGCGCGGGCGCCACCGTGGTTCCCGTGCGCGAGTCGGACCTCAACTCGCGAATGGTCATCGTCGACGAGGGGGGGGCGGGCTACTCCGAGAGTGGAGACGTGGCCCGGTTCCGGACGACGAGCCGCAAGGGGTGGGGCGCGCCTCCCACGCCGATGGGGAACGGGGTGGAGCCCTTCTCGCTGGGCACCACGCGGGAGCTCCTCACCACGACGGCGGCCACGGCGTCGGCCACGTGGGCGCCGACGGTGCCCGCGGATGGCAACTACCATGTCTATGTCTCCTATGCGGCGGACCCGTCGCGGACGGAGAGCGCCCACTATGTCGTTCGCCACGCGGGCGGCGAGAGCCACTTCCGCGTCAACCAGCGCCGCCACGGCGGGACCTGGGTGTTGTTGGGCCGCTTCTATTTCAAGGCGGGGGCTGGGGCGGACGCGGCCTCGGTGGTGGTGATGAACGACGCGGAGGAGGGGGCCACGGTGTCTCTGGACGCGGTGCGCTTCGGCGGTGGAAGCGGTGTCATCGGTGATGCGCAGATGGCCGCGCTGACGCGTCCCCGCTACGAGGAGGCCGCGCGCTACCACGTGCAGTTCAGCGGCGCGCCGGCATCCGTGTACGCGCCCACCGGCGCCAATGCGATGGCCAACGAGCGCAACGCGGACGTGAGCGCGCGCCCGCGCTTCGCCGCGTGGCTGCACGAGGAGGGCGAGGACGCGGTGTATGTCGCGTGGCATACGAACGCCTCGACGACGGGGAAGGTGCTGGGCACCGAGGGCTATGTGTACGGGCCGAATCCGGTGGATGGCACGCTGAACTTCACGGGGGTGCCCGGCAGCGATGTGCTGGCGCGCGCGCTGCTGGACGAGCTGGGGAAGGACCTGAAGCGCGAGGTGGACTCGACGTGGCGCGTGCGCAACCTGCGCTCGGCGAACCTGGGCGAGGTGAATCCCACGCACAACCCGGAGATGCCGTCGGTGCTTCTGGAGGTCGCGTACCACGACACCGTCTCCGACTCGAACCGGCTGAAGGAGCCGGCCTTCCGCCGCGTCGCCGCGAGGGCCATTCTCCAGGGACTCATCAAGTACTTCGCCGCGCGGGATCGCGTGCCGGTGAAGCTGCCGCCCGAAGCGCCTGGGGCGGTGGTGGCTCGCAACGCGGGGGCGGGGACGGTGGAGGTCCGCTGGGCCGCGCCCGAGGCGAACCCGGACGAGGAGGGCCACGATGTGCCCACCGCGTACCGCGTCTACCAGAGCGTGGACGGACTGGGCTGGGACGATGGCACCGAGGTGACGCAGACGGCCTTCACCCTGCCGCTGGCGGCGGGCACGGCGCGCTACTTCCGGGTGGCCGCGGTGAGCGAGGGCGGCGAGGGCTTCCCGTCCGCCATCGTCGGCGTGCGCGCGGGGGACGCGGCGGCCGCGCTCGTGGTCAACGCGTTCGAGCGGATGGACTCCGCGCTGGCCTGTGGCGAGGCCCTGGATGCGTATGACCTGGAGGCGCCGCTCCGAGTGCTCGTGGAGGTGATGAACGACGGCACGTACGTGCGCCAGCACGGGGACGCGATGAGCCAGTCCGGGCTCGTGTTCGACAGCGCGACGAGCGCGGCGGTGGGGGCGGGGCTGGTGTCACCCGGGGCGGGTTATCGGGTGGTGGACTGGTTCGCGGGGCGGGGTGGGGCGCAAGGGGCTCGGCTGACGCGCGCGGAGCAGGACGCGCTGCGCGCCTTCGTGACGGGAGGAGGACACCTGCTGCTCTCGGGGACCCAGGTGGCCTCCTCGCTTGCGTCCGGGGACGCGGCCGACAAGGCGTTCCTGGCGGACATCCTCCGCGCCTCCACGGCGAGCGGGACTCCTCCGCTGACGGTGGAGGGCCTGCCTGGGGACTTCCTCTCGTCGCTGACGGGGGTGGCGCTGGATGACGGCACGCACGGTGCTTACCCTCTAGGAATGACGGATGTGTTGACTCCGGCATCGGGGGGCTCGGCGGTGCTGCGCTACGCGGGGACGGACCTGACGGCGGGGGTGTTCTCCATGCCGGGCGGGCAGGTGCTCGTGTTGGGGGTGCCCTTCGAGGCGGTGGTGGACCGGGCGACGCGGGCGCGGCTCCTGTCGGCGTTCCTGGTGCGCGCGGGCTTCCCCGCGCCGGGGGCTTCGCCCGTCGGGGATTCCGGCGCGGGGGGCCCTGGCCTGCTGGCCCGGTGCGTGGCGCCGCGTGGAGTGGATCCGCATCCACCGGAGCCGGAGACCCCGGCTCCGATTGTCCTGGACGTGTTGCCGCAGTTCTATCCGCTGGGGGATTCGGGCTGCGGTTGTGGGGCGGGCGCGGGGACGGGGGGCGGACTGTGGCTGTTGCTCGGAGTGATTGTTCAGCTTCGGCGCGCGAGGCGGCGCGCGGGAGACTTGAGGCGTTGACTCGGCGGGGCTGCATGCCTACGGTCGGCGGCCCTCATTTTTTGACGTGATGACCCGTGGGCGCTCTTCACGCGCCCACTGCTCCAAGGAGACACGCACATGGCTACTCGCATCGCCATCAACGGCTTTGGTCGCATCGGTCGCTGCATCCTGCGCGCCGCGCTCAGCCGCAAGGAAGACCTGGAGATTGTCGCCATCAATGACTTGGACAAGCCGGCGGCGCTGGCGCACCTGTTCAAGTACGACTCCGTGCACCGCACCTGGCCGGGCGAGGTGAAGGCGACGGACAAGGGCATCGTGGTGGACGGCAAGGAGATCGCCGTCACCGCGGAGAAGGACCCGACGGCGCTGCCGTGGAAGAGCATGAACGTGGACGTGGTGCTGGAGTGCACCGGCCGCTTCACCGCGCGCGACGGGGCGGAGAAGCACCTGAAGGCGGGCGCCAAGAAGGTCGTCATCTCCGCGCCGGCCAAGGGCCCGGACCTGACCATCGCCTACGGCATCAACCATGGCGAGTATGACCCGGCCAAGCACCACATCATCTCGAACGCCTCGTGCACCACCAACTGCCTGGCGCCCATCGCCAAGGTGCTGGTGGACAACTTCGGCGTCGAGAAGGGCCTGATGACGACGGTCCACAGCTACACCAACGACCAGCGCATCCTGGACCTCACCCACGACGACATGCGCCGCGCGCGCGCCGCCGCCCTGTCGATGATTCCCACCAGCACGGGCGCCGCCAAGGCCATCGGCGAGGTGATTCCGTCCCTGAAGGGCAAGATGCACGGCATCTCCGTGCGCGTGCCGACCCCGAACGTGTCGCTGGTGGACCTGACGGTGAACACGAGCAAGGCCACGACGGCCGAGGCCGTCATCGACGCGTACCGCAAGGCCGCCGCGGGTCCGCTCAAGGGCATCCTGGAGTTCAGCGACGCGCAGACGGTGTCGGTGGACTACAACGGCAACCCGCACTCGGCCATCTTCGACTCCACCAACTGCTTCGTGATGGGCGACACCATGGTGAAGGTGATGGCCTGGTACGACAACGAGTGGGGCTTCTCCAACCGCATGGTGGACACGGTCAAGTTCCTCGTGTCCAAGGGCGTCTAGCCCCCGTCCGGGGCCCAGGGGAGAGCCAAGATGATTCGCTATATCGACGAGCTGCAGCTCACCGGCAAGCGCACCTTCATTCGCGTGGACTTCAACGTCCCGCTGGAGGGGCGGCGCGTGACGGACGACACCCGCATCCGCGAGGCGCTGCCGACCATCCGGCGAGCGTTGGAGCTCGGAGGGAAGGTCATCCTGGCGTCCCACCTGGGCCGCCCCAAGGGCCCGGACCCGAAGCTGTCGCTCGAGCCCGTCGCGCAGCGGCTGGCGGAGCTGCTGGGCCCCAAGCACGAGGTCATCCTCACGGATGACTGCGTGGGGGACGGCGTGAAGAAGCAGGTGAAGGAGCTCAAGGAGGGGCAGGTCGTCGTGCTGGAGAACCTGCGCTTCCACAAGGAGGAGGAGGCCAACGACGAGGCGTTCTCCCGCGAGCTCGCGGCGCTGGCGGATGTCTACGTCAACGACGCCTTCGGCACCGCGCACCGCGCCCATGCCTCCACGGCGGGCATGGTGCCCTTCGTGAAGGAGAAGGCGGCGGGCCTGCTGATGAAGAAGGAGATTGAGTACCTGGGCGGCGTGCTCAAGACGCCGACGAAGCCCTTCGTGGCCATCCTGGGGGGCTCCAAGGTCAGCGACAAGATCAAGGTCATCGAGAGCCTGCTGCCCAAGGTGGACGCGCTCCTGGTGGGCGGGGCGATGGCGTACACGTTCCTCAAGGCGCAGGGCGTGGAGGTGGGCAAGTCCCGCGTGGAGGAGGACAAGCTGTCGTTGGCCACGCGCCTGATGGAGGCGGCGCACCGGCTGAAGACGCCCATCGTCCTGCCGGTGGACCACATCGTGGGGACGGAGCCCACGGACAAGAGCCCCGCGCAGGAGACGCCGGACAACGCGGTGCCCAAGGATATGATGGGGTTGGACATCGGCCCCAAGACGCGCGCGCTCTTCACGCAGCACATCCGCGATGCGCGCACGGTGGTGTGGAACGGGCCCATGGGGCTGTTCGAGGTCGCGAAGTTCGCCGAGGGCACCCGCTCGGTGGCCACGGCCATGGCGAACAACAAGGAGGCCACCACGGTGATTGGCGGTGGCGACAGCGCGGCGGCCGTGGAGCAGATGGGCCTGGCGGACAAGCTGAGCCATGTGTCGACTGGCGGAGGCGCGTCCCTGGAGTTCCTGGAAGGCCGGGAGCTGCCGGGCATCAAGGCGCTGGAAACACGTTAGGCTGCGCGCGGTTCCGCAACACCACCACACCTTCGGGGGAGTGACTCATGGCCGCCTCGGCTCGTCGTCGGAAGATCGTCGCCGGCAACTGGAAGATGAACAAGACGGTGCCGGAGGCGTTGGCACTGGTGCGCGAGCTGCGGGGGCCATTGTCCTCCGTGGGGGATGTGGTGGAGGTGGTGTTGGCGCCGCCGTTCGTGGCGTTGCAGCCGCTGCACGTGGCGCTGGAGGGGGCTCCCTTCCAGCTCGCGGCGCAGAACTGTCACTGGGAGGCGTCGGGGGCGTTCACTGGAGAGGTGAGCGCGCCGATGTTGGCGGAGCTGGGGTGTGCCTACGTCATCGTGGGGCACTCGGAGCGCCGGCAGCTCTTCGGTGAGACGGACGAGACGGTGAACAAGAAGGCCCGGGCGGTGCTGGGCTCGAAGATGACGCCCATCATCTGTGTGGGCGAGACGCTCGCGGAGCGTGAGGCGGACCGGACGTTGGAGGTGGTGGAGCGCCAGGTCCGGGGGGCGTTGGCGGGCTTCGAGGCGAAGGAGGTGGCCGGCTTCGTCCTGGCATACGAGCCGGTGTGGGCCATTGGGACGGGGCGCACGGCCACGTCGGCGCAGGCGCAGGAGGTCCACGCGGCGATTCGGGGGCTGGTGGGCCGGCTGTACGACGGGGAGACGGCCGGGCGGGTGCGTATCCAGTACGGCGGCAGCGTCAAGGCGGACAACGCCGCGGAATTGTTGGGGCAGCCGGACGTGGATGGAGCGCTGGTTGGTGGAGCGAGCCTGAAGGCGGGCGATTTCGCGGCCATCGTGAAGGCGGCCACGTAGGGTTGATCCGCGCTTTTTGGTGCTACCTTCGCTCCTTCTTCTGGAATAAGGTGCGCCCTCTTTTCACGGAACGTTTGGAAGACCACTCATGCTGACCTTTGTCACGATCATCCACGTCCTCGTGTGCGTGTTCATGATCTTCGTCATCTTGCTGCAGCCGGGTAAGGACGCCGGCATGGGCTCGGCGCTGGGCGGCGGCGCGGCCACGAGCGCGTTCGGCGGCCGTGGCGCGGTGACGTTCTTGAGCAAGCTCACGGGCGTCTGCGCGGCGATGTTCTTCTTCACCTCGCTGGGCCTGTCGATGGTGGGGTTGAAGTCCTCGGTGGCGGAGGGCGGTTCGGTCGCGAAGCCTCCGGCGGCCGCGGCTCCGGCTCCGGCGGGTGAGCAGTCGGCGCCTCCGGCTCCGAGCACGTCCGAGCAGCCTCAGGGCGCGGCGCCCGCCGCTCCGGCGGAGGGCCAGCAGGCTCCCGCGCCGACTCCGGCTCCGTAAGAGCCCGTTTGAAAAATCCGGAGCACGCAGCAGTGAGAAACTCGTTGCGTGGTCCGGTGCGGTGATGTAGATGGTCCGCGCAGCAACGCCCAGGTGGTGGAACTGGTAGACACACCATCTTGAGGGGGTGGCGCCGAAAGGTGTGCGGGTTCGAATCCCGCCCTGGGCAACCCGAAAGAGCCTCCAAGTCCCTAGGACTTGGGGGCTTTTTCATTTTCAGCCGATAGCGGCCTCTGCATGTTGCACCTATGTCGCATGCGGCATCACCGGCCCATCGAGGACACGCACCGCCTCCTGGCGAGTGTCCGGGCTCAGGTGGGGGTACCGCATCGTCATGTCGAGAGTTGCGTGGCCTATCAGCTCCTGGATGACCTTCATGGGGACGCCCCTCATCGCGAGGTGGCTGCCGTAGGTGTGGCGCGAGTCATGCCAACCGATGGTGCTCTTGTCGCGCGTGACGCCCGCTCGCTTCAGCGTGGTGATGAGCAGGTGGTCCATCGCCCCAGGGGTGAGGTGTGCGCCGGCCTCCTGGCAGAAAACGAAGGGGCCACGGAGGTGCCGGTGGGCCTTCAGCGCGTCCACGATGGATTGCGGAAGGTCCACCGTTCGGGTGCTGCCACCCTTGGGCGTTCCTTCGATGCCGCGCCAGATGGTCCGTTTGACGTGGAGCTTGGCTCGGACGAGGTCGACGTCTGACCACTGGAGCCCGATGAGTTCCCCTTGGCGAAGTCCCGTCTTTGGGAGCTGTCGGCCACGAGGTCTTCGGAAGCACTGATGGGGGCGACGGTGGTCAGTGGGCAGGGGGATTGATGCCCTGCTCGAATGATTCCCCGAGGAGATTGCAGCACGCACGCCAAAGGAGGTCGTCCCATCCCGTGGTGCCTTGCAACCCCCATATCCAGTCGCGTGTCTCGGGATGCGCGTCCAGGCGCTCGCGCCATTCGTCAGCGCTCTTGGGTAGAGGCGCGGAGAGCCACGCCACGATGGAGCTTGCCGGATGTGCCGCGGGCAAGACCTTGGCCGCGGGACTCGCCGAGAGGTCCAGGCCACGGCTTGCTGCCGCACCCAGCATCAAGAAGGCCTTGGCCTCCCGTTCCTCCGCGGGCCCGGCGAAGACCGGTGCCGATGCCTCCCAACTGGCTGGAGCCAGCGTTCCGAGCGTGATGGACGCCACTCCCGACAACCAGGGGTCTTGCTGCTTCGCCAGCTCCACCAGGGGCAGGAGCAGCTTCTCTCGCTCTGTAGGCTGCTTCTCGACGAGGTTGTGCAACGTCACGAGCGCCTTGAATTGGATGGCGCTCTGTTCCAACTGCCGTTGGGGCCTCTTGGACGTTCCCGCGACATGAACCAGCACCGACGGCAACTCCGTGACCGCCAACTGCATCAAGAGGTCGTATACCTGCTCGTGAACGACGACGTCCGCGTTGGACGCAGCGCCTCCTCGCGCGAACTCCAACAGCCGCGAGATGATAGTTTTCGACAGGTCTCCCTGCAGGAGTGTCAACGCGCTCGCGGCCGTTCGAGCAACGCGATGCTCTATCTCCTCTCTGGATGGGTCGTCTGCCCAGTCGGCCTCGTCTCCGAGAAACCGGATCAGGACCTCGATTCCCTCCACCCATCGATGCTGTCGGATGGTTTCGACATAAGCCAGACGCATGGAGTCATTGGACTCCTTCATTGCCAGATGAAGCAGGTCCTGCCGCTCGTCAGGTGTCGCAGTGGGCGCGAGCGCGAAGAGCGCCCGTTCGCGGTAGGAGAAGGATGCATCCTCGAGTGCTCGGCGCAGGAGTTGCCGTGTATCCCCTTTCGGATGCATCGCGAGAGCCCGCACGGCAGCGAGCTGGGCTCGCAGTTCTTTATGGCTCAACATGATTCGCATCAACTCGAGAGCCGGCTCTCCCACCGTTGCCAGGAGCACCAGCGCCCCTCGACCGGGTTTGAAAGTCGGTTCGGAGGCCCAGTCCTTGAGAATCTTCAATTCTTCGGGGCTGAAGGGATGAATCGTCGCGACGTCTATTTCATCGCCGATCTCGGCACGCATACAGGCGCTGAGGAGCGCTTCCCTTCCCGGCAAGAGCACGGAAGTCAGCATCTCTTGAAGCGCACGTGCCTTCTCCTCTGACACTCCACGGACACGCTGGCAGCTCAGGACGAGTGCCGCGCGCTGGATGCTGGAGAGCGGTGGTGGATGTGTCTCAATCAATGCCTTCAATTGGTCTGGCGAGGTGAGTCTGGCCACCGCTCCGAAATACTCATCCAGCTCGTCCTCGGTGAGTTCTCCCAGCGCCGATACCAGCTCTGGGGCAATCTGAGCCCATTGTGGAGTATCGATAGTCTGGGCGAGCAGACTCATCTCTCCCAGCCGACATGTCGCGAAGAACGCCAGCATCTCTTCCTGGGTGACTCCTTCTTCCTGCCGCCGCAACGCGGCCCCCCAACCATCAAGCAGCTGAGTCCGCCGAGGATGCTTGAGGATCCACGTGTGTCCCTCCACTCTTCGCCGCTCGACGACGAGCTCCTCCAACGCGGAACGATAGGGGTGGGCACGATCCGCGTAGTAGTCGGCGACGTCTGGTCCGTGAGTCCCAGAATTCGAGGACTGATACTCTAGCTCCACCTCGTCCAGCCCATGCAGAAGCTTGTCTGCAAGGGTATCGAACAAGGTTTGGTCCGAGAGCACTGCCCCCACCGCGAGTTCACGGATTCCGTCCGAATTCTCCTCCACGGCCACGACCAGGGCGTCGGAATAGACCGAGGCAAGGTCCCACAGCTTCGAGAGCCAGCGAGGTCTTTCGAGAACCCTGGCAAGGATTCGGGAATGGTATGGCACGACATGGCGTATATGCCGCTCGGCGACCCGCCGAGCTTCTGGTGAGGCAATCACGGCGGCCTGCTCAGATGCGGTCCAGATGGGGCGGTGCCATGCATGACTCGCAAGGAACGACCGGGTGGCCAGCTTTGTTTCAGCCGCGAGCGCCTGGACCATCAGCGAGACAGGATCACGTTCGTTCAACCACCGTACAGCCTTGAAGAATGTATCTCGGAAATGGGTCTCATCCACTGTCAGCAGTTGTTGATGCAGGGAGGACGCGATGATTCCCCGCACGTCCGCGGGGATCCAATCCTGTTGATCGCGAAGGTTCTCGGCGATGCCCAGCGCGTCGGCGAACTGACCAGCTGCGACCAGTCCTGAGAGCAGGGGCCCCAATAGTGCTCGCGCCTTGCCTGACCGAGCCCCCTTGATGAAGTGCTCAAGTCCCTGAATGGTCGTGGGATGGGCTCGGTAGACATCGTCCTCCGAATCGAGCCACCGCTCTCCTGCCATCCACAATGCGAGCCGGCTCACTTCCAGATAGGGCGCAAACGCGGGCGCAACCTGTTGGGCCAGTCTCTCGCGATGCTCCATCTCGGCACGGGAGAAGGTCGGAGCCTCACAAAGCAGGGACCAGAGAACGGCCGCTGAGGGGATTGCGTCCCAGGCGAGCAACCCGAGTTCCTTCTCCACGAGCGTTGCCAACGCATCGACACCCGAGTCGTGAATCAAGTCCGACAGGTGTACCTCGTCGCGGGACTTCGCCTTCTTCAGTTGTTTCGCGAACTCCCGAAGCGAAATTGGCGCCTTGAGTTGTTCAACGATCCATGCCGAGGACGCCATGGCGAGTTGTCTTTGCCATGGCTGCGCATTGCGCAGCATGCTGACGAGAATCTTCCTTCGAGCCTTCTCGTCGTAGTGCTCGTAGTCGATCCGAACGCAGAAGTCCTCCACGACCTCCATCCCCGCCGCGTCCTCAAGAATGGAGTGGCGTGAGGTGATGATGAACTTCTTCTGCGCTCCCGCCTGGAGGAGGAAGCTGCCCAGTTCGCTCACCCAATGGTCTGCGTCGCTGCTCAGCTTGGACTTGCCCCATGGATCTTCGATGACAAACAGGACCGCGTCGGGGCTCGACAGGTCCTTGCGGACATCCTGAGGCACCTTCGCGCGGCAGACCATGAACGGCGGCTGCCCTGCAACGGTTCCGTCTGGAGTCCGAAGTTTGTGCTCCAGGTGCTGGGCCGTCAGTGTCTTGCCGGCACCCGCCTGGCCGAGCAACACCACCGCATGCTTGCTGGCAAGCTGCTGTTCAATCTGCTTGAAGGTCTTCGGTGGAACGAACATGTCCAGGGCGGGCGTCGGATTCAGGCTGCCGCCGAATCGCTGGGCTTCCGCGAGAATCTCCCCTCGGAGCCATTGCCTCGAACCCTCCCCGAGAAGGCGCTTGCGGACACTCTCTCTCAATTGGCGCAGGCACCCCTCGACGTTCCCCGTCGGGACATGCAGTCGGCGTGTCAGGAGCGCCTTGCTCTTGAATGCGACCAGTTCAGGGGGCTGTTCAGCCATCACCGCGATGCGCTCGGCCAGTTCCTGCCCCTTGCCGCCATCGAGGCACTCGTCAGGCAGGACAGGGTGGCCAGGCTGGGCGAAGAGCTCCTCGACGCGGAGCGACTGGAGCTTGGGCGCAAGCTGCGCGTTGGTGATCAGCAGATAGCGCCGCAACGGGTCCGCTTTGAGGCTCTCCCAGGCCCTCTGCCGTGGGGGCGGGCCCGGCTTTCCCTTCTTCGACTTGGGCTTTCCATGCAGCAGATCCCGAAAAGCCGCCGGCTTCCATTCCGAACCACGGAACTTCACCTGGACGGACAGGGTCTCGATGCCGAGGACCGTGGATGCCTCGTCAGCCCCCACCTGGAGCCTGGCCTCGATGTCCTCCTGAGACGCGGGTTCAATCTCGATGTGCGGGAGGCCTCGATTGAAGAGCAGCTCCAGTGCCACCCAGACGGTGACATTGAGCTGGTACTCGTAACCGAGGTAGGCAGGAAGCCCATCGCTCTCCAGAGAGTCGCTCTCGTCCGTGTCCTCGATTCCCATGCCAATGGGCCTACCACTTCGAGCGGAAACAGGGCAGGCGCAAACGTTTGAGCTTGGCATGGAGAAAGTGCCGCCGCCCCACGCCGGCCTTCCCATCGGTTGATGCGGAGCCCATCCCTGGGGCGCGGTGACGCACCGAGTCCAGATTCCCCTGCATGACGTACCCGCTACGCCATCTCATGACACAAGTCGCATCGGTCCCTGGGTCATTGATTTTTGCCCCGGCGTCCATCCGTGGCCGACGTGCTTCTTGTTGTGTCTGTGAGGAGTTGCGGGGAGTGGAGTGACCAGGACAATGCGTCGCAGTGGTGCTCAGGCACAGGGCCCGGCTTTGTAGAACCTTTAAAGACTTTCATGTTGAGTCACCACGGGCCGGAACGATGCGGGAATCATCCAGCCCGACTGTTGGAGTCATGCGCCGACGCAACCTTTGCGCCTGTGTCTTGGGTCGGAAGCTACCCGGTGGGTTTGGGCTTACATGAAGCGGATGAATGGCAAAGTCTGTCCAACGTGAAATGCGATTGGAGACTTTGATGCATTGTTCGCGAGCCGCTATTATGTGTCGTGATGGCTTGCACGGTCGCAGGCCACCAGGGAGGGGGGCCTTGTGAATATCTGTCCGCCGAGTACAGGTCTGTGCTTGGACACCAGGCGACGAGAGTTGAGCAGGGGGCTCATGGTGCAATCACCGTGGATGCAGTCTTGCGTCCACACAGCCGGGAGGAGAGGACATGGACACCGCGATTCGTGAGGTGGTGATTCTCGGAGGTGGGACGGCGGGCTGGATGACGGCGGCCTACCTTCAGAAGGTCTTCGAGGGGACGGTGCAGGTGACGCTGCTGGAGGCCGCCACCATTCCCAGGATTGGCGTGGGAGAGGCGACGGTTCCCAATCTGCAGCGAGTCTTCTTCGACCGTCTGGGCATCCCCGAAGATGAGTGGATGCGCGAATGCAACGCCGCGTTCAAGATGGCGGTGAAATTCGTCAACTGGCGCAAGCGCGAGCCCGGCGCACCGGACAACCACTTCTACCACTCGTTCGGACTCATCCCGAACGTCGACAACATCCCGCTGTCTCATTACTGGGTGCTCCGCAACGAAGGGGGCACGACGCCCGATGAACCGGTGGACTACGCGTGCTACCGCGAGCCGCCGATGATGGACGCGAACCTCGCGCCGCGCTTCCGGGATGGCCGGCCCGCCGTCAACTATGCCTGGCACTTCGACGCGCAGCTCGTGGCGGACTACCTGCGCAGGCTCTCCACCGGGTGGGGCGTGCGCCACGTGGTGGACGAGTTGGTCTCGGTCGAGAAGACGTCGGACGGACACATCCAGGCGCTGCGGACCAAGGGTGGCCGGGTCCTGACCGGTGACCTCTTCGTCGACTGCAGCGGCTTCCGCGGTCTGCTCATCAATGAGGCCATGGCGGAGCCGTTCATCGACATGAGCGACCACTTGCTGTGCAACAGCGCGGTCGCCACGGCCATCCCCCATGACGACGCCCGGTATGGCATCGAGCCCTACACCTCCGCGATTGCCTCGCGTCACGGCTGGATGTGGAAGATTCCCATGCTGGGACGCTTCGGGACGGGCTACGTCTACTCGAGCCACTTTTGTTCCCAGGACGAAGCCATCCGTGAGTTCTCCGCGAAGTGGGGACTGAACCCGGACAAGACCGCGTTCAATCGCATCCGCTTCCGGGTGGGACGCAACCGGCGAGCCTGGGTGAAGAACTGCGTCAGCATCGGACTGTCGTCGTGTTTCGTGGAGCCGCTTGAATCGACGGGCATCTACTTCATCACCGCGTCGATCTACCAACTGGCCAAGCACTTCCCGGACAAGACCTTCAATCCCATCCTCGTGGACCGGTTCAATCGCGAGATTGAGACGATGTTCGACGATACGCGGGACTTCCTCCAGGCCCACTTCCTCACGTCCTCCAGGGACGACACGGCGTTCTGGCTCGCGAACAAGAACGACCTGAACATCTCGGACGCGCTGAAGGACAAGCTGACGACGTGGAAGGCGGGCCTGACCGTCAATATGCCCGTGGCGAGTGAAGAGGCGTACTACGGGAACTTCGAGACGGAGTTCCGGAACTTCTGGACGAACAGCAGCTACTACTGCGTGCTGGCGGGGATGGGGTGGATGCCAGAGCAACCCCTGACGACGCTGAAGTACCGGCCGTCGTCGGTGGCACGCGCGGAGGACGCCTTCCAGCGCGTGAAGCTCCAGCAGCAGGTGCTGCTCCGAAGCATGCCCACCAACCACGAGTTCCTCCAGCGGCTGCACCACCAGAACGGCATGGACCTGGCCCCCACGGGCACCGGGTGATACCTGCTGCGAGACAGGGGCTCGCGGACGCTCCCGCGAGCCCCTGTTTCAATCATCCAGCAACCAAGGCGCATACTTCCACGCCGTCTGGTGTCGGGCCTTGTCCGCGAACTGGATGTCCACGTACTCCTCGAACGCCATGCGCCGGTTGAGCAGTCCGTGTTCCATCATCAGGTCCTGCACCACGTTGAAGTCCGCCTCCCGCGGCGCCAGGGGTGTGTATTGCACTCGGTCGATGGGCTCGAGGAGCGCGTGGCGCAACAGCGCCGGCGGCTGGCTGTAGTAGTAGCGCCCGACGAACTCCGCCGCGTACTCGCGCTCCTCGCGCCCCTGGTCCAACCAGAGCCCCGAGCGTGCGATGCCATCCACCAGCACCTGCACCGCTTGGGGCCTCCGGCTGATGATGTCGTCTCGCACCACCAGGACACACGACATGTAGTCGGGCCAGTACTCCCTCGCGTGGAAGAGCACTCGCCCGAAGCCGCCCATCTCCGCCTGCGACGGATAGGGCTCTCCCATCGAGAAGCCGTCCACGGCTCCCGCCGCCAGGGCTCCCGCCACGTCTGGCGGAGACATCTCCACCAGTTTGACCGACGACGGGGGCAGCCCGTGCTCCTTGAGCGCCTTGAGGATGATGAGCCGCTCATCCGAGAACCGGCTCGGGACGGCCATCGTCTTCCCGACCAGGTCGGGCACCTGACGCACGGGTCCGTCCTTGCGCACCACCACGGCGCTCCCGTAGCGATGCCCCAGGTACACAATCTTGATGGGCACGCCCTGCGACCGCAGGGCCAAGGCCATGGGGGCCACCAGGAACCCCGCCTGCATCCGATTGGAGATCAACGCCTCTTTGATCTCCGGAAACCCCTGGAACATCTTCGGAATGAACAGCGTGTCATCCAGGGAGTTGCGGGCGATGTAATCAGTGACCGGACAGGCCAGGTGTCATGTGACGGGGATGTAGGCGACGTTGAGCTTGCGCGTCTCCTCCGTCCTCCACTCATTGCGCAGCGAAGACCAGTCCAGGTTGAGCCACAGATGCAGGCCGGAGACCCCCAGCAACCACGCTGCCACCGCCCTCGCCATGCGCCTTGTCTGTCCTGTCATTGCCCCACCTCTTGACGACTCCAGGGTTCATTCCTCGCGAAAGCCCCAGCGCACCCATCGCAGGGACTCCATCTTCCGGATGCCCGTGTCCAACAACAGGCCGATTCCCCCGATGAGCAACATCCCCGCCACCACCAGGTCGTAGCGTTTGCCCGCGTTGCGCGCGTCCACGATCATGTATCCCAGCCCTGAATCCACGGCGATCATCTCCGCCGCCACCACCACCTGCCACGACACCCACAGCGCGATGCGCAACCCCACCAGCAACTGAGGCATCGCCGCGGGCAGCAGGACGTGGAAGAAGAGCCGGGGAGGGGAGAGCCCGAAGTTGCGGCCCGCGTTCAGATAGATGGCGGGCACCGTCGCCATCGCCCCCGTGGTGTGCAGCGCGAGCGGGAGGCTGGCCGCGAGGAAGATGAGCGCGACAGCGGCTTTGTCCCCCACGCCAAAGAAGAGGATGGCGATGGGGACCCAGGCCAGCGGACTGATGGGCCGCAGGAACTGCACCACCGGCCCGAGCGCGGTGGCCACCATGGGGTACAGCCCCATCACCATCCCCAACGCCATCCCCACTCCCACGGCCAATCCGAAGCCGAGCCCCACCCGCATCAACGAATCAGCCGCGTACCGGTGCAACACCCCACTGCGCACCAGCTCCAACACCCCGTCCAGCACCTGCAACGGATGGGGGAAGACCCGGGTGCCCGTTCCTCTCACCGCAAGCACCCACCCGGCCAACAACAACAGCAGCGTGGCCAGCGGCAGCAGGACGGACTCGGCGGAGCGCCGCGCGAAGGGACGTGTGTCAGATGTGGTGGGCAAGCCCAATCTCCCCCAGCAGGCTGTCTCGCAACTCCAGATAACGCGCCGAGCTGATGTCCCGGGGCCGCGGCACATCCACCTCCACGATGCGCCGCACCTTCCCGGGCTTCGCCGACATGACCACCACCCGGTCCGCGAGCTGCAACGCCTCCTCGATGTCGTGGGTGACGAAGAGCACCGTCTTTCGCTCCGCCTCCCATAGGCGCAGCAACTCCGAGCGCATGGAATGCCGCGTGATGGAGTCGAGCGCCCCGAAGGGCTCATCCAGGTAGAGCACCTCCGGGTTCGCGGCCAACGCGCGAGCGACCTCCACTCGCTGCTTCATTCCTCCCGACAGCTCGTGGGGCCACGCCTGCTCGAAGCCCGTCAACCCGACCAGTTTCACGTAGTGCGCCACGCGCTCGCGCCGCTGGGCCTCCGACAACTTGAACAGGCCGAACGCGATGTTCCCCTCCACCGTCAACCAGGGGAACACCCCTCGCTCCTGGAAGACGAAGATGCGGCGCGGGTCCGGCCCGCTCACCTTCTCTCCCCGGAAGTGCACCTCGCCGGAGGTGGGCTCGAGAAACCCTCCCACGACATTGAGCAACGTGGACTTGCCACACCCCGAGGGGCCCAGCAGGCAGACGAACTCCCCTTCGTAGACCTCCAGATTCACGTGCTCCAACACGGTCAGCTCGCGTGTGGGTGTGTTGAAGCGGACGTGGACGTCGTGAATGCTCAGGGCGACCTGGCGTGGCGATGGCGGGGCCTCGAGCGAGAGGACAGGGGCGGGTTTCACATCAGTCCCTCCTCATCAGGCGCATGCGAGACGCCGCGGCCGAAGGCGCTGGCTCCGGGAACCCCCAGCTCAGCGCGGGGAGCCGCTCCATCCGGCGCAAGAGCGCGTCCAGCCCCAGGCCCACGGCTCCAATGAGAACCATGCCCGCCACCACCAGGTCGTAGCGGTTGCCGGCGTTCCTCGCATCCAAGATGAGGAACCCCAGGCCTGAATTGACAGCCATCATCTCCGCCATCACCACCACCATCCAGGCGACCCCCAGCGTCTGTCTCAGGCTGGTGAGCAGCTGTGGAAGGATGGATGGCCAGACGATGTGTCTCACCAATCCCAGCGTCGACAGACCGAAGTTGCGACCGGCATGGAGGTGGATGGACAGCACCTTGCGCACGCCCAGGAGCGTGGTGACCATCAGGGGCCCGAAACAGGCCATGAAGATGATGAAGATGGCGGAGAGGTCGCCCACCCCACACCAGAGAATGGCCAGGGGCGTCCAGGCCAAGGAGCTGATGGGCCGCAGCAATTGAAGCACCGGCCCCAAGGCCCGCTCCGCGCGCGGTGACCAGCCCAGCCAGAGGCCCAGCGGCAAGGCGACCACCGCCGCCGACAACAGCCCCCAGGTCACCCGGAAGAGCGAGGCCACCGTGAACCGCACCAGCCGCCCATCCGCCGCCAGCTGTCCCAGCGAGACGACGACCTGCCAGGGCGAGGGCATCAACGGCGCCTTGCCGGCCTGTACCGCGAACTCCCACAGTGCCAGCAGCACTGCGACCACCCCGCCAGGCAATACGCAGCGAGTCACACGTGGACTCATCGGACGAGCTCGGGGTTTCCCAGGTGGGATGGACGACTTGTCTCCGCCCATGGTTGGGTGGAAATCAAGACACGGAAGTCTCCGCCAACACAATCAAGACGGGGGCCGGGGCGAACCTTGAGGTGAAACCCGCCCCCGCCGTGGCGCCGCGCGGAACAAAAAGAAATGAGAAGCATTGCCCGGTGTGTCATTGCCCTGGGCCTCCGTTTGTTCCTCCCGAGCCGCCTTGATGTATTTCCAGGGGTTGCGGATGCGGACCCGTGTGGGCGCATTCTGACAGTCAATATTCCAGCGGCCTGTCCGTATCTGCAGGGGTAGGGGCGAAACGTCGAGTAGCGAGCGCATGGTGCAATCACCGCGGACGTAGACGTGTGTCCGCACAGGGGGGATTGAGGACATGGACACCGCGATTCGTGAGGTGGTGATTCTCGGAGGTGGGACGGCGGGCTGGATGACGGCGGCCTACCTTCAGCGGGTCTTCGAGGGGACGGTGCAGGTGACGCTGCTGGAGGCCGCCACCATTCCGAAGATTGGGGTAGGGGAGGCGACCATTCCCAACCTTCAGCGGGTCTTCTTCGACCGTCTGGGCATCCCCGAGGACGAGTGGATGCGTGAGTGCAACGCCGCGTTCAAGATGGCGGTGAAATTCATCAATTGGCGCAAGCGCGAGCCCGGCGCGCCAGACAATCACTTCTACCACTCGTTCGGACTCATGCCGAACGTCGACAACATCCCGTTTGCGTGTACCGGACCATGGTGAGCACCGATTCCGGTCCATGCTGAGCACCCGTTCCGGCGCAAGGTGAGCACCCGTTCCGGGCATGGTGAGCACCGATTCCGGCCCATGGTGAGCACCGATTCCGGGCATGGTGAGCACGGGCGGGGGCGGAACACGGAGTGCTGACGGCACTGGGCAGCAGGGTCTCGCCTCCATCTCCTTCGAGGAGATGGAGATGGCCCAAGAGAGGCTGGCGGTGCGCAAGTTGAGAGAGGTGTTGCGATTGAGGTTCGCGTCGAAGCTGTCGACGAGGAACATCGCCACGAGTCTGGGCATGGGGAATGGGACGGTGTGCGAGTACCTGGGGCGAGCGCGGGTAGCAGGAGTGGGAGGCTGGCCGCTGCCGCCGGAGCTGGACGACGACAAGGCGCTCACCGCGCTGTTCTTCCCAGGCGAGGGCAAGGCGATTGCGCACCGGCCGGAGCCAGACTGGGCGCAGGTGCATCGAGAGCTCAAGCGCAAGGGGGTGACGAAGCTGCTGCTGTGGGAGGAGTACCTGGCGGCCAACCCGGGTGGGTACCAGTACAGCCAGTTCTGCGTGAGGTATGGGCGCTGGCAGTCCGTCCTCTGTGTCACCATGAGACAGGAGCACCGGGCGGGCGAGAAGCTCTTCGTGGACTTCAGCGGGGACGGAGTCGAGGTGGTGGACGTCGACACCGGAGAGGTGAGGGTCGCGAAGCTCTTCGTCGCCACGTTGGGGGCCAGCAGCTACACGTATGTCGAGCCCGTCTACTCGGAGGACCTGGCCACCTGGGTGGGGTGCCACGTGCGCGCCATGGCCTTCTTTGGCGGTGTCCCGGAGTTGGTGGTGCCGGACAACCTGAAGTCCGGAGTCACGCGCGCGCACCGGTACGAGCCGGAGGAGAACCCCACGTATGCGGACCTGGCCCGACACTACGGCTTCGCGATTCTACCGGCACGTCCTCGCCGCCCACGGGACAAGGCGAAGGTAGAGGCGGCGGTGCTGGTGGCGGAGCGGTGGATTCTGGCCGTCCTGCGCAACCGCCGCTTCGGTGGCCTGCACGAGGTGCGCGAGGCCGTCCGGCCGCTGCTGGAGAAGCTGAATGAGCGTCCGATGAGGCATGTGGGCCGCTCGCGTCGCCAGTTGTACGAGGAGCTCGAGAAGCCCGTGCTGAAGGCCCTGCCGGTACACGCGTACGAGCTGGCCTACTGGAAGAAGGCGCGCGTCCACCCGGACTACCACGTCGAGGTGGAGGGGCACCTGTACAGCGTGCCGTACTCGCTGGTGCATAAGCAGGTGGAGGCCCGCTACACGGACGGGAGCGTCGAGGTGTTCCTCGGGGGGCGTCGGGTAGCGAGCCACGTGCGCAAGCATGCCAAGGGCTACACCACGCTGAAGGAGCACATGCCCCCAAGCCACCGGGCCCACGCGGAGTGGACGCCCGAGCGGCTGCGGGCGTGGGCGGAGAAGACGGGCCCTTCCACGGCCGCGTTGGTGCAAGGCCTCATGGAGCGAAAACCCCATCCGGAGCAGGCCTTCCGCGGGGCCTTGGGTGTCATGAGATTGAAGGACAAGTACGGCGAGGCGCGGCTGGAGAAGGCGTGCGCCAGGGCCGTGCGCCACCGGGCCTACAGCTACAAATCCGTGGCAGCCATCCTCCAGCACCACCTGGAGGATGCACGGGAGGAGCGCGAAGAGAAGCCGCCCCTGCCCGCCCATGAGAACGTGCGCGGCCCCGACTACTACCACTGACGTACCTCGTGCATGCAGAGGGGAGCATCGCCGCCATCTGTCGCGGTGGACTGCCTTCCGTGCGCGGACACTTCCCGTCGGGTGCGAGGCCTCAGTCCCTCGCACTCGGAAGGGGCCCGCGCGCGCCTTGAGAAGCTGGCGCGCGCGGGCAAGCCCCCACATGACTGACATGAGGAACAAACCCGATGCTGGTGGAACAGACGCTGGAGAAGCTCAACGGGATGAAGCTGCACGGGATGGCCTCCTACCTGCGCGACTGGTTGGCGAAGCCAGGAGAGCGAGACGTCAGCCCAGCCGACCTGGTGGGCCTCTTGGCCGACGCGGAGTGGATGCACCGGGAGAACAAGAAGCTCTCCTCGCGGTTGAGCGCCGCACGCCTGCGCCAGGCCGCGGCCTTGGAAGACATCGACTACGGGCACGCACGTGGGCTCGCCAAGGCGCAGGTGATGGAGCTGTCCACCTCGAAGTGGGCGGCGGACAAGCAGAACGTCCTGCTCACCGGGCCCACGGGCGTCGGCAAATCCTTCCTCGCATGCGCCCTGGGACAGAAGGCGTGCCGGGATGGCTACTCGGTGGTGTACCGCCGCGCCTCACGTCTCTTCGATGAGCTCGCCCAGGCGCGCGCTGATGGAACCTATGCGCACGCACTCAAGCGCCTGGCCAAAGCCCAGGTGCTCATCCTCGACGACTTCGGCCTTGAGCCCCTCGGTGCACCAGAGCGCAAGGAGCTGCTCGAAGTCCTGGAGGACCGCTACCGACTTTCGAGCACGGTGGTGACATCCCAGCTCGAGCCGAAGGACTGGCACGCCGTCATCGGTGACGCGACGCTCGCCGATGCCATCCTCGACCGCCTGGTCCACAACGCCCATCGCATCAAGCTGGGCGGAGAGTCCATCCGGTACGCGGAGACAAATTTGACGAAGGGTCGGAAGCAGGCCAAGGGATGAACCACCCAGCGTCGCTGACACTCCGACCGCTCGCCATCAGCCGGAATCGCCGCTCGGCTTGAGCCGGAACGAGTGCTCACCATGACCGGAATACGCATCCCGTTGTCGCACTACTGGGTGCTGCGCAACGAGGGGCGGAGCACTCCCGACGAGCCGGTGGACTACGCCTGCTATCGCGAGCCCTTCGTGATGGATGCGAACCTGGCGCCGCGCTTCCGGGACGGGCGGCCCGCCGTCAACTACGCCTGGCACTTCGACGCGCAGCTGGTGGCCGACTACCTGCGGCGCATCGCCACCCGCTGGGGCGTGAAGCATGTCGTGGATGAGCTGGCCTCGGTGGAGAAGCGGCCGGATGGCTACATCAAGGCGCTGCACACGCGGGGCGGGCGGGTGCTGGAGGGCGGCCTCTTCGTCGATTGCAGCGGCTTCCGCGCGTTGCTCATCAACCAGGCCCTGGAGGAGCCGTTCATCGACATGAGCGACCACCTGCTGTGTGACAGCGCGGTCGCCACGCCCCTTCGCCATGACGACGCGCGGTTCGGCATCGAGCCGTACACCTCGGCAATCGCCGCCCGGCACGGGTGGATATGGAAGACGCCCATGCCGGGGCGCTTCGGCACGGGCTATGTGTATTCCAGCCGCTTCTGCTCCCAGGACCAGGCCATCCGGGAGTTCTCGTCACAGTGGGGCCTCAACCCGGAGAAGACCCCGTTCAATCGCATCCGCTTCCGGGTGGGCCGCAACCGCCGGTCCTGGGTGAAGAACTGCGTCAGCATCGGCCTGTCGTCGTGCTTCCTGGAGCCGCTGGAGTCCTCCGGCATCTACTTCATCACCGCGGCGATTTATCAGCTCGCCAAGCACTTCCCAGACACGACCTTCAACCCCGTGCTGGTCGACCGATTCAATCGTGAGATTGAGCTGATGTTCGACGACTCGCGAGACTTCATCCAGGCACACTTCCTCACCTCTTCGCGAGACGACACGCCGTTCTGGCGGGCGAATGGCCATGACCTCAAGGTGTCGGACGCGTTGCAGGACAAGCTGACGACGTGGAAGGCGGGCCTGACGGTCAACATGCCCGTGGCGAGCGAGGAGGCGTACTACGGGAACTTCGAGACGGAGTTCCGGAACTTCTGGACGAACAGCAGCTACTACTGCGTGCTGGCGGGGATGGGGTGGAGGCCGGACCAACCGCTGGCGACGCTGAAGTACCGGCCGTCGTCCGTGGCGCGCGCGGAGGACGCCTTCCAGCGCGTGAAGCTCCAGCAACAGGTCATGCTCCGAGGCCTGCCGAGCCACTACGAGCTCCTCCAGCAGCGCCATCACCCGGACGGCATGGGTCTGGCGCGGACCGGTACCAGTCCCTAGGAATACGAGACATCACTGCTTCAGGTGAAAGTCCGGTGAGTCGGCGCGCGGATTCGTCACCGCGCGGTGCTTCAGGGTCGAATTAGCGCCCGCATCTGGCTATAGATGTGAAACGAACATTCGTTAAGTTCGCCCGCCCATCTCGGCCCGCTGGGAGTCGTCGCCTGAAGCACTCGTACGTCCTGGTCTTCCCCCGCTACACCGTTCACTGGGTCTTGATGGGGCTGGTCCTCATCTACCTGTCCACGGCGGCGTTGATGGAGTCGCTCTCCATCTACCTGGTGCCCGAAGCCGTGTTGAGGGCCCTGCTGCGCAGCCAGTTCGGGTTCTTCCTCCTGCTGCTCGGGATTCCCGCCGGGCTCTACATGCTGGGGTGGCGGGGCATCGACTTCTTCTTCTGGGCCCTGTCGCCGCGCCTGCTCGTGGTGGACGCGCAGGGGCTGCGCTCCGGAAAGGCGTCCCTGCTGTGGAAGGACCTGAAGTCCGTGGTCCGAAACCACGACCAGGACCGCATGGACATCCGTCACGGCCACGGGAAGTACCGGCTGCGGATGCACCTGTGGAGCGACGGGGACCATCTCGAGGCGCACGTCACCGAGCGCATCATCTCCACGCTGCTGCCGCGGGTGCACCGTCAGGTGGCCGCGGGCGAGGAGGTGCCGTTTGGCCCGCTGACGCTCAGCGAGGACGGGCTGGCGTACAAGCGCAAGCTGTTCCAGTGGGACGACATCGACAGCCTTCGTTTTCAGGACTCGGACGACAGCGGCCTTGCGTCACGCACGTTGTTTCTCACCGCCAACGGCAGGCTCCACAAGATTGACGAGGAGAAAATCGTCAACGCCCCCGTCCTCTTGGCCTATCTCGCGGCCCGTCTCGAGGGCTGACCTCTCTTCACCCATCACAGACATCTCATCATGGAAATCTATCGCTCTCCGAAATCGAAGGCGAAGGCCGAGAAGCCTCACGAGTTCTACTACTCGAAGGGCAAGCTCATCGCGGGGACCCTCCTCTGGTCCGTGGCGAGCATCGGGGCCATCGCGCTCTCCGTCGTCGCCATCTCCAAGTCCAACGTGGGCTGGCTGATGGCGGGCATCGCCGCGGCCATGGTCTGGATGCTCATTGGTTGCATCCGGGGCCTCGGCAACCTGAACACGCCCGTGCTGGTGATTGGCGCGGACGGCATCCTCTTCCCCGACGGCCAGCTCATCACCTGGGACGTCATCGAGGAGAACACGTACCTCAGCCAGTCCTACATGGGCATCCCCACGGGCCGGTACATCAACATCAAGACGCGGCTGAAGAAGCCCAAGCGCAAGGCGCTCCGAGTCTTCGCGCTCGACATGACGAGCGACGAATACCTGGAGCTGTGTGACCGCTACCTCCAGCGCTACTACGGCGAGGAAGCGTAGTCACCGGACGCCCCGGCGGATGAAGCGGCGCCATGCCTGCCTCATCCGCCCAGGGGCGAAGTGCTACTTCGCGGCGCTCTTGCCGGCGACCTTCGCGTAGGTCCCCTTGAGCGTGACACCCACGACGAACGAGCCGGCGTGGCACTCGATCTCCGTGGCGTTCTGCAGCTCGTTCTTCTTGTAATAGCTGACGATGTTGACCACGGCGTTGGCGCCGCGCTTCTTGGCGCCTTCCTGGAGCGAAATCAGCGCCGACAGGGTGGCCCACCGGCAGCCCTCCTCGTCCGACTTGCCCACGCCGTTGGTCTTCTTGTTGGAGACCTCGGAGCCCAGCTCCTCCTGGACGGAGGGCGTCTTCGCGCCCGCCAGGTAGAACTTCACCGAGCCGTCCAACTTGTCCTTGGCCTGCGGCATCTCCAGGACCGAGCTGAGCGGAATCATGTACACGGTGTCCCGCGCCAGGGCCGGGGTGGACACCGTGAGCGCGAGCAGCGACAGCAACAGGGGCTTCTTCATGGAGTGCTCCGTCAGTGCCACCGGCGGAAGATCAACGATGTGTTGATGCCGCCGAAGGCGAAGTTGTTGGACATGACGACTTCGGTCTCGATTCTTCGTCCAGCGCCCATCAGGTAGTCCAGCGGGGCGCAGCGCGGGTCCACGGAGGCCGCATCCAGGTGCAGCGTGGGCGCGAACCAGTCGTGCCGCATCATCTCGATGGTCATCCACGCCTCCAGCGCGCCGCATGCGCCCAGCGTGTGGCCCATGTAGCTCTTGAGCGAGGAGATGGGCATCCGCTCACCGAACACCTGGTGCGTGGCGGCGCTCTCCGCGACGTCGCCGGTGTCGGTGGCCGTGCCATGGGCATTCACGTACGCCACCACGCCCGGCTCCAGCGCCGCGTCCTCCAGCGCCAGCCGCATGGCCTGGGCCATGGTCTCCGAGTGGGGCTGGGTGATGTGGCGCCCATCGCTGTTGGTGCCGTAGCCCACCAGCTCCGCGTAGATGCGCGCGCCCCGGGCCCGGGCGTGCTCCAGCTCCTCCAGCACCAGCGTGCACGCGCCTTCGCCCAGCACCAGGCCGTCGCGCTGCGAGTGGAAGGGGCGGGGCGTCAATTCGGGGGTGGCGTTGTTCTTCGTGCTGGTGGCGAAGAGGGTGTCGAACACCGCGGCGCCCGTGGCATCCAGCTCCTCGGCGCCTCCGGCGAGCATCGCCACCTGCCGACCCATCTTGATGGCTTCGTAGGCGTAGCCGATGCCCTGGCTGCCGGAGGTGCACGCGCTCGACGTGGTGATGATGCGGCCGGTGAGGCCGAAGAACACGCCGATGTTCACCGCGGCCGTATGGGACATGGACCGCACGTAGGAGGTGGCGGTGATGCCCTCGGTGGTCTTCGCCATCAGCATCCGGCCGAAGTCGGCGATGGCGGGCGGCGAGCCCGTGGACGAGCCGTAGGACACGCCCATCTTCCCGCTCGACAGCAGCGGGTCTCCCAGGAGCCCCGCGTCCACGAGCGCGAGCTCACTGGCGCGCGTGGCCAGCACCGCCACCCGGCCCATGCCGCGCATCGTCTTGCGCGAGTACGTCTGGGGCGGCAGCACGAAGGGCGCGGCGGGAGCTCCCACCTGGGTATTGAGCCCGTCGTATTGCTTCCAGTCCTCGATGACCTGCACGGCATTGCGCAGCGACTTCAGCCGAGCCTCCACCTGGGCCCAGTCATGGCCCAGCGGACTCAGGGCACCCACACCCGTGACGACGACCCGCTTCATCCGAACAGTCCCCCGTTCACCGAAATGACCTGCCGCGTGACGTAACCCGCGTCCTCGCTCATCAGGAAGCTCACCGCGGCGGCGACCTCCTCGGGCTTGCCCATGCGCCGGGCCGGAATCATCTTCAGCGCCTCTTCGACGACGTGGGGCTCCACCATCTCCGTGTCGATGAGCCCAGGCGCCACGCAGTTCACGGTGATGCCCCGGCTGGCCAGCTCCACCGCCAGCGCCTTCGTCGCGCCGATGATGCCCGCCTTCGCCGCGCTGTAGTTCACCTGGCCCCGGTTCCCGATGAGTCCGGACACGGAGGCCAGCGTGACGATGCGGCCGGGCTTGCGCCGCCGGACCAGCGGCATGCTGAGGGGATTGAGCACGTTGTAGAACGCGTCCAGGTTGGTGTGGATGACCGCGTCCCAGTCCTCGGCCGGCATGGCGGGGAAGGCGTTGTCCCGGGCGATGCCCGCGTTGCACACCACGCCGTAGTAGCAGCCGTGCGCCTCCAGGTCCGCGGCGAGGACCTTCTCCGTCTCCGCGCGGTCGGCCACGTCGAAGCGCAACACGCGGGAGGCGCGGCCCTGCTCGCGGACCTGCGCGGCCACGGCCTCCGCCTCCTCCACCTTCGAGCGGCAGTGCACCACCACGTCGAAGCCATCCTTCGCCAACCGCAGGGCAATGGCGCGGCCGATGCCTCGGCTCGAGCCCGTCACCAGTACCGTCTTCTCACTCATCCTTGCCCACCTTCGTCACGTCGAACGAGGCCGGAGGCTGGAACACCGTCAGCGCCGCCGAGGCCACCGTCTCACCGCCAATCCCCAGGGTGCAGTCGAACTGGCTCATCCCGTTGTCCGTCCAGAACTGCCGGCGGACCTCGATGCGCAGGTGCTCGCCCACCTTGAACGTGGGCCGGCTGCACTCGTACTTGCGGGTGCCCAGCAGGAAGCCCAGGGGCTGGGGCTCCCCGCGCAGCCGCTGCCGCCAGCCCGCGTATGCCGCGATGGCCTGCGCCATGAACTCGACGCCCACCCAGCCGCCCACGGCGCCGGACTCCTGGAACAGGCAGTCCTCGCGAATCGTCACCTCGGCGACGAGGCTCTCTTCGTCTCCCTCCACCGCGCGGTCGATGAGCCGCATGCGGTCGGCGTGGGGGACAATCTCGGAGATGTCGAAGGTGATGGGCGTGCGCATCAGGCCCTTCCCAAAAGGAGCGCGGCGTTGCTGCCGCCGAAGGCGAACGAGTTGCTCAGGACATAGCGCGGAGGCTTTCCCAGCGCCGTTCCTGGTTTCACCAGGGATAGGGCGGGCAGTGACGGGTCCGCCTCGCCATCCCACCAGTGGGGCGGCAGCCGCCCGCGCGCATCGTCCGTGAGGGTGAGCCAGCACAACGCGGCCTCCAAGGCCCCCGCCGCGCCCAACGTGTGTCCGGTGAGCGGTTTGGTGGAGCTGCACGGCACGTGGTCGCCCAGCAGCGCCTGCACCGCGCGGCTCTCCATCGCGTCGTTCTGGGGCGTCGCGGTGCCATGCAGGTTGACGTAGCCCACGTCGCCCGCGGTGATGCCCGCGCGCTCCACGGCTGTCCGCATGGCGATGATTGCGCCTCGGCCTCCCGGCTCGGGGGCGGAGAGGTGGTGGGCGTCGGAGGACTCGCCCCAACCCGCGAGGCGCACCGGCCCTGGCTCGCGGGTCATCAAGAACAGGGCGGAGGCCTCGCCGATGTTGATGCCCCGGCGGTGGACACTCATCGGGTTGCAGCGTGCGTCGCTCACCGAGTCGAGTGACGAGAAGCCCGCGACGGTGAAGCGGCACAGCGCGTCCGCGCCCCCGGTGATGACGGCGTCGGCCATCCCCGTGCGCAGCAGCCGCGCGGCGGTGGCCAGGGCCTTGGCGCTGGAGGAGCACGCGGTGGAGATGACGAACGAAGGCCCCAGCGTGCCCAGCACATGGTTCAGGGCCAGCGCGGGAGAGCCCAGCTCCTGCTGCCGCACGTCGAAGTGCTCTGGGAGCTGTCCCGTGGCCGCGCGCGCGACGATGGCGGCCTCGCTCTCACCGATGCCGGAGGTGCTGGTGCCCAGCACCACGGCCACCCGCTCCGGGCCATGGCGCCGGAGAGCGTCATCCACCTGGGGGCGGAGCTGCTCCAGCGCGGTGAGGAGCAGGGCGTTGTTGCGGCTGCGCAGCGGCACCGGTAGCGCGTCCGTGGTGACGAGCGGCGCGGTGACGTGTCCGACATGGAGGGTGCGGTCCGCGAAGTCGGGGCTCGGGGCCACGCCCGTGGGCTTGCCACCGAAGAGGGCCTCGGCGACCTCGGTCCGGCCCACGCCCAGGGCACACACCAAGCCCAGGTGGTTCAAGAAGACGGGCGGAGACATGCGCTCATTCCTCCGAGAGGCGTGACTCGATGGTCAGCCGGTAGTGCTCCGCCAGGTTGACCAGCTCCGCGCGGCCCACCCAAGGAGGTTGGCCAGCATAGCGCACCGACAGCCATTCCTTGTCCCCCTGGCGCAGCACGCGCTGTCCCGGGGACTCCTCCAGCGTCCATCCCTCGGGCAGGGCCGCACGCACGGTGGAGGCCGGCCAGTAGACGAGCTGGATATCCCGCAGCACGGTCCGGGATTGGAACTGCGCGGGCACCCGCGCGTCGCGCTCCTCCTCCAGCTTCTCCCCGTCCCACTGGAGGGTGATGACCCGCTGGCTCAACGCGAACCCGGCCAGCCGCAGCGCCGACGCGTCGATCTCTACCAGGGCCTCCAGCGAACGGGGACCGCCGGGGTCCATCTCGTGCGCGAAGCTCAGCTGTTGCGACAGGCTCACGCTGCCACCGAAGGCCGACGGCGCCAGCGCGAGCGATGGCAACACCACCTCCGGCGCCATCTTGCGTGGAGCCGGGGTGGTGCAGGAGGCAAGCCCGAGCAGGGCCAGGCTGGCAATCAGGGCGCGCACAGCTTCTCGAGCACCCCGAGGCGGCGCTTGCTGTCGGCCACGAAGGGGTTCTCCTTGTCCCAGGCGTAGCCCGCGAGGATGGAGGAGATCATCTTCCGAATCTCCACCGAGGAGTTGGGGTGGAAGATGACGTCCTGGAAGCCGCCGGCGTACCAGGACTCGACGAAGGTGCGGAACGTGTCCACGCCGGCCTTGAGTGGCACCGCGTAGTCGCGCTCCCAGTCCACCGTCTCACCCGCGAACGCGCGGCCGATGCACTGGGCCGCGAGGCTCGCGGACTTCACGGCGATGGTGACCCCCGAGGAGAACACCGGGTCCAGGAACTCACCCGCGTTGCCCAGGAGCGCGAAGCCGTTGCCCCACAGGGACTTCACGTTCGCCGCGTAGCCGGTGATGGCGCGCGCGGGCGTGTCCCAGACCGCGTCCTTGAGCAGCTTGGACAGCGACGGGTCCTCCGCGACGATGGCCTTGAGGCGCTCGGTCTCCGTGCCCTGGAACTGCTCCAGGAACTCGCGCTTGGCCACCACGCCCAACGAGCAGCGGCCGTTGGAGAAGGGGATGGTCCAGTACCAGACGTGCACGTGCTGGGGATGCGTGGTGATGCGAATCTTGTTCCGGTCGAACGTGCCCGGAGCCACGCGGTCCTCCACGTGGGTGAAGAGGGCTCCGCGCACCGGGAAGGCCGAGGGTGTCTCCAACGCGAGCAGCCGGGGCAGCACGCGGCCGAAGCCGCTTGCGTCGAGCAGGAAGCGGGCTTGGACACGGTACATCTCGCCCTCGGGTGAGCGCACGGTCAGCTCGGGGGTGGCGCCCGTGACGTCGACGGACTCGACGGTGTGGCGGAAGCGCAGCGTGGCGCCCTTGCGCTCGGCGGCGAGCGCCAGCACGTGGTCGAAGTGCGCACGCTGCACCTGGTACGTGGTCCCCCAGCCTGGCGAGAACTTCTCACGGAAGTCGAAGTCCGTGGTCTTGTCGCCGCGCACGAAGGACGCGCCGTTCTTGTACTGGAAGCCCGCCTCGACGATGTCCTGCAGCATTCCCGCTTCCTCGATGTACTGCATGCTCTGAGGGAGCAGGCTCTCGCCGATGGAGAAGCGAGGAAACTGCTCGCGCTCCAGGATCAACACCTGACGGCCTTGTTTGCGCAGGATGCCCGCGGCCACCGAACCGGAGGGTCCCGCGCCGATGATGACGACTTCAGTCTTCTCTACCTTCACGACACGTCCTTGCCCGGAGGCAGTCTGCAGCAGGGGGTCAGCAGCCAGATGGCCACCTCGCCCAGCAGCATGGTGAGTCCAAAGGAGCGCAGGGCCGGAGTGGCCGAGAGCCCCAGAAGTCCAAACGAGAGGAGCGTGCTCACGCCCGCGAGCGCCACCGCGAGCCACGCGGAGCCGTCTCCCGGGTGCTCCAGCATGAAGATTCCGTAGTCCACGCCCATGCCCAGCAGGAGCATCAGGCCCAGGACGCTGAAGAGCTGGAGCGGCTCACCCACCCATCCGAAGACGGCCAGGGTGAAGAGCGTGCCCACCACCGTGGGCAGCCACGCGCGCCACGCCTGGCGCTTGAAGCGCGTCACCAGCAGGAGCAGCACCGCGACATAACCCAGCACGATGAGCCCACCCATGAGCTTGCGGTAGCGCTCCAGGAGCCCGGATATCTCCTGTGTCTTGTCCACCCAGCGCACGCCCTCCAGGCCCTGAGCGGCATCGGCCAGGTGCGGGAGCAGCGACGGGTCATTCAGTCCGCGCAGCATGACGATGCTGAAGTGCTGGTCTCCCAACATGCCCAGCCATTGCTGCCGGATGGCCGCCGCCGCGGGACTGGCGAGCAGTTGCTCTGGCGTCAGCACGCCTTCGGCGAAGCTCGCGCGAGTGGGCGCTTCGCCCGTGGCCACGGCCACCGCCGCTACCGCCTGGGCTTCCGCGCGTTCACTCAGTCGGGCATCGGCGCGCTGCTGCTCGGCGCTGGGCAACCAGTCCGACACGGCGCGATAGCCCGCGAGCTTCCGGTCCGTGACGAGCGCGTCCAGCCGCGCCTTGAGCTTCGTCTCGCGCTCCAGCACCTGCTCGTCGTCCTGTCCTCCCACGAGGAAGAACTGGGCGGGACTGGGTAGCCCCAGCAGGCGTCCCAGCTCGCGCTGATCGGCGATGAGGTGGGCCGGAGCGCCCTGGAGCTGGCGCACGTCATCGCGCGTCTTCAGGCGCCACAGGCCGCCGAGGGTGAAGAGCGTGAGCACGGCCGTCCCCACCCACCAGGTCCGGGTGGAGGCGAAGCGGGGCCAGCGCGCCAGCGACGTCGCGAAGCGCTGCGCGAAGGCCGTCACCGGCAGCGCGCCGGTGTCCAAGTGGGGGAACCAACATACCACCGTGAGGAACGCACCCACGAGGCCCGCGGCGGAGAACAGCGCCATCTGCCGGAGCCCGGGGAAGGGCGCCACGCCCAACGCGAGGTAGGCCACCACGCTGGTGAGCAGCGCCATCACCATGCCCGGCAGCAGGCCGCGCATGACGGAGCCGCGCTCCTCCGGAGGTTTGCCCTGGCGTGAGGCGAAGTAGTGGAAGCCGTAGTCCTCCGCGACGCCGACCAGGCTGGAGCCGAAGACGAGCGTGAGCAGATGGACGCGGTCGAAGACCAGGGCCGTGACGCTGAGCGCCACCGCGCAGCCGATGACCAGCGACGCACCCACCATGACGATGGGGCGCATCGAGCGGAAGGTGAGCCAGACGAGCAGCAGCACCGCCAGCATGGAGCCGGTGCCAATGGTGGACATCTCATCGCTGGCCTGAGACGCGGCCGACTCCGCGTACAGCGGCACACCCGCGGCCACCACCCGGCTTCCAGGCACCGCCGCCGTCACGGCCTCCCGCGCGCGCTCCACGGCGCGGGTGATGTGCCCATCCGCGCCCAGCGCGAAGGCGGAGACCTGGCTGTGGAAGGCCAGGAGCACCCACTCGCGGCCCTCGCCGGACAGCCACAGCCGTCCATCGCGCGGACGCGCGGTGCTCTCGGCCGCACGTGCCGCCCACCAGTCAGGCCACAGCCCCAGCGGGTCCGCCTCCCAGTTCGTCAGCCGGGGGCCCGCGGGCTGGTAGAGCTTCATCAGCGCGGTGCCGCCCAATTCGTCCGCGGTGGCGCGCGTCAGCCACTCGCGCTGCGCGGGCGTGAGCAGCCGGTCGCGATAGGGGCGATACAGCTCCAGCGCCGTGTCGAACGACGACGCATCCAGGGCGGAGGGCTTCAGGAGCGACGCGTCCCGAGACAGCGCCTCGCGAGCCACATCCGCCGCGCGCTGAGCGGCTTCCCAGTCCGGCGCACCCACGAGCAACACCAACTCCCGGCTGGCTCCATCCGCGAGCTTGCGCGTGGCGGCGCCCACCTCGGGGGCCTGCTCATCCTCGGGCAGGAGCGCGAGGACGTCGGTATCCAGCCTTGCGGAGAGCCAGAACCTCACCTGGTGCACACCGACGGCGAGCACCACCAACAACCAGAGGATGGCCCACTTACTTCGCAAGGCGCTGGGCCTCCGCTTCATTGGGGGGCGGCGTCTGGGCCAGTTGGTCGAACTGGATGACGCTCATGTCGCCGCGAGCCTCTTCCAGCCGGACCTGACGCACGTACTTGTCACCTTCCAACTGGATGACGCGGAAGACACGCGCCAGGCCCGCGTCCGTCGGCGTGAGGGTCAGCTTCCAACCCTCCGTGCCCGTGAGCGCGCCCTCGACACGGAAGCGCTTGGACAGCGCCGCGACATCCCCGGACAGCAGCGCGAACATCACCTCGTTCACCGCCGCGAGCCCAGGCTCCTTGCTCGCGTCCAGATGGTAGGCCGCCGCTCCCGAGCCCTGCTGCGCGCTCAGCGACTTGCGCGTGAGGGTGAGCGTCGACGCGAAGGGCGTCTGCGTGTCCCAGAGGACGCCCTTCTCGCGGGCCAGGAGGAACACCCCGCGCGAGACGAGGGGCTTCTTGAAGCCCGACACGGTCTTCTTCTGCTCGAAGCCGCCGCGCAAGAGGGGCACGTCCGCCAGCCGGGCGCGGACCTGCGTCACCATGTCCTGGGCGCTGGCCGTCATTCCCGCCAGCAGCATCACGAGCAAGAGCACGCGCTTCATTCGGGCTTCACCCCCAGCCGCTGCCAGAGCACCGGCGGACAGACGTACTGCAGTTCCTTGGTGGCCAGCGACACGGCGACCTGGATGGTGTGGGCCTGGTTCACCTTGCGGCCCGTGGCGGCGTCCCGGATGAGGTAGTCGATGCGCAGCCGGTTCTCCCACTCGGTGATTTCGGCGCGAATCTTCAGCGTCTTCCCGTAGAGCGCGGGCTGCACGTACTTCAACCGCATGTCCACCACGGGCCACGCGAAGCCGGACGCGAGCATCTGCGGGTAGTCGTAGTCGAACTTCGCGAGCAGCGCGCAGCGCGCCAGCTCCAGGTACTTCACGTAGTGCCCATGCCAGACGACCTCCATCAGGTCGATGTCATGGAAGGGTGGGGTCAGCTCGATTTCGTGGTGGAGCTCAGGCTTCATAGAGCCTCCATTCACGGGCGCGGATGGCGCCCAGCAGTCCTTGCAGCTCCTTGTCCAACGCCCGGTCCTCCACCACCAACGGGATGCGCTGCTCCAGGTCCGCCTGCATTGTCGCAAGAGACGGCGACAGGGTTGTTTCTTGAGCGACGCGGCGGCGCAGCGTGACGCCCTGCCGCGCGGCGATGAGCATGGCGGCCACTACCTGCTCGGAGAGCTCCAGCACTCGCAGGCAGTCACGCGCGGCGATGGTGCCCATGCTCACCTTGTCCTGGTTGTGGCACTCGGTGGAGCGGGAGAAGACGGACGCGGGCATCGTCTGCTTGAGGGCCTCCGCCGTCCACGCGGAGACGCTGATCTGCACCGCCTTGAGGCCGTGGTTGATGGCCGCGCGCGGGCCCGTGGCGCCAGAGAGGTTGGACGGCAGCCCGTGGTTGTAGCGAGTGTCCACGAGCAGCGCCAACTGCCGGTCCAGGAGGTCCGCGACGTTGGCCACGGCGTTCTTCAGTCCGTCCATCGCGAAGGCGATATGGCCGCCGTAGAAGTGGCCGCCATGCAGCACCCGCTCGCTGTCCGGGTCGATGAGCGGGTTGTCGTTGGCGCTGTTGAGCTCGTTCTCGATTTGCGCGCGGAAGAAGGGCAGGGCGTCCTCGAGCACGCCGACGACATGTGGCGCGCAGCGCAGGGAGTAGCGGTCCTGCAAGCGCTGCTCGTTGCGGCTGGGGCGCTCGGTGGCCAGGTCCTGGCGCAGACGCGCGGCCACGCGCTGCTGGCCCACGTGGGGCTTGAGGGCGAACAGTGCCTCGTCGAAGTGGTGCGCGTTGCCGGCGCTCGCCACCACGTTGAAGGCGGTGAGGCGCGTGGCCAGCCGGCTCAGGTACTCCGCGCGCTCCCAGGCCAGGCACGCCAGCGCCGTCATCACCGACGTGCCGTTCATGATGGCCAGGCCTTCCTTGGGCCGCAGCTTCAAGGGCTTGAGGCCGTGCTGGGCCAGCACCTCCGCCGCGGGCCTCCGCTCGCCGCGGTGCCACACCTCTCGCTCGCCGCAGAGCACCGCCGCCACATAGGACAGGGGCGTCAGGTCACCGCTGGCGCCCACGGAGCCCTCGGCCGGGATGAGCGGGAGGATGTCGAGCCGCAGGAGCTGCTCGAGCTGGGTGAGCAGCCCCAGCCCCACGCCCGACACGCCCTGCGTCAGCGAGGCCAGCCGCGTGGCCAGCACCGCGCGGGTCTCCTCGGGCGTGAGGAACCGGCCCGCGCCGATGCCGTGGTACGTGTAGAGGTGGTGCGGCAGCTCGGCCACCAGCTCCGGCGGAATGGAGACGGTGCACGAATCGCCGTACCCCGTCGTCACGCCGTAGATGTTCCCGTCCTCGGCCAGCAGCCGGTCCAGGAACTCCGCGCCGCGGGTGATGCGCTGGCGGAAGTCGGGCGTGGTGCCCAACTCGGCCTCACGCTCACGGCGCGACAGCGAGGACACATCTTCAATGGCGAGCCGGCTCCCATCGAACCGGACCGCGCGCTCACTCTTGATTCCTGGCGGAGACATTCGCCTGATCCCAGAAGGGGAAGAAGTTGAACCAATCGAACGGCGAGCGCTTCACGAGCGCCGTCACCCGCTCGGCATACTGTTGGACATGGCCCGTGAGCGCGGCCACGCGCTGCCCTCGGGGCAGCACGACGTGCTCGGACAGGCACTCGAAGTGGATGGTGTAGCCGCCGCCCTCGTGGATGCAGCCCAGGAGGTACAGCGGGCACTTGAACAGCGACGCGAGCACGTAGGGGCCCACGGGGAAGGCGGCTGGATGCCCCAGGAAGTCCACCGTCACCGTCTGGCTGGCATTCACCGGCACGCGGTCGCCTGCAATCACCACGTACTCACCGGCGGCCACGTACTTCTCCAGGGCCACCGCCGTCCCCGGCCCCAGGTCGGTGACCTCCACCAGTTGGAACTCGCTGTGGGGATTGAGCCGCTTGAGCAGGCGGTTGAACTGCTCCGCGTGGCGGGTGTGCACCAGGATGTGGAGCTTCACCTCGCCGCGCTTTTCGGCCATGGCGCGGCACAGCTCCAGACAACCCATGTGCGCGGTGACGATGATGCCGCCCTTGCCTTGCTTCGCCACGTCGTAGAACTGTTCGCGCCCCTCGGTGTGGACCTGCTCGAAGCGGTACTTGCCGCTGACGGCCAGCAGCTTGTCGAGCATGGTCTCCGCGAAGCTGAACATGTGGCGCAGGCTGTCCAGCCGTCCGGGTGTGCGTCCCAGCGCGCCGGTGGCCTCCTGCACCCGGGAGAGATATTGCAGCGACGCCTGCCGCACGAGCGGACGGGCCAGCCAGTGCACCAGGACAACCGGGTACACGCAGAGGCGGAACGGCCAGCGCCCCAGCAGTCGGTGGACCCAGTACAAGAGCCAGATGCCGAGCACGAACGTGCTCTCGCCCATCTGCGCCCAGTGCGGTGCCTTCATGCGGCGACCTTCCGCCACAGGAGCAGGGGCAGCCGCGCCAGCATCCCGAAGAAGAGCTTCGCGTGCATGCCGGAGATGCGCACGTTGTCCCAGAGCACATCGAAGTGGGAGATGCCGTCGGTGGGGTAGCGCACCCGCGTGGGCTGGTTGTGCACGCGCATCCCCCGCCAGTACAGCCGCACCAGGACCTCCACGTCGAAGTCCATCCGCTTGCCGATGCGCACCGAGTTGATGAGCGCCAGCGTGGGCTCGAGCGGATACACGCGGAAGCCACACATGGAATCGCGGATGGCCAGTGACAGCGTGTTGATCCACACCCAGATGTGCGTGGCGTAGCGGCCGTACAGCCGGCCCTTGGGCACGGACTCGTCGTAGACGGGCGTGCCGCAGATGAGCGTGGTGGGAGACGCCGATGCCAGCTCGACGAAGCGGGGGATGTCCCCGGTGTCGTGCTGCCCGTCGGCATCAATCTGCAGCGCGTGGCTGAAACCCGAGGCGTGGGCCGCGCGAAGGCCCGCCATCATCGCCCCGCCCTTGCCTTCGTTCTGGGGCAGCCGCACCAACTGGATGCCCGAGCGGTCCTCCTGGGCCAGCGTGTCCAGCACCTGGGCGCAGCCGGGTTCGCTGCCATCATCCACGAGGACACACGGAAGTCCGTGCCCACGCACCGCATGCACCACCGCGCCCACGGCCTCGCCGTGGTTGTAGACTGGAATCACCGCGCAGACCTTCATCCCTGGACCTCGCCGAACAGAATACGGCCGCTGCCGTGGGTGCCGGTCGCGGAGGTGTACTTGAAGTGGAGGCTGCCCTTGGCCTGCGTCCAGGTGAGCTCCACGGTGAGGAGCGTCCCGGGGACGATGAGCTGCTGGAACTTCACCACCTCCATCCGCAGGAACTGGGGCGGCGGCGCGAAGAGCTCTCGTCCCCATTGGATGGCCCACTCGATTTGCGCCACGCCGGGCAGGATGGGCTTCTCGGGGAAGTGGCCCTTGAACTGCGGCAGGCTCGCGGGCGTCTCCACGCTCAACACCGCCCGCTCCGCGGTGTGCTCCAGCACCCGCGAGGGTGGCCGGCGGGAGTCGAAGAGCGCGGTGAGGGCCGCCTCGGTGGATTTGCCCTGGCTGTTGACTGGCATCGCCTCCAGATACCGGAATCGGCGGGGAAGGACACTGGGCTCGAACTCCCGCGCGAGCTGTTCCCGCAAGGCCTGGTTCACCGCCCGCTTCCCCCCCTCGGCGAGGAGCTTCGCCCCGGCCTCGGTGGGAACGCCGACCACCGCCAGCGTCAGCCGCAGGCCCTCGGGCAGCGGCACCACGCGCGCCTCACGCAGAAGCCCGCACTCCACCAGGGCCCGCTCCATGGCGCTCAGCGAGACTCGCTTCTCCTCCAGCTTCAGGAGCCGGTCCTTGCGTCCCAGCAGCTCGAACCCCTGGGGCTGGAGCCGGGCCCGGTCCGCGGTCTGGAACCACCCGTCATCGGGAAGGTGCGGGGAGCGGACGGCCAGCGCTTCATCCATCAGTTGGACCTGGATGCCGGGCATCACGGTCCAGCCTTGCATGTCGTCGTGCGCGCGCTGGCGCCAGGCGATGCCGCCCGTCTCGGAGCTTCCGTAGACCTCGACCGGGGCCTGTCCCAAGAGGGCGCGGCAGGCGTGCAGGGCCTCCGTGGGCAAGGGCCCGCCCGAGGAGAACACGGCGCGAAGATGAGGACGCCCCCGTGCCCAGTCGAGGGGCTCTGGCAGCCGCTTGAGGTGCGCGGGGCTCGCGACGAGCGCGGCCGGACCTTCCTCCAGCGAGGCCAGGAACTCCTCGGGGTATGGCAGGCTCCGCGCGAGGAAGGGGCGGCCCGACGTCAGCGGCCAGAGCACCCGGAACAGGAGGCCGTAGATGTGCTGGTGCGAGACGGTGGCCAGGACACGGGCCCCGTCACCGAGCCGCGCGTCGAACAGGTCCGCGAGCGTGTCGACCTCGCGGGTGAGCTGGCCCAGGTGCTTGACGATGGCGGCGGGCTCTCCGCTCGAGCCCGAGGTGTAGACCACCAGGCTCTTCACCTGTGAGACCAGCGGACTCCATGCGCCCTGGGGGCCTGCTTGAAACGCGAGGGGCGCATACGCGGCGGGCACATCCCCCGCGAAGCCGTCCACCTCGAGCCGAAGCCGCTCCAGCGTCGCGGGCTGGGCGTCCGACGGCAGATAGACACACTTGCAGGCGTGCCAGGCCCCCAGCAGCGCGGCGGCGAACTCGAAGGTGTCCTCGAAGTAGAGCGCCCACCTGCGGCCCGCGTGTGCGGAGAAGGCCGCTCGCCAACCCGCGGCCCGCGCCTCGAGGTCCTCGAAGCCCAGCGTGACGCCGTCGCGCAGCGCCACCGGGAAGCGGGGGGGCCGTGCTCGCGCCAGGAGGTGTTCGATGGCGATGCGCTCAACCATGGGCGTGGCCTGCCCTCACGCGCCGGCGCACCAGCCACTCTCCGGCGAAGAGCAGGCCCATCAGCCCGTAGGAGATGAGCCCATTGTACAGCGCCCACGCCGCGTCGCTGCCCCACACCGCCGTGGCCAGCGCGATGCCGCCGTTGAGCACGAAGAAGCCACACCACACCTGCGTCACCTTGCGCGTGTAGGCCACGCCGGACGGTGGGAGCTCCGGCTCGCGCAGCCGGGCCAGGCGCTCGATGACGCTGGGCGGGTACACGAGGCTGGTGGCGAAGACGGAGAGCAGCATCGCGTTCACGAGGACCGGATAGAGCTTCAGCGGAAGGGCGTGGTTGCCGAGCATGCTGGCGCCCGCGAGCACCAGCGCGCCCGCGGCGGTGACCAGCCAGACGCGCTCGCGGGTGGCCACGGCGCGGATGACGGCCATGCCCACCAGGGGGAGCGCCATCCAGCGAGGCTCGAACCGGCCCAGCCCGCTGTACACGAGCAGCGGGTACGCCAGGCTCAGCACGGCGAGCAGCGCTGGACGCAGGTGCTTCACGCCGCCACGGATTCGTCGAGCAGGCCGTGCAGGGCGTCGACGACGTCCTGGATGGTGCGCACGGACTTGAAGACCTCCGGCGGGACGCGCTTGCCCGTGACGGGCTTGAGCTTCACGAGCAGGTCCACCGCGTCGATGCTGTCGATGTCCAGGTCATCCCGAAGCCGCGCCTCGGGGGTGATGCGGGCCGGGTCGATGTCGAACGTGTCCTGCAGGAGCGTGCGCAGGTTTTCGTAGAGCTCGGTCTTGGTCATGTGAATCTCCCCCTCGAATGGGTGGTGCGGGTGCTCAGGCCTTGCGGTGGGTGCTCACGAAGGTCGCGAGGGCACGCACGCTGGCGAAGTGACGGCGGTTCTCCGTGGAATCGCTCGCCAGGGCAACCCCATAGGTCTTCTGGAGCGCGAGGCCAAGCTCCAAGGCATCAATGGAGTCGAGCCCCAGCCCCTCGACGAACAGCGGGGCTATCGGGTCGATGTCCGACGGCGTGAGGTCCTCGAGATTCAGCGTCTCGATGACCAGCTTCGTGATTTCCTGCTCAAGCGCCTGCATGGCGTTGTGTCTCCGTGGAGAAGTAGGTGTGCAATCGTTCGGTGAGGTGACGGGCCGCGAGGGCTTCTCCCTGCGCCTCTTCGACCAACGACGAGACGGGGATGTCGTCGCGAACCACGATGGTGAAGTTCATCTTCGAGGGGGGGACCCGCCACCAGGGCAGCCCCTTGGTGAGGCTCAGGGGCTTGCACTCGATGGTGACGGGGGTGATGTCGCACGGGCCGCGCACCGCGATGTTGGCCGCGCCTCGCTGCAGCTTCATGGGGCCCGAGACGGGCGTGCGCGTGCCCTCCGGGAAGATGATGAGGTTGTTGCCCGCCTTCACGGACGCGATGCAGGCCTTGACCAGCTCCGGCCCCGAGTCGTTGCACAGGTAGCCGGTGGCCTCGATGGGGCCGCGGGTGAAGGGGTTGTTGGCCAGGCTCGCCTTGACGACGCAGTCCGCGTTGGGCACCAGCGAGATGAGGAACACCACGTCGATGAGCGTCGGGTGGTTGGCCAGGATGAGCAGCCCCGCGCGCGACAGCTTCTCCACGCCCTCCACCCGGTAGCTCAGCACCCCGCACACGCGCATCAGCTCGATGAAGAAGCGGAACGAGTGGTGGACGGCCAGGCGCGCCAGCCGCGTGCGGCGCGGCTTGTGGCGCACGAGCAGCGACAGCAGCGGGAAGTAGAAGATGCGCAGCGCCAGCCCCCCCAGCCCGAAGGTGGCGAAGCAGAAGCCCGTCGCCAGCACGCGCCAGGCGTAGTCGAGCCGCTCAAGCATCGCGCCGCCACCGCCAGACCCGGGAGCCGACCGGGTGCTCGAAGCTCGCCGCGTCGGTGGCGAGGAAGCGCAGCACGGCGAGCTCCTCCGGCAGCGGGGCCGCCGCGGACCGCGATTCACCCGAGGCCGCGCCACACGAGAGCCGATACGTGGGGCCTTGCCCCGCGGGCCTCACGCTGCAAGCCCAGGCGTGGGGAAGCGCCACCTGCTCGGGGAAGTGCTCGAAGGGCACCGGGCGTGGCTCGTCGTAGACGACGACCAGGACCTCGGGCGCGCCTTCGCCCAACAGGCCGCAGGCCTCGACGAAGGCGGCCTCCACCGTCTCCGCTCCGGCCGCCACCGCGCTCTGCGCCGTCAAGTCGCCCCGGGCAATGGAATACAGCGCGCCAATGGCGTTGTGCACCGACAGGCTGAAGGACGTGGGGGACAGCGCGTCGCCCTGGGCCAGTTGCTCCAGCAGCTCCACCGAGCGGCGCATGTCACCGTACCGCGACGCGAACACCAGGGGACACGCGGGCGCGTCGCCGTGACACGTATACGTGGCCTGCAGCGCGATTCGTCCCAACCGGTCCACTCGGCGGCGCATCATCGCCGGCATCTCGGTCAAGGGCGGGGTGCCCTCGGCCGGGAGAGGAAATGGCTCGGAGAGCCAGGCCCTCCAGGCCTCCTGCCCGACGAGCCCAGGAGCCCACGCGGCCCAGTGGTGGACGGAAAAAACCATGTTGGTGGGGAAATGGAGGTGCTTCGTACGACGGTCCTCTACCAAAGCATCTTATACGCGACAATTGCCTCAATGGGGGCATTGCCACGGTGGACGGATGCTCCCCCCCTTGCATTCAAGAAAACCCTCGAGCTCCGCGGTCGGCGCACGCGGCTCTTCAGACAGGCGCGGTGCGGGTCCATACGTGGAGTCCCGGAGGTCCCCGCGCACTGGAACGCTGGGTGGTAGTGGGTGGGAGGGAGAACCGGGATATCGCCTGGAAGCCCCGGCCCGAGAGGGCGGGCCAATGACAGACGGCCGGGATTGCTCCGACGACGGGGCGGGGCCCCCGCCCCGTGGCGTAACCCCCTTGAGCCTCCCGTGCGCGTTGCCGGCCTGCGCCCCCACGGCCAGCTTGGCTGCTCCCCACAGCCGGTCCGGCTGAACGGCCCTTCGCGGGCAGGAGCGCAAGCCATGTTTCAAGTCCTCGCAGGCATTCTGGCCGCGGCGAGTGTCGCCGGGTCCCAATCCGTTACAGAAGATTTCCAACAAGAGGCCGTGGACCCGGAGCTGGCTCGCGCATGCACGACCTTGCGGGCCCCGGGAGGCAAGACGGCCGAGGTGTGCAAGACCTGGTACGCCACGGGGGGCGGTTACTACCGAGGCACCTGGGACACCGGCAGGTACTCCGCGGGCTCCTATCTCCAGGGCAACGCGGATGGGCGCGTCTACAACCTGGCCTGGAATGGCAGCTATCGCGACGTCAAGCGCTTCCTCATCCGGCTGTGCAACTCGAGCACGCGGACGTGCTCGGGCTGGTGGTAGCCGCTAGCGGGCCGGAGGGCTCCAATCCCAGGCGATGACGGCCCAGTCGTCCGTCGCGTCGCGGTAGGTGTGCACCGTCTTGAAGCCCACGCGCTCGTGGACACGCAGGGAGCGGGTGTTGCGCAGGGAGACCTCGGTGACGAGCAGGTCGAAGCGCTCCCGGAACACCTCGCGGTGCTTGTCATAGAGCTGCTCGACGAGGCCCTTGCCGCGGTGGGCCTTGTCGACGCAGATCTGCCCCATGACGTAGAAGCGCAGGTCCTTCATCGCGCGCCCCTGGTACTCCAGCCGGTCCAGCAGGTCGAACATGGGGACGAGCACGGGCAGCATCGCGCGGCACTCGCGCGGCATCGACAAGGCGTAGGCCACCACGTCCTCGCCGTGCCGGGCCACGATGCTGGGGGCCAGGGCGTGCATCCGCTCCAGCACCGGCAATTCGTGCTCCACCGTGACGAAGCCCTGGTCGCGCATCTCCTCAGCGCCGAGCGTCTGCTTCAGGTTCTTGCGTTGCAGGTCGATGATGCTCGCGAGCTGCGCGGTGCTGCTCACCGGGTTCACGTCGTACGGGCTCATGGCCGGGAGGATAGAGCAGCGAGGCCGGGCCGACTATCGAGCCCCCGAGGCGTGATGCGCGGCCAGCCACCGCTCCACTTCCTGGAGCGCCTCGAGCTGGGACTTGCCCGCGTCTTGAAGGTGGCTCCTCGCGGCCTTGGCCAGCGCGATGGCTCGAGGAAGGTCGCCCGGTTCCTTCTCGAGCGCACGCGCCAATGTGAAGCGGGCATCGGCCAACTCCCCGGGGTTGGCGTCTGGATGGGGCCGCTCCAGGAGGGTGATGGCGCGCTCCAGCAGTGGGACGGCCTTGCGGGGCTGAGCGAGGCCCAGGTGGTGATGGCCCATCCTCGCCAGCTCGATTCCCACCTTGGGGTGCTGCGGGCCCAGCTTCGCCACCAGGATGGCGAGGGCTCGCTCGTGATGGGGCAGGGCCTCCTGGATGCGTCCCAGGGACACCAGCGTCAGGCCCAGGCGGGAGTGCGATTGGGCCAGGTCGAGCGAGCCGGGCTGCACCTTCTCCCGGATGCGGACCGATTGCGTGTAGTGGAGGAGGGCGTCCTCGTGATGCGCCTGCTCGCGCTGGAAGCCGCCCAGGTTGAAGTGGCCGCTGGCCACCGGCTCGCTGTCCTCTCCGTAGACGCGCAGGTTGATGGCGAGCGCCTCGCGCCCATGCTTCATCGCCGCGGAGAAGTCGCCCAACTGGACGCTGAAGACGGCGATGTTCGACAGCACCGTCGCCAGGTAGGGATGCGCGGGGCCGTAGGTCTTGCGGTAGATGGTCTCCGCTTCGTGCAGGTAGCGCAGCGCCTCCTCGAAGCGGGAGAACTCGTAGAGCACGTGGCCCATGGTGAGCAGCGCGGTGCCGAGCTCCGGCTCGTTGTTGGTGTAGATGCTCCGGGCCAGCTCCACCGCGCGTTGGCTCGCGGCCAGCGCTTCTTCCTTCCGCCCGCGCTTGCGGTACAGGCTGGCGAGGTTGCGGAAGTAGCGGGCCTCGATGTGGGCATCACCGCCCAGGCGCTTCAAGGCCGCTTCGGCGTGGCCGGGCACCGCGCCGTCCGGGTCCACCTCCGGCCCCGTGTGGCTCACCAGCCGGATCATGTCCGCCCAGCACTTGGCGACCTGGCGATCATGTCGGCTGGCGGTGGCCACCTGGATGGCCTGGTGCAGCGTCTTGATGGCGTCGCGGTAGGCCAGGTTGTTTCCCTGTGACTCCGCGACCAGGTCCAACACCTCCGCCTCCAGCGGGCCGTAGCCGATAGCGTGGGCTTCGCGGGCGGCCACGTTCGCGAGCTCGAGCGCGGGGGCGACCTGTCCCGCGTTGAGCCTGGCGCGGACCTGGGCCCGCTGCGCGCGCACGGCCTCCATGCGCTTCTGGCTCACGTCGTCGGAGGGGGGCGGCTCCGGAGCGGCCAGCGCGGTCAGGTTCTCGCAGACGGACAGGTTCTCCAGTGAGTGCACCAGCCGTGGCGCGTTCTGGATGACCTGCGTGTCCGCGCCCGTCAGCATGTCCGCCACGGCGCCCAGGTCCTTGAGCCGCTGGTCCAGGCAGATGACCCGGCGCTCGAGGAGCCGCTCGGTCTGCTGGCCTTTCACGCGGGTGGCGACACACGCCTCATGGCTGGCGGAGACCCAGGCCCGCGAGTACCCATCCAGGGTTCGCTCCACCTCGGTCCAGACCCCGGGCGCGTAGGGCAGGGCGCTGCGCGTGAAGCTGGCCTTGGCCGCGCTCTTGCGCGTGTCGTCCCAGACGCCGGAGAGCGCCTGTTCGCTGCCCGCGCACGGGTCCCCGGACGTGGAGCGATGCAGCGCCGCGCCGCCGGCGAGGAAGAGCAGTCCCGCTCCGGCCGCGAGTGCTCCGCGGCGCCACTTCTCTCCCGGCGCGTGGCTGAGCCGGCGCAGCAGGGCCTCCATGGACTCGTGCCGCGCGTCGGGCGACGCGGCGAGCCCTTGAAGCAATACCTGATGAATCCACGCCGGGACGTCCGTGCCGGGGGGCGGTTTGACGCCCACGACGGGAGACGCCGTGCCCGAGGTGTCCCGCGCCGTCGGGCTGTCGATGACGGGCCGCTTGCCGTAGAGCGCCTCGTAGAGCGCGACGCAGAAGCTGTACTGGTCGCTGCGGGCGTCGGAGGGCTCGCCCCGCTTCTGCTCCGGGGACATGTACGCCGGAGTCCCGAGCACGATGTCTGAGCGCGTGAGCCACTCGGAGCGGCGGGAGGTGGACTTGGTGCCGGGAGGCGTGGGCGTGTCGTCGAGCCCCTCGACGATGCGCGCCAGGCCGAAGTCGGTGATGCGCGCGCGCCCGTCCTTTCCGACGAGCACGTTGTCCGGCTTGAAGTCCCGGTGGACCAGTCCCTGCGCATGCGCGGCGGCGAGCCCCCGGCCCGCCTGGACGAACAGCGCCAGCGTCTCCCTCCAGGGCGCGCGTGCCTTGTTGCGCCGGATGTGGGCGCGCAGCGTGGCCCCGTCCACCAGCTCCATGGCCAGGAAGACGTTCTCCCCGAAGTGCCCCACGTCGTGGATGGTGATGACGTTGGGGTGGATGACGCGGGCGGTGGCCTGGGCTTCGCGCAGCAGCCGGGCCTGGGCCCGCTCGAGGTGGACGGGGTTCGTCGAGTCGATGCGAATCAGCTTGAGGGCGACGCGGCGGTCCAGCTCCGGGTCATACGCCGCATGGACCACACCCATGCCTCCAGAGCCGATGCGCTCGAGGACCACGTAGCGGCCCAGCAGGGCGCCTCGCTCAATCCAGGGCGGCTGTGGGAGGGGAGTGTTAGGAGGGGACAGGGATGGATTCGAGGCCGGATTCTCGTCCCGAGCTGCTTCCGCCACGAGTGCTCGACAGGACGCGCAGGAATCAAGATGCTTCTCCATCTGGTGCGTCGCTTCGGCGTCCAGTTCACCCTGTGCGAAGGCGAAGAGTTGTCGCGTCTCGATGCAGTCCATGACGGGACAACGAATATACCCAACGGGGGCGGTCAAGAAGATGAGTGGCACAGAGCATGAGGCGGATGTGGCCTTCGCGCAGGCCTGCGCACAAGGTGATGAACAGGCCCTCGCTGACTTCGAGTCGCGCTACACACCTTTGCTCCGCAAGGCGCTCATCCACCGAGGCCTGGAACTCACCGTGGTGGATGAGGCCCTCCAGCTATTGCGGGTGAAGCTCTTCCTGCCCAGCGGTGAACGGGCTCCCAGAATCTTGGACTACGGGGGACAGGGCTCCCTGGTGTCGTGGCTGCGGGTCGCCGCGCTGCGCACCGCGCTGAACCTGATGCGGGAGCGCAAGATTTCGCTGGATCTGGATGACGCCAAGCTCGCGGAGAGCAGCGTGCCGCAGGTGGACGCGGACCAGCGGTTCATCCAGGAGAACTACCGCGAGGACTTCACGGCGTCCTTCCAGGAGGCCCTGCGGGCGCTGGAGCCGAGGGCGCGCACGCTCTTGCGCCTGCACCTGGTGGAGGGAATGGGGACCGCGCAGATTGCCCGCGCCTATCAGGTGGACCGCTCCACGGTGAAGCGGTGGCTGGCGCAGTTCCGCGAGCAGCTCCGCCTGGACGTGCGCGCGCGGCTGGCGGCCCGGCTGGGCGAGGACAGCCACGAGCTGACGAGCCTGCTCCGCGTGCTCCAGAGTCAACTGGACCTGAGCATCCGCAGCGCGATGCTGGACGTCACGCCCGGTTGAGTTCAAACGACTCGGGGTGCGCGAGGTGGCGGCGCCCAGATGGAATGTCGGCGCCCCCTGGCGGGAAATGCGCCACCTGGAGGGCGCGGGTGTCCAGGGGATGAAGGACCCGTCCCGGCCATCTCGCTGCCCCACACCCCATTGCCCAGGCCCGGGATGGAGTTGTTGCTGCTGGGAATCCTGGGGAGCGTGGAGTGGGCCCGAGGGGGGCACTGCTCCACGCTCCCTGTTCAGGACCCAGGCGTGGAGCCGAGCGCTCTTCGAATCGCCGCCATGACGGGGGAGCTGTCCTCCTGTGCGGAGGCGGGGAAGAGCGGGGGCTGGGCCATGAACCGGGGCCGGGTGCCTCGATGTGGCTGCGCGGCGTGGACCAGGAAGGGATGGCACAGATAGACGGTGCCCGCTTCACCCGTGGCCAGGGCCTGTGGCCGGGACGCGGTGGACTCGAGCCGGGAGGCCAGCTCCATGAAGGACAGGCCCCGCTCACCCTCGGGGGCCAGGAGCCGCGCGACGTCGAGATGTGAGCCGGCGCGGATGCGCGTGGGCGCGTCGTCCTCCCCGACGTCTGAGAAGAGGAACAGCATCAAGAGCACGCGGCCTCGCGAGGCGATGTTGACGCGCCACTCGAAGAACGAGCCCGTGCCGCCCTCGGGTGGGAAGCTGGCGTCGACGTGCCAGCCGTCGTCACCGGGGTTCTCCGCGCTGGGGAAGCGCACGGGGAACGAGCCCAGGCTCATGCGGGGCTGCCACCGGCCCGGTCCGACGAGCTGGTCGAACGCGGCCCGAAGCCTGGGGGTGTTGGCTGCCTGCCGGAAGGGCTCCTGGGTATATTCGCCCAGCCGGACCACGGGCCTCGTCCAGGTCGACGCGTCTTCCGGCGAGAAGCCGGTGTCGCGCCAGAGGATGTCGCGCGCGGTGTCCGCGAGCTCTCGAGGGAAGGCGCCTTCGAGCTTCACGAAGCCTTCCTCGATGAATCGCTGGAGCTGGGCGTCGGTCAGCATGGGGGCCTCAGAGCAGCTGGTGCATGGAGATGAGGTTGCCGCAGGTGTCCTCGAAGAGCGCGGTGAGGACGGGGCCCGCGGGCGTGGGCTTCTGCCGGAACACCACGCCCAGCGCGCTCATCCGCTCGTAGTCCTTCTGGATGTCCGCGGTGTTGAACGACGTGGCGGGGATGCCGTCGGCGAAGATGGCCTTCTGAAAGGTGGTCGCCGCGGGATGCTGGTTGGGCTCGAGCAGCAGCTGCACACCTTCGGGGTCGTCCGGCGACACGACGGTCAACCACCGCGCGCCACCGCCCAGGGGCATGTCCACCTTCGTCACGAAGCCCAACACCTCCGTGTAGAACTTCTGCGCCTTGGCCTGGTCATCGACGAACACACTGCTCAGCGTGATTCTCATCGTCCCTCGGGAGTGGGTGGACCGGCACGGACCATTCCGCGCGATGTTCAACCAACTCGTTGAGGATAGCCATGATGGTGAGGCAGTCAACGCCCAGGTTGTGTGGGGGGGCCTCAGTCGTCGGACGCCTGAGAGCGTGCGCGCACCTCGGAGGCGAACAGCTCCGCGGCGGGCGCGCGAGGCGCACCCTTGCGCCACAAGAGGGCGGCGAGCTCCGAGCGTGGAGCCGGGGACAATCGCTTCACGACCAGGCGCTCCACGTCGGCGAGGCGCGGCTCGGGGAGCACCGTCACGGCGAGCCCGGCGCGAACGATGGCCAGCACCGTCGCGACCGCGTTGGATTCCAGCGCGATGTGCGGTGACAGCCGGAGCGTCGCGAAGTACGCATCCACGCGCGAGCGCGCGCGCAGTCCTGGGGCGAGCAGGGCGAAGCGTTCGTTGGTGAGCTGCCGCGCCCCCACGCTCTCGGCGCCCGCGAGCGCATGGCTCCGCGGCACGACGAGCGCGAGCCGGCTGTCGAACACGGCCTCGGTGTCCAGGTCTGGTGAGCGGGCCGGTGCGTAGCCCAACCCCACGTCCAGCTTTCCATCCGCCAGCCGCCGCTCCAGCTTGCGCACCACGGCCTCCTCCGCGCTCAACGCGAGACCCGGATGCCGCCGCAGCACCGCCGCCAACGCAGGCACCACGAGGCCTCTCATGCTGGGCGGATAGCCCACGCGCAAAGCGCCCGTCGCCAGCCCCCGGAGCGCCCCCACGGCCACTCGCCCCGCGTCCACGTCTTCCAGCGCTCGCGAGGCGTAGCTGCGAAACAGCTCTCCAGCCTGGGTCAGCCGGACGCCCGTGCGCGCGCGCTCGAACAGGGGCGTGCCGAGCTCCTCCTCCAGCTGGCGAATCTGCTGGGACAGCGTGGGCTGGGACACGTGGACTCGCCGGGCGGCCCGCCCGAAGTGCAGCGTGTCCGCCACGGCGGTGAAGTAGCGCAGGTGCCGGAGCTCCATGGGGCCATCATAGATGGCATCTATCGACATCATGCGAACAAACGAATGCGCGAATCGACCCCCCGCGCGTAGAACATGCGGTGTCGGCGTCTCGCAAAGGAAGGACCGCATGAAAGCGTCGGACCTGTTCGTCAAGGCACTGGAGGCCGAGGGTGTTCGGTACGTCTTCGGGCTCCCCGGAGAAGAGAACCTGGACCTGCTGGAGTCGATGCGTTCCTCCAGCCTGCGCCTGGTCGTCACGCGTCATGAGCAGGCGGCGGGCTTCATGGCGGCGACGTGGGGCCGGCTGACGGGGCGCGCGGGCGTGAGCCTGGCGACGCTGGGGCCAGGGGCCACCAACCTCGTCACGCCCGCGGCCTACGCTCAGCTGGGCGCCATGCCCATGGTGATGCTCACCGGGCAGAAGCCCATCAAGGTGAGCAAGCAGGGCCACTTCCAGATTGTCGACGTGGTCGGGATGATGCGGCCGCTCACCAAGCTGACGCGCACCCTGGTTTCGGCGGAGCACGTCCCCTCGGCCGTGCGCGAGGCCTTCCGTCGCGCGGAGGAGGAGCGCCCCGGGGCCACCCATCTGGAGCTGCCCGAGGACGTGGCGCGCGAGTCCACCGAGGCGCCGCTCCTGGCGCCCAGCGCGTGGCGCAGGCCCGTGGCCGACGAGGGCTCCATCGCGCAGGCCGTGGAGACCATCGCCTCCGCGAAGCGGCCCCTCTTGATGATTGGCGCGGGCGCCAACCGGAAGCTCACCTCGGAGATGCTCCGCGTCCTCGTGGACCGGGTGGGCATTCCCTTCTCCAGCACGCAGATGGGCAAGGGCGTGGTGGACGAGTCCCACCCGTTGTGGATGGGCACCGCCGCGTTGACGGACGGAGACTTCGTCCACCGCGCCATCGAGGAGTCTGACTGCATCATCAACGTGGGCCACGACGTCATCGAGAAGCCTCCCTTCGTCATGCGCGACGACAAGCGCGCGGTGGTGCACCTCAACTTCTCCTCGGCGGAGGTGGACCCGGTCTACTTCCCGAAGCTGGAGGTGACGGGCGACATCGCGAACGCGGTGTGGCGAATCACCCAAGGCCTGGAGGGGCGCGGCCACTGGGACTTCACGCCGTTCGACAAGGCGAGGGCCGGCCTGGAGGCGCAGCTTCAGCGCGGCTTCGCGGATGACCGCTTCCCCATCTACCCCGCGCGGCTGGTGGCGGAGGTGCGGCGCGCGCTCCCGGACGACGGCATCGTCTGCCTGGACAACGGCATGTACAAGCTGTGGTTCGCCCGCTACTACCGGACGCGCAAGCCCAACACGCTGCTGCTCGACAACGCGCTCGCGACGATGGGCGCGGGGCTGCCGTCCGCCATTGCCGCCAAGCTCGTGCACCCGCGCCGCAAGGTGGTGGCGGTCTGTGGCGACGGTGGGTTCATGATGAACTCGCAGGAGCTGGAGACGGCGGTGCGCCTGGGGTTGGACCTGACGGTCATCGTCGTGCGCGACGACGGCTACGGGATGATTCGCTGGAAGCAGGGCGAGATGGGCCTGCCGGACTTCGGCATGACGCTGGGCAACCCCGACTTCGTCCGCTACGCGGAGGCCTACGGCGCCAAGGGGCACCGTCCCACCAGCGCGTCGGAGTTCGGCGCCACGCTCGCGCGCTGCCTCGAGTCGGGCGGCGTGCACGTCATCGACCTGCCCATTGACTACTCGGACAACACCCGCGCGCTGGGCGTGGGAGAGAAGGAAGAGGAGGCCCACCATGTTGGCTGATAGCTATCCGTTCTACCTGGCCAACCGGCCCCGGCGTCCCAACGGGGACCTGCCCGTCGTCGACAAGTTCTCCGGTGAGGTGGTGACGCGTGTCGCGCTGTCGAGCGCGGCGGACGTGGAGGAGGCCATCGCCGCCGCCGTGCGCGCCACCGAGCCCATGCGCAAGCTGCCGCCCCATGCCCGCCAGGCGGTGCTGGAGCACTGCGTGCGCCGCTTCCGGGAGCGGGCGGAGGAGCTCGCCCGGATTCTCTGCATCGAGGCGGGCAAGCCGCTGCGCGACGCACGTGGCGAAGTCACCCGCCTCATCGAGACCTTCAAGGCCGCCGCCGAGGAGGCCGTGCGCGGCGGAGGCGAGGTGCTCAACCTGGAGGTCTCCCCCCGCGCCGAGGGCTACCGGGGCTTCACCCGACGCGTGCCGGTGGGGCCCGTGTCCCTCATCACTCCGTTCAACTTCCCGCTCAACCTGGTGGCCCACAAGGTGGCCCCCGCCATCGCCGCGGGCTGCCCCTTCATCCTCAAGCCGTCGGACCGCACGCCCGTGAGCGCGATGGTGCTCGCGGAGGTGCTCGCGGAGACGAACCTGCCCGAGGGCGCGTTCTCCGTCGTCACGCCGAGGCTCGCGGACATCGGCCCGCTCATCGAGGACGAGCGGCTCAAGCTCCTGTCCTTCACCGGCTCGGAGAAGGTGGGTTGGGAGCTCAAGGCCCGCGCGGGGCGCAAGAAGGTGGTGCTGGAGCTGGGCGGCAACGCGGCGTGTGTCGTGGACAAGGAGCCCGGCGCGCCGCTGGAGGTGGTCGCGGACCGCGTGGCGCTCGGGGCCTTCTTCCAGTCGGGGCAGAGCTGCATCTCCGTGCAGCGCGTGCTGGTGCACACCACGCACTACGAGGCGCTCAAGGAGAAGCTCGTGGCCCGCGCCAAGGCCCTTCGCGCGGGCAATCCCCGCGACGAAGCCACCACGCTGGGGCCCATGATTGACGAGCCCGCGGCACGACGGCTCGAAGGATGGATTCAGAGCGCGGTGGCGCGGGGCGCCCGTGTGCTGACGGGCGGTGGACGCCAGGGCGCGCTGCTCGAGGCCACCGTGCTCGAGGGTGTCCCCGCGAACGAGCCGCTCCACACCGAGGAGGCCTTCGGACCGGTGGTGCTGCTCGAGTCCTTCGAGTCCTTCCCCGAGGCCCTTCGCCGGGTGAACGCGGGACGCTTCGGCCTTCAGGCGGGGCTCTTCACCAATGACCTGTCCCGCGCCATGCGGGCCTGGGACGAGCTGGAGGTGGGCGGCGTGGTGGTGGGGGACGTGCCGAGCTTCCGCGTCGACACCATGCCCTATGGCGGCGTGAAGAGCTCCGGGCTGGGCCGCGAGGGCGTGAAGTACGCCATCGAGGACATGACGGAGGTTCGTCTGCTCGTGCTCAGGCAGAGCCCTGTCCGGGACGACTGAGCCGCATCACCCCGGAACGAAGTGACACGCCGAGTGGGGGCGTCGCGCCGGCTGAGCGGCGCCTCCCTTGGGTGTCGGCGGGACGACGCCCCGGGGACTGGAGCGCCCTTCCGCATGGAGAAGTTGCTGGACCCGATCATCCTGTCCCGATAGTGGCTTTGACCTCAAACTATCTGCCCGAGGGGGACACCCGCGAGAGGGAGGCGCGTGGTGGACGGCTTCTGGGCGCCCACCGCGAGAGGTCTTCAGACATGGTCCGTTCCATCCCCCTGCCGCCGTTGTTGTCCGCCGCGCCCGCCGAGGCTCCCGAGGAGGGGGCCTCGCTGTCCCTGCCGGGGATGGACTCGGCGTGGTGGGGATTGGAGCTGTGGCAGTGGGCGGGGTTGGGGGTGTTGGTGGTGGGGGCGTGGTTGTTGGGCCGGGGCCTGGAGTGGCTGGTGATGCGGGTGGTGGACCGGGCCACGGCGCTGACGAAGTCGGGCTGGGATGACCAGCTCGCGGCCTCCGCGCGGGGGCCGCTGCGCTACCTGCTCTTCGTCGTGTTGGTGGCCACGGGCCTGTGGGCGCTGAAGCTGCCGCCCTCGGCGAAGCAGTTGGTGGAGCTGGCGGCGCGCTCGGTGGGCCTCTGCGCGATGGCGTGGTTCCTCCTGCGCTTCGTGAAGCTGGCCGCGCGCTTCGTCGAACAGACGGTGGCGCGAGAGGAGCAGGGCGGCAACGTGGGCCGGGCGCGAGGCCTGCGCACGCAGCTGGCGGTGCTGCGCCGGGTGATTGAAGTGGCGGTGGTGCTCATCAGCGCGTCCTTGCTGCTCCTTCAGTTCGAGGCGGTGCGCAACGTGGGCGTGTCGCTCCTGGCCTCCGCCGGCATCGCGGGCCTCTTCATCGGCCTGGCGGCGCAGAAGTCCATCTCCACGCTGCTGGCTGGCATCCAGCTCTCCATCACCCAGCCCATCCGCATTGGCGACACCGTCATCGTGGAGAACGAGTGGGGCTGGGTGGAGGAGATCACCCTCACCTACGTCGTGGTGAAGGTCTGGGACTTGCGGCGGCTGGTGATTCCCATGGGCCACTTCCTGGAGAAGCCCTTCCAGAACTGGAGCAAGGTGTCGCCCGACATCATGGGCACGGCGGAGCTCTACGTGGACTTCCGCACCGACGTGCCCGCGGTGCGCGCGGAGCTCAAGCGCGTGCTGGAGCACGAGTCCCGGGGCTTGTGGGACGGCAAGGTGCACGCGCTCCAGGTGACGGACCTGTCCGAGCGCACGATGAAGCTGCGCGCGCTGGTGAGCGCGTCCGACGCGGGCAAGGCCTTCGAACTGCGCTGCATCGTCCGCGAGAAGCTCATGGCCTTCTTGCGCGAGCAGCCCCACGGCCTGCCGATGGTGCGCACCGAGGCGAGTCTCGCGGAGTCCGGCAATGAGCCCGTCACCGTGCGCCCCGCGTCCAACGTCCTCGCCTCGATGCCGGGCGAGTGAGTCCGGACCCACGGGACGAAGCGGTGTTGTTTCATGGACGCGCGGCCGCTCGCCGCTCCACATCTGTCGGATGCTGAACACTTCCGGTAGGGGTTTCGGGGTGGGATGAGTTGTCGGCTTTTGCCTGATAAGCCGAAAGTGCCGGTCCGTCCCCGACGACGGGCGCGCCACCCGGTGTGCACGGCGTCGGGACCACGCGCGGAGGCCGCGTCATGCGGCTGGCCGCGGTGATCCGCGACGCACCACCCACACACCGAGGAGCGCTGCTCATGAAGCGGTTGATTCCGTTTGCCCTGTTTTTGATGAGCCCCACCGCGGCCTTCGCTGGGGCCGATGACCGAGAGCTGTGGATTTCGCTGGGCTCCGATGCCCTGGCGCCTGTCGCGGAGGCCTTCGCGAGGGAAGGTTGGGCCATGCCCGCCGCCTCGCTGGCGAAGGACGACGTGACGGTGATTCCGGTACGCGAGTCTCAACTGGAGAGCATCGCGCACGTGATGCACGAGAAGTTCAACCGCTGCGCGGGCTTCGTCACCTACGAGAGCCTGGACGAGGCCGAGAAGTCGCTGGTGCCCGCGCCGGAGCCGCGCGTGGAGACTCTCGGGCCGGCGCTGTACACGTTGACCAACCCCACCGCCGCCAACTGCATGGTCGGCGCGGTGACGGAGCCCAACGTGCGCAGCACCATCACCTCGATGGCGGCGTACACGACGCGCTACTACACGTCCACGTCGGGCGTGAACGCGGCGAACTGGCTGCGCTCGCACTGGGCGACCCTGGCGTCTGGCCGCACCGACATGGCCGCGACGCTGTTCACCCACGCGGCGTGGGCGCAGCCGTCCGTCGTCCTCACCGTCACGGGCAGCACGTTCCCCAACGAGGTGGTCGTGGTGGGTGGCCACCTGGACTCCACGTCCTCGGGTTCCACCGCACCGGGCGCCGATGACAACGCCTCCGGCATCGCCTCCTTCACGGAGGTCATCCGGGCGATGGTGGCCTGCGACTACCGGCCGCAGCGCACCATCAAGTTCATTGGCTACGCGGCGGAGGAGGTGGGCCTGCGCGGCTCGAAGGAGATCGCCACCTACCACCGCAACAACGGCATCAACGTGGTGGGCGTGCTCCAACTCGACATGACCAACTACAAGGGCAGCACGGCCGACGTAGGCATCGTCACCGACTACACCAACGCCACGCAGAACACGTTCATCCGCAACCTCATCACCACCTACGTGCCGGGTGTCACCTATACGAACACGACGTGCGGCTACGCGTGCTCGGACCATGCGTCGTGGACGAACGCGGGCTTCGCGGCGTCCATCCCGCATGAGGCCGTCGTCAGCCAGGGCAACCCGTACATCCACACGGTGAACGACACGCTTGCCCGCTCCAACCCCCCCAACATGGCCACCCACGCGCTCAAGTTCTCGAAGATCGCCGGCGCCTACGTCGCCGAGATGGGCAAGTAGTCGCGTGAAGTGACGCACCCGTGCTCCGCCGCGTGGAGGGTCCCTCGCGGCGGAGTGCGCGGGCCTCGGTACACCCGCATCGATTCCCTCCGAGTGAATGGAATATGGTCCCCGGGACCATGGCCTACTCGGCGGAAATCAGTCGCACCCAGCCCGCGTGCATCCTCATCCTGGTGGACCAGTCCGGCTCCATGGACGAGCCCTTCGGTGGCCCGGGCGGCACCCGCAAGAAGGCCGAAGGCGTGGCGGACGTCACCAACCGCCTGCTCCAGAACCTGGTGGTGCGCTGCGCCCGCGAGGATGGCATCCGGGACTACTTCCACCTGGGGGTGCTCGGGTACGGCGAGCACGTCGCGCCTGCCTTCTCCGGCCCGCTGGCGGGGCGGGGGCTGGTCCCCATCAGCGAGATTGGCCACGGCCCCGCGCGCCTGGAGGAGCGCATGCGCGAGCGCGAGGATGGGTTCGGCGGGCTGGTGCGCGAGAAGGTCCGCTTCCCCATCTGGTTCGAGCCGAAGGCGCACGGGCCCACGCCGATGTGCCAGGTGCTCGGGCACGCCACGGAGCTGGTGGGGGGCTGGATGCGTCAGCACCCGGAGAGCTTCCCACCCATCGTGGTGAACATCTCCGACGGGCAGCCCACGGATGGAGACCCGACGTCGGCCGCGTCGGCGTTGCGCTCGGTGCGCGGCGAGGACGGCGCGGTGCTGCTGCTCAACGTGCATCTGTCCTCCATCCCGGCGCAGCCCATCCAGTTCCCCGACGCGGAGGTGCTGTTGCCGGATGCGCACGCGCGGCTGCTCTTCGACCTCTCCAGTCCGCTCACGCCGGGGATGCGCGACGCCGCGCGAGAGGAAGGGCACGCCGTGCGCGACGGTGCCCGCGCCTTCACCTTCAACGCGGACATCGTGTCGCTCATCAAGTTCCTGAACATCGGGACCCGCCCCGCCAACCTGCGCTGACCCACCTCGAAAGGGCGCCAACGTGCGAATCGAACTCGAGGTCGTGAGCGTTCAGAAGGCAGGGCACGCGCCCTCCGAGAACGAGGACGCGTGGGCGTCCGAGCGCTCCTCCACGCTGGAGGGCGACACGCTGCGGGTGGCGGTCGCCGATGGGGCCACCGAGAGCCTCTTCTCCGGACAGTGGGCCCGGTTGCTGGCCCGCGAGTACGTGGCGGGGAAGATGGGCGAGCCGCCCGCTCTGCTCGAATCGCTGCCAGGCCTTCAGCGCCGGTGGCGCTCCGATACCGAGACGCGCGAGCTCCCCTGGTATGCGCAGGAGAAGCTTCGCGAGGGCGCCTTCGCCACGCTGTTGGGAGTGCGCTGTGCGCAGTCGCCCCGGCCGGGGCAGGGCGTGGGGACGTGGACGGCGCTCGTGGTGGGAGACTCGTGCTTGTTCCAGGTGCGCGAGGGGCGGCTCGTCTGCGCGTTCCCGTTGGAGCAGGCGGCGGCCTTCGGCTCGCGTCCCTTCCTCGTGTCCACGCATGAGGGACACAACTCCCGCGTGGGAGACTTCGTGCGGCGTGCGTCGGGTGACTTGCGGCCGGGAGACCTCCTGCTTCTCATGACCGATGCGCTGGCGCAGTGGTTCCTGGCGGAACACGAGCGAGGAGGGACCCCTTGGCTGGCCCTGCCCGCGTGGGGCTCCGAGGCTCCGCACGAGCGCTTCCAGCCCTTCGTGGATGGCCTGCGCGCAAGCAAGGTCATCCGCAATGATGACGTCACCCTGGCCCGGTTGACCGTGGGGGCGTGACGGCATGTCCTTGCCCTCGGACAGCGATTATCAGACGGCGCTCCAGAACCCCTCGCGGGCCTTCGCGGACGAGGAGCTGCGCGGCGGTGTCGTCGAGACTGGAACGGGCGCGATGGCGGGGTTGCCTCGGCCACGGGCGGGCAACTTCGCGACCATCTACAAGGTGACGTGTGGTGGGAAGTCCTATGCGGTGCGCTGCTTCACGCGCCCCTATCCGTGGGACTTGCAGTCGCGTTACCTCGAAATCGAGAGGACCCTGGAGAAGAGCCGTCTGCCTTACATGGCGGACTTCTCGTTCCTCCCGCGTGGCATCCATGTCCGGGGGCGGTGGCTGCCCATCGTGAAGATGGAGTGGATTCAGGGCGAGAGCCTGGAGCGCTACGTGGGGCGCCACCGGAGCGAGCCGGAGCGGCTGTTCTGTCTCGCCGCCGAGTGGTTGGACCTGTTGATGGCGCTACGCCGCGCGGGTGTCGCGCATGGCGACCTCCAGCATGGCAATGTCCTCGTCACGGACGAAGGGCTGCGGCTCGTCGACTACGATGGGATGTGTGTGCCCACGTTGCAGGGACGCGCGAGCCACGAGCGGGGACACGCCAACTACCAGCACCCCGGACGCGACACGGGCTTCTTCGACACGCGACTGGACGCTTTCTCGGGCTGGGTGGTGTGGCTCTCCCTGGTCGCTCTGGCTCACGAGCCATCGCTCTGGGAGCGGTTCCGGGGCGGCGATGACTGTCTGTTGTTCCGCCGTGGGGACTTCGCCGCGCCAGACCGCTCGCCCTTGTTTCAAGCGCTGCGTTCCTCGTCGAACGAGACGCTGCGGGAGTACGTGGCGGGGACGCTGTTGACGTTCCTGTCGGCGGCGCCCGAGCAGGTGCGCGCGGTGGATGTGCGCGCCGACGCCCCTGTCTCGGCGGCCGAGGTGGAGGCCGAGGACAGCAAGGCCCTGACACATGCGCGCGCGCTGGGGCGCTACATCGCGCCGCCGATGCCCTCGCCGCGGGTGACAATTCGGGAGGACCAGACGGAGCGCGGCCTGGCCAGCGGCATGCTCATCGCGGCGGGCCTGGGCCTCATTCCCAGCGTGGTCTTCTCGCCCATGTGGCTCGCGGGGGTGGGGCTCGTGGGCGGGCTGGGGCTCGCGCAGGCGCGCTCGCTGTTTCACAAGGAGACAGCGGTCCAGGAGTTCACCCGGTGGAGGAAGGAGTGGGAGGCGGCGCGTGCGGCTCGGGCCCAGTGGGAGACGCGGCTCGCGCGGCTCGAGGCCGACATCAAGGGGGGCGTGGAGCGCGGGGATGACGAGCGCGCGCGGCTCGAGAAGGAGCAGGCAACCCTCCACGCGTGGATGGAGGATGTGCGCAGCCGGAACCTCGAACTGGACCGCTCCGAGCTGGACCGTATCGAGGGCCGACATGCCCATCTGGACCGCGAGGAGCTCAATGCTCGCAAGGACCTGGAGGCGGAGCAGCGCGCCTGGGACGAGGATGCGGAGCTTCAGGGGCGGCTCTCCGAGGCGGAGCGGCGTGAGGCGTTGTTGAAGTTCAATCAGCGGGCCGAGGAACTGGTCCGGCACTTTGATGGGCGGCGCGAGGCACTGGAGGCCGAGGAAGAAGAGTCCATCGCCCGGGCGAAGGCACAGGGCACCTTGTCGTCCGACTACCGGGCGGCCATGGAGCGGGGCCAGGCCCTGGTCGAGCAGTTGAAGAAGCACTCGTCGAGGCTTGCTCCGTTGGCGCATGAGCGGGCGGCGCTGCGGCGCGAGTGCATCCGGCTGTGCTGGCGCGGCTTGCAGGCGCGGCGCGCGATGGAAGTGCAGGGCTCCATCAGTTTCTGGGCGTTCCTCGAGGGCCTCATGCAAGGCATCTTTCAAGACACCAAGGGAGGCCGTTGATGCGACGGATGACGGCGGTGGTGCTGTGCTGGTTCTGGATGGGGGCGGCTCTGGCCTCCGAGCCTCCAGCCGCGGGGCCGAAGCGCGACTCGCTCCAGTCGGTGGTGGATGCGTTGGCGGTGGAGGCCATCCGGTTGGCCCCAGGCGCGGACATCTCCATCGCCGTGAAGGACCTGCGGACAGGAGAGTACGCGGGCAGCGCCGACACGGTGCCACACATCTCCGCGAGTTCGGCGAAGGTGTTCTGGGTGGCCGCGGCGCTGAAGAAGGCGGAGTTGTCCCAGGTGACGCCGCTGGCGGAGAAGGTCTTCCGCACCTCGGACAACGAGGCCTCCGGAGCCGTCATCGACCTGGTGGGCGGGCCCGATGCCATCAATGACTATCTTCGCTCATTGGACGTGAAGAACACCGCGCTGACGAAGTGGAACTACGGCAAGCCGAGGCGCGCCACCAACTCGCCGCAGGTGATGGGGAATGACAACTACTTCTGCGCGGCGGATGCGGTGTCCTTCCTGCATCGCCTTGGGAAAGGTGAACTGCTCAAGCCCAAGTCCACGGCGCGGCTGCTCGCGTGGATGGAGCTGACGCCACGGGAGGGGTGCGGTGGTTGGCTGGGGACGATGCTGCCGCCCAAGGTCCGCGCGACGCTGCGGCACAAGGGCGGGTGGCTGCCGCCGGGCTGCTGCTCGGACGACTCCCGCTACAACGTGCTCAACGAGGTCGGCCTGGTGCGGCTGCCGGACGGCGGCCACTACGCGGTGGCCATCCTCGCGGCGAGAGGGCCGGACTGGCCCAAGCAGGCGTTCTTCGTCGAGCGGGCGTCGTGTGTGCTCTATCGCTCGCTGACGGGAGACTCGGCGCTGGACTGCGGGGAGTCGCTGGCGAAGCAGGGCGGGCCCGCGCCCGTGCGAATCGAGGATGGCGGAACGCCACCGGATTACGATTGCTGACGGCGTTTGCTTCAGTCGCTACCTGCCCCCGTGACTTGAGACAGGGCCCCTCAAGCACGACGTGCCCCGTTCTATGGGAGGAACTCGCCGGGGGTGATCAGCTCAATCGATGAGCCGTTGATCCTCTTGTAGAGCACGGAATAGGTGCTCCCGCTCCAGGGAATCATCTGGTAGCGCAAGCCGCTGAGCTTTCCCTGGTCACGCAACTGGTTCCAGTCGCCTTGGTTGACGCGGACCCAGGCGCTCGGGGCGCAGCAGTTGGAGGTGAACCTGCAAGTCACACCGTTGCAGTTTCGCGATTCGAAAGCACAGTCGAGCGTGTACATCGACTTGAGCAGCAACTCAATGGATGCCCCATCGTCAGTGATGGGCCTGCACGATTGCGCCGCCCCCTCCGGATGTGGAGTGGCCAGCTGGGCTGGGGCGCTCGTGGAAGTGGGCCTGGCTTGTGGTTGAGGCGTCTTTTCCCCGATGCCCGCTGCCAACGCGAACCCAGCCAGTGCTCCAAGGACTGTGCGCATCATGTGCTCTCCGCTCGGTTGAGGGGTTGCACGGAAGCGTGCGGCGGTGGCGTGCATGGCGTCAAAGGCGCATGCGACGGGCGTTCGCTCCCCGCCATTTGTCTGACACTGGCGGACGCTGGCCTCTTCGCGGGCTGGCGCCCATCGGAACCTCCTCCGGGGCTGGGTGACCCACGACATGATGGAATTGGAAAGCGGAGCCGGGGCATGAAGAACTCCGCGGGTTATTGCTAGCATCCGGGGCCATGCTCATCCTCGCCGCCCCCACCACGTCGTCCTGGCAAGCCATTGTGCTCTTCGTGGTGCTCTTCGTGGGAATGATGGCCGTGAGCTCGCTGGTTGGGGGCTGGCACAGGCTCGGGCAGCGGTACGCGACGAAGCGGGACGTGCCGTATCTGAACCTTTCAGGCACCACGGTGCGTGTCGGCCTGAGCCACTATCGGCGCTCGGTCACCGTGGGGGCGGATGAGGACGGGCTCTATCTCTCCGCCGTGTTCGTGCTCCGCCCCTTCCACCCGCCCTTGCTGATTCCCTGGGCCGCGTTGCGGGCCCGGACGCGGGAGGCGGACTGGTCCTACTTCGGTAAGAGCTTCGACCGGATGGAAGTGGGCCCGGACAGGGTCGTGGTCCGCATCGAGTCCATCGTCATGGATGGCTTCAGCCGCTACCTGCCACCCCTGACGTAGCCTCGACGCGGACCCTCGCGCTTCAATCTCCGCGCGCCGCATGCACGGGCGGGCGGCGCACCGTCCACGGACGGGCCTCCTCGAGCTGACCCGCGAGCCGGAACAGCGTGGCCTCGTCCGCGAAGCGGCCGACGAACTGGACTCCGATGGGCAGGTCCTTCGCGTTCCAGTGCAGCGGGACGGACATCGCGGGCTGGCCCGTCACGTTGTAGAGCGCGGTGAAGGGAATCCGGGTGAACGCGTGCCGGTACCACTCCCTCGCGCTCATGGGCACGTTGGCGTTGAGCTCTCCCAACTCGAACGGAGGCGTCGCGGCCGTGGGCGTCAGCAGCACGTCATGGTCCACGAAGAACGTGCCCACCGTGCGGCAGACCTGGTTGAACACGGAGAGGGCGTTCTGGAGGTCCGTGGCCTTCAAGGAACGTCCATGCTCCACCACCGCCAAGGTGGTGGCCTCCAGCGTGTCGAGGCTCACGGTGCGCCCCATCACCCGCGCCACCATCTCCACGGTCGCCGCCTGATAGGTGCTCCAGGCGGTGATCATGGCCTCCACGAGCGCCGCGTCGTCGTAGACGGGCGCCGCTTCGACGAGCTCATGCCCCAGCGATGCGCACAGCCGCGCCACGTCGTCCACGGCCGCGACGTTGTCGGGGCTGACCGGCACACCCGAGGCGGCCTTGCGAGACACGGCGATGCGCAGGCGTCCTGGTGCCCGGCGCACCTCCTCTAGAAAGGGGCGCTCCGGGGGCGGCGCGAAATGAGGGTCGCCCACGGCGGGGCCGTGCGTGGCATCCAGCATCGCCGCGCTGTCGCGGACCGAGCGCGTCAGCACGTGCTCGATGGCCAGGCCGTTGATGGCCTCACCCGCGTCGGGCGCCAGGGTGTTGCGGCCTCGCGTGGGCTTCATTCCAAACACGCCGCAGAGCGCCGCCGGAACCCGCAGGGAGCCTCCACCGTCATTGCCATGCGCCACCGGAACGATGCCCGCGGCCACCGCCGCCGCCGAGCCTCCACTGGACCCACCCGGGCTCCGCCCCAAGTCCCAGGGGTTGCGCGTGGGGCCTCGCGACACGGGCTCCGTGGACGCGTTGTTGCCCAGCTCCGGCGTGTTCGTCCGGCCCATCATCACCAGGCCCGCGCGGCGGTAGCGCTCCATCAGCACCGTGTCATGGGGAATCACCAGCCCGCGCGCCAGCCGGCTCCCGACCTCCATCGGGACTCCCGCCGCATGCAGCGCCAGGTCCTTGATGAGGAAGGGCACTCCGGTGAAGGGGCCCTCGGGAAGTCCTTTCTTCAGCGCGGCCCGCGCGTCCTCTTCCCGGACGTCGATGACGGCGTTGAGTCTGGGATTGACGCGGGAGACGGCCTCGAGGGCGGCGCGAAGCAGCTCCTCGGCGGAGACCTTCTTCTGACGAACCAACTGCGCCAATCCGATGGCATCGTATCGCGTGTAGTCGTCCAGGTGCATAGGCCCTCATGGTGCCTCGGAGAGGGGCCTCCGGTCACCTTTCAGTTCTCACGTGCCCACTCGGAGGAGGCGCCCCGGTTGAGCCGGGCCCGCGCGGCGCGCTCCTCCTGACCCAGCGCGGTGATGGTGGTGACCAGCCGTTCGGAGACTTGTTTGTAGACGCGAGTCCCTCCGGGCCGTGCGAGCAGGTCCTCCATGGCGAGCGGCTTGCCGAACACGAGGACGACGGGCTCGCCCGTGCGCAGGAAGTTTCCGGAGAACTGGCGGACGAGGCTGTTGGTGAGCCCGTTGATGAAGAGGGGCAGCACCGTGGCGCGGGACTGATGGATGATGCGGCCCACGCCACTCTGCGCGGGCAACAGCGTATAGGGGTCTGAACCCTTGTTGCGTGTCCCCTCCGGGTGGACGCCGGTGAGGGTGCCTCCGCGCTGGAGCAGGCGGACCACCTCCTGACATGCAACAGATTGCGGTTCGCGAAGTGGATCCACCGGGCACCCACCGAGCGCTGGCACCAGCGGATGGCGGTGTCGAGCCGTTCCGGCTCGAAGCTCTTTCGGACCATCCGGATGTACATCCGCTCCATCGTGCTGAGTGCTTCCTGGTCATGCAGCTCGGTGTGCCTCACGCAGCCCCCTTCGCCCGCAAGGATAGGCAGGCGCATCACACGGCATGAGAATTCGGGAGCCGGCTGTGACCACCCGCGCCACTCTATCCACCACTCAACAGGGCGGACCCACCCAGGGACACTGTGATGGCGGGGCGGGCCACTCCGGCACGCGTGGTTGCGTCCGACTTCCGCCGCGCGCTGTTTCCGCTTCGAATCGCCTTATGACGCATAGCGGCAACTGATGTAATCCAGTGACTCGAAATGCGAAGTGTCCGGGGAGTATCCTGATACGTGCGAAGGCGGCGCTCTCCGCCATGTGTTCCGAGAAGGATTTCCCCCCTATGTTCATGTCTGGTCGTCTTTGGAGCCGGGGTGCCCTGGCGCTTGTTCCGCTCGCGTTGGGTCTGGCGTGTGGTCCTGTTCAAGAGGCCGAGGCTCCCTCCGAGCCCGTGGCGGACACCGCCCAGCCCCTGGCCGCGCCTGGCTTCGCGGAGCTTCACCACCACATGTTCGCGGAAGAGGCGTTTGGTGGTGGTTGGTTTCACGGCAGCTACACCGGAGCGCTGGCGGACTGTGACGGCGGTCTTCCGGAGAGTGACCATGCCCGGGTCCGGATGGATTTGAGCAACCTGCTCAATCTCTGTCCCAACACGGGCGGCGTGGACCTGAGCGGCAACCCCGTCCTGAAGGCGCTCTTCGGCGTGGGCGGCGCGGTGGGCTCGGAGTTCATCGGCAAGATTGAAGGCACCGAGGGCGACACGGGCCTCCACCTGGGGCGCAGCAAGCTCAACACCCAGTGGCCGCGCTGGGACACCATCGCGCACCAGCAGGCCTGGGAAGGGTGGCTGCGGCAGGCGCACCAGGGCGGCATGTCCCTGGTCATGGTGTCGCTGGTCAGCAACGAGTTCCTCTGCAAGGCGCTGCCGTACCAGAACATCTCGCGGCCCTGCGACGAGATGGCGGACGTGGAGGTCCAGCTCCAGATGGCGCGTGACTTCGATGCGCGCAATGACTGGGTGGAGATTGCCCTGTCGCCCGCGCACGCGCGCAACATCATCGCGTCCGGCAAGCTGGCCATGGTGCTGTCCATCGAAGTGAGCAAGCTGTTCGGCTCGAAGAACTGGAGCACGGAGCTGGACCGGTTCTACTCCCTGGGCGTGCGCTCGCTCCAGCCGGTGCACCAGTTGGACAACCGCTTTGGTGGCGCGGCGCTGCACAACGCCATCTTCCAGGCCGCGCAGTTCCTGGAGAACTGCCATGTGGACACCGACTGCGGCGTGACGACCAACACGATGACGCTGGGCTTCGACGTGTATCGTGACGCGGCCGGCAACTGCCGCAACACCAAGGGCCTCACCACGGACGGCAAGGCGCTGGTCCAGGCGATGATGAACAAGGGCATGCTCATCGACGTGGCCCACCTGTCCGAGAGAGGACTGCAGGACGCCTTCTCCATCGCGCAGGCGAACACCTACTACCCGCTGGTCATCTCGCACGGTCACTTCCGCGAGGTGATGAACCCCAAGCTGGCTGACGACGAGAAGACGACGCCGTCGTGGGTGGTCCGCTACCTGCGGCAGACGGGCGGCATCTTCGGTCTGCGCACGGCGCATGACGAGGCGCGCACGTACACGAAGTCGGGCGTGGCCAACAACTGCCACGGCTCCACGCGCTCGCTGGCGCAGGCGGTCGAGTTCGGCCGGCAGGGCCTGAAGGTGCCCATGGCGTTCGGCGCGGACCTCAACGGCTTCATCCAGCAGACGCGCCCGCGCTTCGGCGACAACGGCGCGTGCTCGGCGACGTTCCAGGCGGAGGCGGATGCGCACTCGAGGCTGCAGGATGTCGCGGGACCGGCGCGGCTGGGCACGGGCTTCGACGAGTACGGCCTGGCGCACGTGGGGTACCTGCCGGACCTGCTGAAGGACCTGGGCCGCGTGGGCGCGAACACCACGGGACTGTCGGGCTCGGCGGAGTCCTTCCTGAAGGTGTGGGAGCGCGCCACCAACCCGCGCGCGGGCATGGCGGACGCGGCGGCGGACATCGACACGAGCGGCGTGGCCACATACGTGGACAAGGCCACGCGTGAGGCCCAGTACCCCCTGCTGTGTGGCCAGCACTACGCGCCGGACTCCAAGGTGGTGGGCGAGTCCTGCCGCTTCAAGGAGGAGTGCATCAGCGACGCCTGCACCGCGTCGGGCTGCAACAGCGTGGGCACGTGCATCTGCGACGAGGAGGCCGACTGCGCGAGCAACCAGTACTGCGGTTGGGGGCTCAACAGCGGCAAGTGCCAGCCCAAGAAGGCCAAGGGGGCGACTTGCCTGTATGGCAAGGAGTGCCTGTCCGGTAGCTGCCGATGGACGTTGACCTGCGGCTGAGCCACCGGCCCGGAGTGCGCATCGCCATTGCGCCGCGCACTCCGGGGGCGTAGGGAGTCCACACTCCCTATGTCCGCATTCGCCCAGCTGCTCGAAGCCGTTCGGAAGGAAGCCCGCCCCGGAATCTGGTCCAACGGAGTGAATCTCGCCCGCTCCGGGGCGGTGGTGCTCCAGTCGAAGACGGACAGTGAGCTGGAGTTGCGTGTCCGGTCGGCGGGGCGGCCCGTGCCCTTCACGGTGGCCCTCTATCCGGCCGACGAGGCCTGGGAGTGTGACTGCCCCAGCCGGGTGGACCCGTGCGAGCACGTGGTCGCCGCGACCATCTCGCTCCAGCAGGCGGAGCGGGAGGATGCCCCCATGGAGACGGCGGCCACGCGCTGGTCCCGCGTGGTGTACCACTTCACTCGCACGGGGGACGGCCTTCAGCTCAAGCGCACGCTGGCCCACGCGGACGGCAAGGAAGAGGCGCTGGATGGCAGCCTGGCCTCGTACATCGCCAAGCCCGCGCAGGCCGCGAAGCTTCAAGTGGAGCAGTCCGATCTGCTGGCCGACCGCATCCTGGAGCAGCGGCGCACGCGCGGAACGCTGTCGCCGGAGACGCTCGATGCGCTGCTCAAGGTCCTGGTGCAGGCGCGCAACGTGTTGCTGGATGGCCGCCCCGTCGCGATTCCCGATGAGGTCGTCGTGCCGCGTGCGCTCGTGGAGGAGCGCGCGGGACAACTCGTGGTGACGGTGACACGCGACGAGCGGGTATCGGAGGTGGTGAGCCCCGGAGTCGCCCGCGTGGGTGACGCACTCGCGCGGTTGGGCGAGACGGGCATGACGGGGCCGTGGCTCCAGAACCTCCCCATCGTCCGCAACTATGGCGCGGAGAGTCTGGGCGAGCTGACCTCCAAGGTGTTGCCCGAATTGGGGCGACGCATGCCCGTCGAGGTGCGCACCCGCCGCGTGCCGCCGCTGGACCGCGAGCTCAAGCCGCGCATCCTCCTGGAGTTGAACCAGCTCGACGCGGGGCTGTCGGTGCTGCCCACGCTGGTGTACGGCGCGCCTCCGACGGTGCGCATCGACAACGGGCGCATGGTGTACCTGCGCGGCGCGGTGCCGCTGCGCGACGAGGCGCTGGAGCAGCGCCTGGTGCACAACCTGCGCGAGGAGTTGAACCTGGTGCCCGGCCGGCGCGTGACGGTGGCGGGCCCGGAGATGGTGCGTTGGGCGGACCGGCTGCGGCGGTGGGGTGGGGACCTGGCAGGTGACGGCGCGTCGGTGGTGAGCCCGGATGTCCGGCTGCGTCCGTCGCTCACGGTGGAGTCCGCGGGGGACGGGCAGGGCGTCCCCGAGGTGCGCTTCACGCTGGAGTTCCAGGTGGAGGGCGGCAAGGGCGAGGCCCGCTCCGTCGATGCCGCGGCGGTGGTGCGCGCGTGGACGGAAGGGTTGGGATTGGTGCCGCTCGTGGGCGGTGGCTGGGCGCCGCTGCCGCGTGCCTGGCTGGACAAACATGGCCAGCGTGTGGCGGACCTGTTGGCGGCGCGCCAGCCGGATGGCCGCGTGTCGAACCATGCGCTGCCGCAGCTGTCCCAGCTCTGCGAGACATTGGAGCAGCCGCCTCCTCCGGGACTGGACCGGTTGGCCCCGCTGGTCGAGGGCTTCGAGAAGCTCCCGCCTCCCGTGCTGCCGGAGGACCTCAACGCGTCGCTGCGCCACTACCAGCAGACGGGTGTGAGCTGGTTGGGCTTCCTCAAGAGCGCGGGGTTGGGCGGCATCCTCGCGGACGACATGGGTCTGGGAAAGACGCTCCAGACGATTTGTGTGTTGGGCAAGGGCTCGCTCGTCGTGTGCCCCACCAGCGTGCTGCCCAACTGGGTGGCCGAGCTCAAGCGCTTCAGGCCCTCGCTGAAGGTCTGCGTCTACCACGGCCCGGGCCGCTCGCTGGACGCGGCGGCCGACGTGACGCTCACCACGTATTCGATTCTGCGTCTGGACGCGGCGGTGCTCGGCGGCAAGGACTGGGCGACGCTGGTGCTCGATGAGGCGCAGGCCATCAAGAACCCGGAGAGCCAGGTGGCGCGCTCGGCCTTCGGCCTCAAGGCGGGCTTCCGGCTGGCGCTCAGTGGTACGCCGCTGGAGAACCGCCTGGACGAGCTGTGGAGCCTGATGCACTTCACCAACCCGGGCTTGCTCGGCGGACGCCGGCAGTTCGAAGAGAAGGTGTCGCGGCCCATCTCGGACGGCAACGCGGGGGCCGCGGCGGAGCTGCGCCGGCGCATCCGTCCCTTCGTGCTGCGCAGGCTCAAGCGGGACGTGGCGCCGGAGCTGCCGCCGCGCATCGAGTCGGTGATGCACGTGTCGCTGGATGAGCGCGAGCGCTCCATCTACGACGCGGTGATGGCCGCGACGCGCGCGGAGGTGGTGGCCCTGCTGAACGAAGGGGGCAGCGTGCTCAAGGCCCTGGAGGCGCTCCTGCGCCTGCGCCAGGCCGCGTGCCATCCGGCGCTCGTGCCCGGACAGCGGGCGACCAGCTCCTCGAAGGTGGAGACGCTGGTGGACGCGCTCGACACCGCCGTGTCCGAGGGGCACAAGGCGCTCGTGTTCTCGCAGTGGACGTCGCTGTTGGACCTCATCGAGCCCGCGCTGAAGCAGGCCGGCATCGCCTTCGACCGATTGGATGGCACCACGCAGAACCGCGGCGAGGTGACGGCCCGCTTCCAGGCGGAGGATGGACCTCCGGTGCTGCTCATGTCGCTGAAGGCGGGCGGCACGGGCTTGAACCTCACGGCGGCGGACCACGTGTTCCTGGTGGACCCGTGGTGGAACCCGGCCGTGGAGGCGCAGGCCGCGGACCGCGCGCACCGCATCGGCCAGGAGCGGCCCGTCAACGTCTACCGCCTGGTGTCCCAGGGCACCGTGGAAGAGCGCATCCTGGGACTTCAGGACAAGAAGCGCTCGCTGATGGAAGCGGCGCTGAGCGAGGCGGGTGGGGCCGCCGCCATCACCCGTGAAGACCTGCTGGAGCTGTTCTCGTGAAGTGGTTGCCCATCACCCTGGGGTTCCTCCTGATGCTCTCTCCAGATGCCGAGGCCAAGAAGCCAGATGCCGCCACCACCAAGGCGCTGCGCACCCTCATCGAGCAGGATTGGCAATACCAGCTCGAACGCGCTCCCACGTATGCCTCGGTGCAGGGCGACCGGCGTTGGAACACTCGCTGGGATGACCTGAGCCTCGCGGCGCTCGAAGCGGACCAGAAGCACTCGCGCGGTGTGTTGGAGAAGCTGAAGAAGGTGGACCGCGCGCGGCTGTCCGCCGAGGACCAGCTCAACCTGGACCTGCTCCAGAAGGAGCACGAGACGTGGGTGGAGGAGTACGGCTTCGGCTGGTACCTGCTGCCCACCAACCAGGTGGGAGGCATCCCCGAGGGAATCCGCCAGCCTCCGGGATTGCAGACGGCGTATCAGCTCGCCGACACGCTGCGCTTCGACACGGTGAAGGACTACGAGGACTGGATTGCCCGGCTCAACGGCTTCGGGACCTACGTGGACCAGGTGATGGCGCTGATGCGGGAGGGCCTGCGTCAAAAGAAGGTGCACCCTCGGGCCATCGTCCAGCGGATTCCTCCGCAGATAGAGAAGCAGCTGGTGGAGGACCCGGCGAAGAGCGGCTTCTACACGCCGTTCCATCGCTTCCCCGCGAAGCTGCCCGTGGCCGAGCAGCAGCGGCTGGCGGCGGCGGGGCGCAAGGCGGTTCAAGAAGGTGTGCTGCCCGCGCTGCGGCGCTTCCACCAGTTCCTCCTGGCCGAGTACCTCCCAGGGGCACCCGAGGCCGTGGGCGTGTGGCAGATGGAGAACGGCGAGGCGATGTATGCCTTCCTCGCGCGCAAGTTCACCACCACGCCGCTCACGCCCGACGAGATTCACGCGCTCGGTTTGTCGGAGGTGAAGCGCATCCGTGGGGAGATGGAAGCCATCATGAAGCGGACGGGCTTCCAGGGCTCGCTCGCGGAGTTCTTCCAGTTCGTGCGCACCGACCCGCGCTTCTACCACCGCACGGGTGACGAACTGCTCCTGCACTACCGCGCCCTGTCCAAGCGAATCGACCCGTTGCTGGTGCGCTTGTTCAAGACGCTGCCTCGGCAGCCGTACGCGGTGGAGCCCACGCCGGAGGCCATGGCCCCGGATGTGACGACGGGCTTCTACTATCCGGGGTCTTCGGATGGCTCGCGGCCGGGCACGTACCTGGTGAACCTCTACCGTCCGGAGACGCGTCCCCGCTGGGAGATGGTGCCGTTGACGTTGCATGAGGCGGTGCCCGGGCATCACCTCCAGACGTCGCTGGCCACCGAGCGGATGGACCTGCCGGACTTCCGCCGCTACGGCTACTACGTGGCCTATGGCGAGGGCTGGGCGCTGTACTGCGAGACGCTCGGCGACGAGATGGGGCTCTACGCGGACCCCTACGACAAGTTCGGCCAGCTCTCCTACGACATGTGGCGCGCGGTCCGGCTGGTGGTGGACACCGGCATGCATGTGAAGCGGTGGACGCGTCAGCAGGCGCTCGACTACTTCATGGAGAACGCGCCACGTCAGGCCCTGGACATCACCAACGAGGTGGACCGCTACATCGCGTGGCCGGGCCAGGCGCTCGCGTACAAGGTGGGGCAGCTGCGGATTCGCGAGATGCGCACGCGCGCCGAGCAGACGCTGGGTGAGCGATTCGATGTCCGCGAGTTCCACGATGTGGTGCTGCTCGGAGGCTCGCTGCCGCTGGACGTGCTCGAGCGCAAGGTCGACGCGTGGGTGGCGGGACACGCGCCCGCCGGGAAGTAGGAGCGTCCCCGGCGGGTGCATTGTCGCCCGTCAGGGGGCCATCACGGACGGGCCTTCTGAGCCGGAGCCGGCTTGGGGGCCGCCGTGAGCCGGCCGTGCTTCTTCATCACCTTCACCAGTCCGTCATGAGGCAGGCCGAAGACGCGGATGTTGTCCGCGCCGGTCATCGTGTCGGAGGCGAGCATGGCATTGAGGATGGCCTCCTGCGTGGCCTGTACGGTCGCCTCGAAGACGGGGTTGAGGTAGTCGTTCCGGAGCGACGACACGCTCACGACCTTGGACGACGGCGGCGGTTGGATGGGTTGGGTGGAGAACGCGAGGAAGATGTCTCCCGACGAGTTCTCTCCCAGGCCGCCCATCTTCGCGATGGCCAGCGAGACGCGGCGGGCGACGCGCTCGAGCTGGTGCGGCAGCAGCGGCGCATCCGTCCCAACGACGATGATGATGGAGCCCGCGCCCTCGAAGGGATTGGGCGGAGCCGCCTTGGCCGCGGCGCCACACGCGGGGACCCACTCCATCATCGCGCCGCTCGGCTTCTTCTGGCCGAGGTAGCACGGCATGTCGTCCTTCATCTCCTGGCCCACGGGGACACCCTCGACGGAGAAGAGGCGGCGCGTGCCGTAGTTGCACTGCACCAGCACGCCCAAGGTGTAGCCGCCCGCGGACTCGGGCAGCTTGCGTGAGGCGGTGCCGATGCCGCCCTTGAAGCCGTGGCACACCATGCCCGTGCCTCCGCCCACGGAGCCCTCCGTGACGGGGCCCGGCTTCGCCGACTCGATGGCCTGAATCGCGTGCGGCGGCTTCACGTGGAAGCCGTAGATGTCGTGCAGCATCCCGTCCCACGTCTCCGCGACGACGGGCAGGCCCAGATCCCAGGCGAGGTCGCGGTCCGCGGCCCACTTGATGACGCCCTCGCGCACCGCGCCAATGTCGTTGGTGTTGGTGATCATCACCGGTCCGTAGAGCTGGCCGCCCTCCTGGACCCAGTGCGTGCCTGTCATGTCTCCATTGCCGTTGAGCGCATAGGTCGCGGCGAACACGGGCTCGGAGACGGAGTTCTTGCCACGGGGCAGCACGGCCGTGACACCCGTGCGCACGGGGCCTTTGCCTCGCTCGAGGCTGCCCTCGCCGGAGATGAGCGTCGTGTGCCCCACCTCCACACCGGGCACGTCGGTGATCGCGTTGTTCGGCCCCGTCTGGCCTCCAAAGGTGATGCCCAGGGTCCTGGCGCGCGCCCTCGGCCGCTCGGCCTGTGCGCTGGCGAGCGATGGCAACAACAGCGAAAGCGCGACGCCGCAGAGCAGGTGGCGATGATGTGTGTGCATGGAGGGATTCCTAGCACGGGCGAGGCGTCAGGACCCCTCCTGGCCTGGCGTCAGCGGCCTCGAAACAGGCCCCCGGAGCACGGTTCTCGGAAGCGGGCCCGGCGCCTTTCCCGAAAGAAAGACCATGCCAGAGCGAGAGTTGACGCATCTCGAGGTGCCGTGCTTCGTCGATTATTCAGAGGCACTGGCGGGCCGCGAGTTGATGGCCCACGGGCTCGGACCTGATTTCGACCTGTGGATGCTGGCGCTGGATGAAGAGGGCCACGAGGTCCTTCGCTTCTCCAAGCCAGGCGCCCCACCGGAGTCCATTCGACTCCCCGAGGGGCAGCGCAAGTTCCACCATGTGCAGCCTCTACCCGGAGGCGAGCTGCTGCTGGTGGATGGACGCTGTGAGTACCGTGACGAGGCCGCACCCGCAGACCGCAACGCGGTGGTCTATTCCCGAGAAGGTGTCGCGACCCGAGAGCTCATGCTGGGCGATGGCATCCAAGACGTACAAACCACGACGGATGGCCGCCTGTGGGTGAGCTACTTCGACGAAGGTGTCTTGGGAAACGGGCGCTGGGCGGCGGTGAACCCGAGCGTGGAACCCATGGGACGCAGCGGCCTGGTCCTCTTCGATTCGCGAGGCCGGCGACTTAGTGAGTACGACGCGAACGCGGTGGGTACGGACATCATCATCGACTGCTACGCGCTCAACGTCGCGTCGGATGACGAGACCTGGCTGTACTTTTACACGGACTTTCCGCTGGTGCGCCTTCGTGCGGGGAGTCGTCCCGCCGCGTGGAGGACACCGGTCGCCGGGGCCAGCGCGTTGGCCGTGGGGTCGACCCATGTCTTGTTTGGTGGCTCCTATTCGGCGCGCTCCACCTTCGAACTCTTCGTCCTGGATGGCCACCGGAAGTCGGAGTTGATCCCCGCGGGGAGCTTCGTCTTCGTGGACTCGGACGGTTCGCGGTGGCAACCCAATTGGATGTGCGGGCGCGGTCCGTGGCTCTACGGCGGGGAAGGGACCCGGGCCTTCCGCGTCGACCTGGATACCCTCGTGGACTTGGCCAAGGTCTGGCATTGAGTGTCGCGGCGGTATTCACACGATGATGGCTTCGGGGCCCTGATCGTCCCCGGGGCTCCTCGCCGCCTCGATGCGCGTGGTCGTGCTGAGCGCCACGTGCCTTCGTCTCCAAGCCCGCGCTGAAGGGGGCGGGAGCTCACGTGCAGCACCTCCGCGACCTTCTCGACGGAGGGCTCCCAGGCGAAGCCAAAGATTCATCCGATGGCGCCACCCAAGGACAGGGCCCTGCCTCCTTCGCCTGTGCCGCGAAGGAGGCCTCGAGGTTCAATGCATCCCAGGCGCGGGCTCGGAGGGTCTCTCGGTGCGCCGCGCCGACGCCGCGCGCTGCGCGTACTCGCCCATGCCCTGGAAGTCCACGCAGACGCAGGGCTCATTGCCGATGACCCACCCATCATGTCCCGGCGGGATGATGGCCACGTCTCCTGGGCCCATCTCCTGCTGGGTGCCGTCATCCATCCGCAGCATCATCCGCCCGCTGATGACGTAGCAGGCGTGGGCGGCCTGGCAGCTGTCCGTACCGGCGATGGGCTTGACGTCCTGGGACCAGCGCCAGCCGGGCTCGAAGACGGCCAGGCCCACGGTGTGGTCCCCCTCGAACTGGAGGATGTCGGCGTGCCCGTGCCCCGCGAAGGGCCGACGCTCGTCGGGATTGGAGAATCGCTTGATTGTGAGCTCGCTCATGGTGCTTCCCTCCGCGAGCCGGAAGGTGGAGCACCACGCTCCTGTCCGCCCCCGCGCTCGCCCTGGTTTCCGACCAGAAACCTAGGGACGCTCGCGGCGGACGTCAGTCCTCGTCAGGTCATCAGCTCCAACGGCGCGGAGAGACCCGCCTCGAACTCCGGCTCCTGTCGGAGTTGCTCCAACACGCCGCGCGTGCAGTGCAGGGTGACCAGGGGAAACAGCCCCGGCTCGCTCACCCACCGCACCGCGCCCATCAGCTCCCGCGCTTGCAGGAAGTCCAACACGGAGTCCCGGAACCGCTGACTCTCGTCGCCCGCCTGCTGAATCACCGCGGTCCGGCTCGCCGGTGGCGAAGACGGGCGCTTGCCTGCCCGGCGTGGGGCCTTCCGGGGCGCGGCGCGCTCTTCCCGGGGCATGACGATGGCTTCAATCCACATCGCGTCGCCCTCCTCGAGGTCTCTCGATTCCAGGTCTGCTTGAAGATTATCGGACATGGCTCGGCCCCAGTTGTGTCTCGACCTCGTCGCACCCAAGGGTGGGGTGCTCTGGCCTCCATGTCATGGGTTGGAATGATTGCGACGCCGCCCACCCCGTGGAGTCATCAGCGGGAGAAGAGCCGGGGTGCCCGGTTGCTCCACGGCGCGCCGAGCTCGCACTCGAAGCGACGGGTGACGCCCTACCTTGTCGGGAATGAAGGCTTCGCGTCGGCAGCTACCGGTCTACGTGCCCGCCCGCACGGTGTGGGCCGTGGGGCTGCAGGTGCTGCTGCTCGTGGTGTGCTGGCTCATCCTTCGTCAGCTCTACCCGCTGCTCACGCTCCTGGCCGTCGTCCTGCTGATGTCGCTCGCGTTGAATCCACTGGTGCGGCGGCTGCAACAGTGGGGGTTGAGGCGCGGGCTGGCCGTGGCCGTCGTGGCGCTGCTGCTACTCGGGCTGATGGGGCTCCTGGTGGGGACACTCGTCCCCGCGCTCATCCAACAAATCGAAGGGTTGGTCCACGCGACGCCGGGGCTCTTGGAGCAGCTCTCGCAGTCGCGCTGGGCGCAGGAGCTCAGCCAGCGCTACGGGGTGGACCTTCGTCCGGAGGCGCTGCTGCGCTTCGAGCCCATGGACCTGGCGGGTCGTGCCATCAACGTGCTGTCGTCCACCCTGGGACTGGTGGCCGCGGGCATCACCGCGGTGGCGCTCACCGTGTTCAGCCTCTTGTTCGGCCAGGAACTCTACGAAGGTGTGCTCCAGTGGGTGGAGCCGCACCGGCGCCACCGCATCCGAGGATTGGTGGACCGCATGCGCGCCGCGGTGAGCAGCTACATCGCGGGCACGCTCCTGGTGATGACGTTCGGTGGCACGGTGGCGGCCGTCGTGGCGCTCATCCAGGGCGTGCCCTTCTTCCTCGCGCTGGGGCTGGCGGTGATGGTGTTGGGCATCATCCCCACCATCGGCAGTGTCATCAGCGCCGTGCTGGTGAGCCTCACCACGCTGGCCACCGTGGGCTTTCGCTCCGCCGTCATCGCGCTGGTCATCTTCGTGGTGTACCAGCAGCTCGAATCGAACCTCCTGGGCCCCATCGTCCAGCGGCGGGTCATCCGGATGAATCCGCTCCTGGTCTCCATCGTGGTCCTCTCCGGTGGCCTGCTGGCGGGGCTGATGGGCGCGGTCATCGCCGTGCCGCTGGCCGCCGCGGCCAAGGTGCTGCTCCAGGAGGTCCTTCGCGAGCGCCACCTGCGCTGGCGCCGGGAGCACCGCCGCGAGCACGCGCGGCGGCAGGCGGGGCGGGGCGCGGTGGAGGAGGGGCTCCTGCTCGCGGGGCCCACCGAGGATGCGCCCCGGGACGAGCACCACTGAACGCAACGAGGGCCCCCGGCGCAGGTGCCGGGAGCCCTCGAGGATTCAACTCAACGTGAGGTCAGGGGCTCCTTCAGCCAGGGTGGCGCTGGAGGAGCCCGTGGACATCATCGGCCCGCGGGAGCCGAGCGGCCCTGCGCGGTGGTGGACTTGCCGGAGTCCGTGGCGGCAACGGCCGCGCCGACCGAGAACACCATGTCGTCGCGGTCGTTGTAGCTGCCCGCGGTGCACGAGCTCGCGGTGCCGCCGAAGCGCAGCTGCGGGCGGATGGCGTGCGTGCCCGCCGTGCCCGCCAGGGTGAACGTGTGCGTGAAGGTCTGCGCCACACCACCGGTGGTGCAGGCCACGTTGGTGGTCAGCGCGGTCCACGCGGGCGTGGCCGCGTTGCTCGTGTAGTACAGGTCGAAGGCGTCGGTCGTGCCGTAGCACCACACCGTGACCTGCACCGTCACCTGCTTGCCCGCGGCGAACGGGCCCTGGTCCACCGTCTTGATGACCACGCGGTCAATGCTCTCGTCCGAGTGGTACGTGCCCGAGGCGCCATCCGCGCACGAACCGGCGATGGTGTTGGGCTGGTTGGACTCGACGCCGCCGGACATGGTGCCACGGCCGTTGACCATGGTGGGGCCCGTGTCGCAGCCGCAGACGGTGCCGCACGTCGGCGCGCGGCGGGTGGTGTCGTAGGTCGCCTGCACGGGGGTGCAGACGGTGGTGGTGGTGAAGCTGCGAGCGGTGCTGTTGGCGCTCTGGCCGCAGACGTCGGCCGCGCGGGCGCGCCAGTAGTACGGGGTCGCGCTGTTCAGCGCCGGCGTCACCGTCCACGCGCTGCTGGACAGCGAGTTGCCGGTGCGGACGATGTTGGTGAACGCCGCGTCCGTGGCGACCTCGACGATGTACGTGGACGCGCTCGGCACGTCGGACCAGTCCAGCGCCGCCGCCGTCGCGACGCCCGTGGCGCCGTCCGCCGGAGACGCCAGGGTGGGCGCCGCCAGCGTCACGCAACCGCGCGTGCTGAAGCTGAACGTGGAGGACCAGGCGCCCGTGCCACCGCACGAGTTGCTGGACCGCACGCGCCAGTAGTACGTGCTGTTGACGTTCAGCGCCGGAGACACCGTCCAGTTGCTGGTGACGAGCGAGTTGGCCGAGGCCACCACGTTGGTGAACGCGGCGTCCGTGGCCACCTGCACCTCGTACGTGGAGGCACCGGAGACATCCGCCCAGTCCAGCGCCGTGGCGAGCTCCGCGCCCGTCGCGCCGTTGGACGGCGCGCTCAGCGACGCGACGCCCGGAGGCGAGCACGCGGGCTTGGCGCACGTGCACGCACTCGCCGCGCCGTAGCACGCGTTCGAGGACGCCGGGACGATGGAGTAGCAGTACTCGCGGTTGTTGGCGACTTCGGTGTCCGTGTAGCTGGTGCCGTTGACGGTGGCGATCTTCGCCTTGCCGAAGTCGCAGCCCATGCCCTCGGTCCGCATCACCCAGTACTCGCTGGCGCCCGTGGAGGCCGTCCAGTTGAGGGCCACCTGGCCATCGCCCGCGGTCGCGGTGTGGGTCGGCGCCGCCGTGGGGCCGGCGGAACAGCCGGAGTTCACGGGCGGGGTCGTGTTACATGCGATGTTGTGGCGGTTGAACGCGGCGTGGATGGCCGTCATGTGCGGCGTGCCGTCGCCCAGGTTGCCGTTGTCGTCGTCCGCGGCCAGCCAGCTCATGTAGCCGTTGGTGGCGCCGCAGCCGTCGGACGTGCTCGTCCCGCAGTTGCAGGAGTGCCACGCGCCGATGTTGCCGCTGCCCTGATAGAAGACCTTGTTGCCGACGATGTAGGCCGTGTTGGAGTCGTAGTTGAACGGCGCGGCGGTCAGGTCACGCGTGACGAAGTCCCACGCGGCCTGGCGGGCCGGAGATGCCGCGCAGTGCACTTGCTTGCTGCACGGGCCGGAGCCGGTGCTGCACATGGGGCACGTGAAGTTCTGCGGGGTGGCCGGGGGCGCGGGCGTGGCGGCGGTCATGCTGGGCGTCTTGTACGTGGCGGCGCCATAGTCCGCGTCGCGAACACCCGAGCAGCGGGTGTTGCACCACGAGTAGCCGGAGACCTGCGACTCCTGCTGGTTGGCGCCGGTGCCGTCCGGCGTCAGGCCACAGCCCAGGCTGTTGGTGGCGTCGAAGAAGCCGTAGCCCACGCACGAAGTCTGCAGGCGGTAGATGGCGGCGATGTCCGCGTAGCCCTCGGAGGAGTTGGACAGGACACCGTTGGTGTCGAAGTCATCCATGCCGTGGCCCCACTCGTGGTCGAACACCGCGCCAATCTCACCCGTGTTCCGGCAGCCACCACCGCTGCGGTAGAAGTTGACGGAGGAGCCGTTCCAGAAGGCGTTGCAGGTGCTGTTGATGTTGACGTTGGAGGTCAGCTGGGTCTGCAGCCAGGTGTTCGTCGGCAGCCAGCCGCGGGCCTGCTCGGCCAGCTTGTTCAGCTCGTAGAAGCTGGAGCGGGAGGCGGCGGTGTTGCCCAGGGCGCCGCCCGCGGGCACGGTGCAGTTGTGGTCGTTGTTCGCGCCACCCAGGAAGATGTTGCCCGTGGTGGAGCTGGTGGTCTGGGAGCCACAGGTGTCGCTCACGCGCACGTACTTGCCAGCGAGCGTGGTGGTCGCGGTGCCGGAGCTGAAGTTGTAGACGCCAGCGCCGTCCGTGAAGTTGTTGGGCGAGGCCACGCCGGTGTCGGCCCAGGGCATGGGCGAGTTGGGCTTCATCTCGCCACACACGGTGTTGTTCGCGCAGGTGCCGATGTTGGTGGAGGGGTAGATGCCGCCCGTGATCTGCGCGTCGAAGTAGTGGTTGTCGTCCTCGATGGCCAGCGTCTCACCGGAGGTCGCGTCCACCGTGACCTTCCAGCGCTCGCCGCCCACGGGGTCCTGGAGGCCGTAGGTGTACGCCAGCACGTGCGAGTAGCCCGTGCCCACGGCGCCCGCGAAGGACTCGCCCTTCGGCGCGGTGGGGACCACCTCCAGCGAGGGCTGCATCCAGAGCTGCTGCTGGCTGGTCGTCAGGCCCACGAAGCCGTTGCCAGCGACCAGCGCGTCGCTGGCGGAGATCGCGGGCCGGGTGTCGATGCCCACGTTGGCCCAGGACTCGGTGCCAATCAGGATGAGGTTGCCGTGGCTGACGACCGCCGCGATGCGCGCGTGGCGCACCGGGATGCCGTTGACCTGCTGCGGGATGTGGACGTGCCACAGTTGCTCGGTGACGCGCGTCACGCGGGGCGAACCCAACTGCATCAGGTCCACGTTGAACGCGGCCTGGTTGTCCGCGATGAACTTGAAGACCAGGTCGCCGACGACAGTGGCGTCCACGTCCGCGACGGAGCGGCCGATGGACTCACGCACGCCGTCCATCGACACCTTGTTGCGGTAGCCGTTGCCGGGGATGAGGGGGAACGGACCCTCGACGCCGGAGGGGCTTCCGGTGCGGGGGTCGATGTGGACGCGGAAGTCCTTCCCGTTGCGGGCGAAGAAGTCATCCCAGCCACGCGTGGCCCCTGGGGCCATGGTTCGCATGGCCTGGTCCAGGGGGGTGTTCTGAATGGGGAGATAGAACTCCGGCTTGAAGAACGCCTTTCCAGCAATGGCGCTCTGGCCCTTTGCGGGCGGTTGGACGGCCCAGGCTGAAGCGGACAGGAGCAAGGCACAACATGCTGCAAACACCTTGGTGTGGCGCATGCGGTTCTCCTCTAGGGGTGCCCGAGGGACGGACCCGAGGTGGCTCCGGAGCGGAGCCCGCAGACGCTGTACCGATGCCCCGCAGAAAAATGAATATGTCCTATTCCCAGTCAGTCGTTTGAATCACAAATTCCAAGAAAAACGGGTGCGGGCAGTGTTCACTGGCCAACATTGACGCATACGGCAAGTGAAGCCAGTCATGCGCCGGGCGCGCAAGTAGGCCAAATTCATTGGAAATTTCTGGGAGGGGTGTTGCGGGTCAACGAGGCCAGATGCGGACCCAGTCGTCCTGGATGAGCTTTCCGTTGGTCTGATCCGTGCTGCCGCTGGCCATGAATCCCCGGGGTGCGCCCAGGGCCAGCGCCCCGGCTTCCACCCACAAGAGGAGGAGCAGCACCACCGCGACAGCGGGGACGCGGGAGGCGAGCTGGGGCCTGCGGGCGGTGAGGACCACGAGCGGCAGCAGGAGCAGGGGAATCAATGCGGGGAAGATGGTGAGCAGGCCGCGCGTGTAGCCGAAGAAGGCCAGGGTGATGAGGGCGCGGTGCAGGACGACGAGGGTGAGCAGGCTGAACTCCCGCCAGGGCCGCAGGAGCGACAGCGCGGCGCCCGCGAGGACCATCAGGGTCAGGGGCCACTTCATCCAGGCGCCCTCGGGGACGAACAGGTCCACGGGCGCGCGTGAGCCGCTCAGTCCCGAGGGGAGGTTGGAGGCGCCCAGCCCCAGGTTGAGTCCATCCAGCCAGCGCGCAACCTTGGAGAGCCAGAGCCGGGCGGCGTCCGCGGGATGTTCCCTCATCCACTCCAAGCCCACCGCGTAGCCGTGCAGCAGCAGCCGGCGGTGGGCGGGATTGGCGATGTCCAGGTGGCCGTCCTGGCCCAGCTCGCTGACGGACGCGGGGGTGAAGCCGCCGGTCGCTCGGGCGTGGTTGGCCATGGCGAAGTTGATGGGGCCATACACGGTGATGGGCGCGAGCTCCGGGAGGGGCTCGAGTCCGGGCGTGCCCGCGTTGAGCTCATGCAGCACCCGTGCGTTGCGCACGGCCCACGGGGTGAGCACCAGCCCGCAGACGAGCACGGCGGCGCCCCAGCGACGGGCCAGGGTCTTGAGCGGCGTGGTGCCGCGGTAGAGCCAGGCCCACGCGAGCAGGAAGGGCCAGAGGTAGAGGTGCTCGGCGCGGGTGAGCGAGCCCAGGCCCATGCAGAGGCCCAGGAGCACCGCGCCGCCCCAGGTGGGGCCTTCCCGGTGGCGCAGGACGAGCGCGAGCGTGGCGGACAGGAAGAACGCGTAGAGGACCTCGTTGCTGTACGTGGTGGACAGCACCAGCCAGCCGAAGCTGGAGGCGAAGAGGCACGCGCCCACGAAGCTCCACGCGGTTCCCAAGAGCGTGCGCCACCACGCCCACGTCAGCGCCACCGTGGCCGCGCTCAGCGCCGCGAGGACCAGCTTGTAGGGGTACGCGCTGCCCTGGGGTTCGCCCAGCACGCGGTACAGGAGCCCCAGGAGCCAGGGGAACAGGGGTGGGTGATAGGGCAGCGCGGCGGGGCCCTCGTGGCCTCGGACGTGGTCCAGCGCGTACGTGTGAAAGAAGCGCGCGTCTCCGTAGAAGAAGATGGAGAAAGGCCAGGTCCGGTCTGGCGACGACTGCAGGTAGAGCCAGCGCAGGAGCAGGCTCAGCGTGAAGGTCACCGCGATACCCAGCGCCGTCGGGTGCCGTTGCCACAGCCCGCGCGCGCTGACGAAGAACCGGCGCATGCCACCCCCCGAGGAATCCGCGCACGCTAGCACCTTGTCCCGGCGCGAGTCCGGAGCTTCAGGCGTTCAGAAAAGACACCTTGCCGTGAGTTGCCGATGGCGGGAGGCCGGACGCGCTCTTTAGAGTCCGGTCCGCCGTCGCTCGCCGGCGGCGTCCTTCACCCCAGCATGGAGCGCCGAGTGCCCCTCGCAGGTGACAAGTCCATCCTGGCCATCGACCTGGGGACCTCGGCCGTGAAGCTGGCCGTCGTCACGTTGCGCGGGCGCATCCTGGGCGGGGACGTGGAGCCGTTGGAGTTGCGCCTGCTTCCCGAAGGAGGCGCCGAACAGGAGCCGGAGGCGTGGTGGCGCGCCGTCGTCCGAGGCACCCGCCGGCTGCTGGAGTCGGGCCAGGTGTCCGCGCGCGACATCGTGGGCGTCAACTGCAGCTCCCAGTGGTCCGGCACCGTGGCGGTGGATGCACGCGGCACGCCCCTGTGTCCCGCGCTCATCTGGATGGACTCGCGCGGGGCGTCTCATGTGCAGCGCGTGGCGCATGGCCTGATGCCCATCGAAGGGTATGGCGCGGCGCGGCTCTTGACTTGGATTCGTCTGTCGGGCGGCGCGCCGAGCCTCTCCGGCAAGGACCCGGTGGGCCACATCCTCTACCTCCAGGGCGCCCGGCCCGACGTCTACCGCGCCACCTACAAGTTCCTCGAGCCGAAGGACTGGCTCAACCTGAAGCTGAGCGGGCGCTTCGCCGCGTCCTACGACTCCATCACCCTGCACTGGGTGACGGACAACCGCGCGCTGAACCGCATCGACTACGACGAGCGCCTGCTCAAGCTGTCGGGGTTGGAGCGGGACAAGTTGCCGGACCTGGTACCGGCCGCGAGTGTGCTGGGCCCCCTGTGCGCGGAGGCCGCGCGTGAGCTGGGGTTGAGCGAGGACGTGCGGGTGGTGTCGGGCTCGCCGGACATCCTCGCGGCGGCGGTGGGCTCCGGCGCGGTGGGGGACCACGAGGCCCACCTGTGCGTGGGCACCTCGTCGTGGTTGTGCTGCCATGTGCCGTACAAGAAGACAGACATCTTCCATCAGATGGCGTCGGTGCCCTCCGCGCTGCCGGGCCGCTACCTCCTGGCCAACGAGCAGGAGTCCGCGGGGATCTGCCTGGCGTTCCTCAAGGACAACATCCTCTATGGCCACGGCCGTGGGCCCGGCGACGCGGAGGAGGACTCCGGCGAGGTGTATCGGTTGATGGAGAGCGAGGCGGGGAGGGTGCCCGCGGGCAGTGACAACCTCATCTTCCTTCCCTGGCTCAACGGTGAGCGCAGCCCCGTGGATGACAGGTCCTTGCGCGGCGGCTTCTTCAATCAGTCGCTGAAGACGACGCGGGCTCACATGGTGCGGGCGGTGATGGAGGGGGTGGCCTTCAACTCGCGCTGGCTGTTCACGTATGTGGAGCAGTTCGTCGGCCGGAAGCTGGAGTCGATGCGAATCATCGGCGGTGGGGCCCGGTCCGCGCTCTGGTGTCAGATTCACGCGGACGTGCTGGGCCGCGCGATTCAGCAGGTGGACGAGCCGGTGCTGGCCAACGCGCGAGGCGCCGCGTTCCAGGCGGCCGTCGCGCTGGGCGAGCTCAAGCCCGAGGAGATTCCCTCGCTCGTGCCCGTCGCCCGCACGTTCCATCCGGACCCGGCGAACCGCGCGCTGTACGACGAGCTGTTCCGCGAATTCGTCAACATCTACAAAAGCAACAAGGCCATCTTCGCGCGCCTCAACCGCGCTCGAAGTGCCTGACGCAGGGGAGCGCGTATGGCATTGCCCGACCCGAAGTCGTTGAACCTGTTGAACCATGTCCCCCCGCGTCTGCTGTCGGCGGCGGAGCGCTATCTCAAGGCCGTGCCGTTGGTGCGCGACCTGCTGTCGAAGGAGACGGACTCGCTCCTGTCGGGCCTGGAGGAGGGGCTCAAACCCTACCGGGGGACGATTCCGACGTATGACCGGTTGCCGGTGACGGGCCGCTCTCGCGAGGAGGTGCTGGCGGAGCTGGAGACGATGGAGTCGAAGGAGGAGCCGCGCTGGCGCGAAGGCAAGGTGTCGGGCGCCGTGTACAACGGCGATGAGGAGCACATCGAGTTCCTCAACCGCGTCTACGGCATGCATTCGCAGAGCAACCCGCTGCATGCGGACTTGTGGCCGAGCGCCACCAAGTTCGAGGCGGAGGTGGTGGCCATGGCGGCGGGCATGCTCGGCGCGGACGCGGCCAACGCGGGCCGCCCGGCCACCGAGCACATCTGCGGCTCCATGTCCTCGGGAGGCACCGAGAGCATCATGCTCGCGGTGAAGACGTACCGGGACTGGGCCCGGGACACGAAGGGAATCACCCGGCCGGAGATGGTGGCGCCGTCCAGCGCGCATCCCGCGTTCGACAAGGCGGCGCACTACTTCGGCGTGAAGATGGTGCGGGTGCCCGTGGGGCCGGACTACCGCGCGGACGTGACGGCGATGCGCAAGGCCCTCACGCGCAACACCATCCTCATCATCGGCTCCGCGCCAGGGTTTCCTCATGGCGTCATCGACCCCATCTCGGAGCTGTCGGAGCTGGCTCGCAAGAAGGGCCTGGGCTTCCACACCGACGCGTGTCTGGGTGGCTTCGTGTTGCCCTTCGCGCGCAAGCTGGGCCGCGACGTGCCGCCCTTCGACTTCCGCCTGCCCGGCGTGACGTCCATGTCCGTGGACACGCACAAGTTCGGTTATGCGGCCAAGGGTTCGTCGGTGGTGCTGTACCGGGGCACCGCGCTGCGCTCGCACCAGTACTTCACCTCGACGGAGTGGCCGGGTGGCATCTACTTCTCACCCACGTTCTCCGGCAGCCGGCCCGGTGCGCTCATCGCGGTGGCCTGGGCGTCGCTGGTGAGCATGGGTGAGCAGGGCTACATGGAGGCCACGCGCCGCATCCTCGATACGGCGGACACCCTGAAGACGGGCATCCGCTCCATTCCGGAGCTGCACGTGTTGGGCGACCCGCTGTTCGTCATCGCCTTCGGCTCGGAGACGCTGGACATCTTCAAGGTGATGGAGCGGATGGGCGAGCGGGGATGGAACCTCAACGGCCTGCACAAGCCCGCGGCCGTCCACCTCTGTGTCACGTTGAGGCATGCCCAGCCCGGAGTGGCGGAGCGCTTCCTGGAGGACCTCCGCGAGGCGGTGGCGCACGTGAAGGCCCATCCCAGCGAGAAGGGGACGATGGCGCCTGTGTACGGCATGGCGGCCGCCGTCCCCTTCCGGGGCCTGGTGAGCGACTTGCTCAAGAAGTACATGGACCTGCTCTACAAGGTCTGAGCTTCACCCGGCGTCGGGCCGCGCGGCCTCAATGGGGGCGCGCGGCCCACTCCCACGTGGCCCCCTGGTGCAGCGCCGCGTAGATGTCGTCGCGCAGGACGTTGCACTCGTCATGCGTGAGCGTGCGGTCCAGCGAGCGCAGCACCACCCGCAGCAGGACATTCTTCTGGTCCGGGCGAAGGGCCAGCCGCTTCACCGCGCCAGGGGGAAGCGCGGAGTAGGGCGTCTCGGATATCACGAGGACGCTCTCCACCAGCACCGCCCGCTCGCCCAGCGCCGCGCGCACCTCGTCGCCGAGCTCCTCCGCTGTCGTCTCCTCGCCGCGCACCAGCGACATGTCTCGGCGCACCTCGGGCATCGACGACACGGGGTGGTAGCGCTCCAGGTCCAGGAGCTGCGCCGAGATGCGCGGGTCCATGGAACGCAGGAGCCGGATGTCATCCAGCCCCTTGCGCAGCATCAGGATGCGGTCCAGGCCCAGCCCCATGGCGAGCCCGGTGACGGGGCCTGCGTCCAACCCGCTCTCCGCCAGTAGCGCGGGGAGGGCCAGGCCACACTCGCCAATCTCCACCCAGTCCTCACCGTCGCGCACGTCGACCTGGAGACCGTCCGTGGTGTACGGATGGACGGCTGCGGTGAGCCGCACCTCGCGTCCCGGCAGGAGCGAGCCCACGACGAGCGCAATCATCTGGCGCAGGTCCTCGGGAGTGAGGGGCGCGCCCTGGCGTACGCGCCACAAGTCCATCTGGTGGGGCTCACCCGTGTGAAGCCGGTCGATGCAGTCGCGGCGATAGACGAGGCCGGGACAGGCCACCAGGACGTCCCTCGGTGGTGATGCGGCCAGCTCTCGCAGCGCTCCCGGAATCATGGCCGAGGTCTGGGTGCGCAGCAGCGCCGTGTCGCAGACGTAACGGGTGTAGCGCGCGTCGCGAGCGGCGCCGCCCGGTGGATAGTGGAGCCGGTCGTAGTTGTCGGCGATGGAGACGACCGGGCTGCGGCGGTGGATGACGACGTCACAACTCCAGGCCGCGCGCAGGGCCTCGAGCGCGGCGCCCACGAGTTGTTGCAGCGCATGAGGACCCGAAGCGGGGTCGGTCAAATCACGGACGGCGAGCGCGCGCCGAAGCTCCTCGGTGCTGAGGATGGAGATGGCAGGGGACGACATGGTGGGAATCTCTCGGAGTCGGAATCGGTGGAAACGCGGTGGTTTCCGGCACGCCGAGCGAGAAGTCCGCCAGGCGCCGCCGGCCTCGCATGCCCCCCCGGCGGCTCCGGGTGGGCGTCGCGCCTGACGGCGTTTCACCAACGAGAGGTTCGTGCGCGCTCAGTGCAGCACGGCCTCCCGACACCCGAAGGGGGCCGGGGGGCGGCTAAATCGACGAGCACTCACGACGAGAATCATGGCACGTCATGATTAACGACAACGCAGGTTCGAGGCAAGGGGCGAGCGGCCTCGCGCTCGTGCGCGCTACATGGCGCGGGTGGCGATCTCCGTGAGCTCCGCGTCCGTGAGCACCAGCGGGTTGGCCTTCATGCTGCTCGCGGCGCGGGCCTTCGACACCAGCTCCTCGATGCGAGTCGTCGTCAGTCCGTAGGTCGCGAGCCCCGGTATCCGAAGCGCTTCGCGAAGCGCCTCAACCCAGGTGACGGCGTCCTCCGCGCGTGCGTCCTCGCGGCAAGTGAGCAGGACGGCCAGCTCGCGGAAGCGTGGGGCCGAGGGATGTTCAGGGGCTCGGGCGCGCAAGGCCCGCAGGTTGACGTCGAGCACCGCCGGGAGCAGCGCCGCGCAGACCGCGCCGTGGGGCGCATCGAACATCCCACCCACGGGCGCCGCGAAGCCATGCACCGCGCCCAGCCCGGAGTTCGCCAGGCACAGTCCGCCGAGGAGACTGGCCAGCGCCAGGTCCTCGCGGGCCTCCGCATCCGGACCCGACAGGACGGCCCTGCGCAGGGAGCGCGCGGAGCGGCGGATGCCCTCTCGCGCCAGCGCATCGGTGAGGGGGTTGGCGCGCGCGGAGAGGAACGGCTCGATGACCTGCGACAGCGCGTCCATGCCGCTGAAGGCCAGGACGTGAGGCGGCGCTCCCAAGAGCAGGTCCGGGTCCACCAGCGCGATGCGCGGCAGCAGTTGAGGCCCGCGCAGGCTGGCCTTCACCTTCGCCTGCTTGGAGCCCAACACCGCGTTGCGCGTCACCTCCGAGCCCGTGCCCGCGGTGGTGGGAATGGCGACGAAGGGGAGGGCGGGGCGTGTGAGCGCCTGTCCCCGGCCAATCACCTCCAGGTAGTCCAGCGGGTCTCCTCCCTGGGCTTGGGTCGCCAGGGCCGCCAGGGCCTTGCCCGTGTCAAGCGCGCTGCCGCCGCCCATCGCCACCACTCCGTCACAGCCCGACTCCGCCAGGACCGCCAGGCCCTCGCGCGCGAGCTCCACCGTGGGCTCTCCGTCCACACGGAAGGTGCGCACCTCGAGGCCCTGTTCCTCCATCGCTTCGAGGAGGGCTCCCGCCCGCGCGGACGACCTGCCGGTGACGAGCAACACGCGTTGAACGCCGAGCGCGCGCACCATCCCCGGGGCCTCGGCCAGCTTTCCGGGCCCGAACACGATGCGGGTGGCCGTGGCGAACTCGAAGGACACCGGGCTCACCACCCCGCGTCCTCGGGAAAGACGTTGACGTACTTCTGGCTCATCCGCGGCACCGCCATCATCGGCGCCACGAGGTCGCGCCAGCGCAGGTAGTGCGCCGTCTGCTTGTGTTCGGCGGGGGCGGCGTCCGTCCGGTAGACCTCGACGAGCACGAAGCGCGTGGGGTCCTCGGCGTCCTGGAGGACGTCGAAGCGCGCGATGCCGGGCTCCTTCACGCTCGCGCGCGCGTTGGCCAGGGTGGCTTCGCGAAAGGCGTCCACTTGCTCCGGCTTGACGTGGACCTGGACGTGAATGACCCGCAGGCTGTTGGGCATGCCCTGAAACTACTCCGGGCCCGGGCCGCGTGGGGACGCGAGCCGGGCCCGGCGCAAGGCACGGTGTGGGGTTCCGTACAGGCGTCGTGGGCGCTACGGCGCCTTGATGACCGCCGTGGGGTTCAGCACGTCCTCCAGCTTGCGGGCCATCACCCACCCATCGTGATACACGATGCCCGTCTGGGTGATGGTGTCGTTCCGGTACAGGCCCACCTTCAGGTAGTTGAGCATCCCCTTGTACTGGGTCGCGATGTAGCGCTTGGGCAGTACGACCTTCCCGTCGAGATACAGCTCCACGAAGCCCACCTTCGCGTCCGGCGACCAGCGCACGTGGAAGATGAAGTCCATCCACTTGCCGCGCACCAGCGGGGTGCGCCAGACGATGGTGCCCGGGTTGCCACCGATGTTGAGCCGGACCTCGTCGCCGTAGACGTAGAACTCCACCGGCGGCGAGCCGCCCGCGTCGGCGTCCTGGTGCCACTGCGTGAAGAGCTGCCACGTCTTCGCGTTGGGGAACGTGGAGTCGAACATCGTGCTCCAGCGGTAGTAGTACTCGGAGCCCACCGCCTCGCGCGTCATGCGCACCAGTTCGTTGCGGTTGCCGCTGGAGTTGATGGGGTCGTCGCCCTGCCGCACCGTGGCCTTGAGTGCATAGGTGCCCTGGCGCCGGGGCGAGGACACCACCGCCAGCCGGTCCGCGCTCACCATCTGCGCGCGCGTCCACTGGTTGCGGTCTCCCGACTCGAAGTCACCCACCCACACCACGCTTGCGCCCGTGGGCGGAGGGGGCGTGGTGGTGCCGCCGCCGGTGCTGCCGCTGGCGCACGCGCGGGCCTCCGCGATGGAGGCCCAGTCGTTCAGGCTGTTGCCCTGCACGGTGATGCGCACGCGCCGCGCGGAGATGGCGTTGAACGTGTACGTCTGGGCGGCGGACGTCTTGGTGCTGGTGCCGCTGTAGACCTGCGTATACGTGTATCCATCCGGCGAGGTCGACACGGTGAAGGTGTTGGTTCGTGTGACGCCTTCGTGCCAGGCCACCGCGATGCCGTTGATGGACTTGATGGAGCCCAGGTCGTAGTCAATCCACGCGCCCTTGCCGAGCATGCTCCAGCGCGTGTCGAGTCGGTCATCCATTGTGTTGGCTGGCACGTTGCCGTCATGGCCCTTGGCGATGACGGACGCGGCCGTGAGCTGCGTACAGCCGGTGGCTGATAGCGCTGCGGCTGAGACGGACGTGGCGAAGGCCGTGGCTTCCAGCCCCTCGGGGGCCTCGCCCAGCTCGGAAACGTCCTGTGGGCCGCACGCACTACCGCCCAGGCAGAGCAGTGCTCCAGCCAGCAGAAGAGACTTCGTCATGTAGGGACCTCTTGGGGGGTTACAAAGACAGACGGAGACGGTGTCCGGTGGGCGTCTCACGACACGCGCCGGCGGATGGGTTCCAGTTGTCGGGCTTCTCCAAGGTCACGGCGGGGGAACGCCGCGTTGCAACGCAGACAAGCATCGGCGGTTTTTATTTCGTATTCAACAGTTCTTATCGTGCTCGTCTGCTCTACAGGTGACGAGGCGGAGTTGAGAGGGGTGGTGGCGGCGGAAACGTCTGTCATTGGTGCCGGGTGCGCGCGGAATGTGAGGGTTTGCGCGCACGCAGTGCGGGGCCGAGGAGGCGGCCGTTGGCCCGCTGGGCATGTCCGCCGACACATTCAGTACACACGCACAACCCCTGGGAGCGAGGTGCGCGGCTGGGTGGGGGCGTTAGAGGTCTGAGTCCTGGAGGTGCTCATGAGCTCGTCTGCGGGCGTGTGCATGGCCTGTGGGACGCGACTGGCCCCCGGCCTCGCCACATGCCCGCGCGCGTCGTCGCCGACGCCCCTGGCGGAAGGCGTGAGGCGGTGGGGGACTGGTGCGTGTCACCCGGCGCTGGTGGGGCGGTCGGCGGTGCTGGAGCGGTTGAAGTGGTGCGCGGAGGAAGCGCGGCGCGGGCTGGGGCGCGCCGTGTGGTTGGTGGGTGTGGAGGGCATTGGAAAGTCGAGGCTGAAGGACGCGCTGGTGGAGGCGTTGGCGGGCAGCCGCTTCGAGGTGTGGGAAGGCAGCGGCGTGGCGTTCCCCGGGACGCCCGCGGGGCCGTTCCTGGACCTCCTGGAGGCCACGCGGGGATTGCGTCCGGTTCCGGGCGTGGGCCGGATGTCCAGCGCGGAGGCGGAGCGCGTCAGCCGCTTCCTGGAAGGCCGCGAGTGGCGGGGCATCCCCGCGAGCCTCTCCTCCGAGAGCGTCGCGTTGTTCGATGCGCTCTGCCATTCGCTGCTGCCGCACCGCGTGCCCCGCGTCCTCATCCTGGAGGACTGGCAGCATGCGGACCGGCTCAGCCGCGCGCTCGTCGAGGTGTTGGTGACACGGCTGGCCCACGCGCCCGTGCTGGTGCTGGTGTTGGAGCGCACGGCTGGCACTGCGCTCGTGCCGGCGCCGGCGGAGGTGCTCGAGCTGGGGCCGCTGAGCGCCGAGGAGGTGTCGGGTTGGGTGGCGACACGTGTCCCCCCGGGGCCTGCTCGGGAGGAGGTGCTTCGGGTCGGCTCGGGGCACCCGCTGATGGTGTTGCAGGCGCTCGCGTATCAGCAGGAGGGCCACCGCGAGGTGCTGCCTCGGACGGGCGGCGAGGTGGTGTCGGCCCGCTTCGACACGCTGTCCGCGACGCGGCGCGAGGCGTTGCAGGTGAGCGCGGTGTTGGGGCCGTGTGTTCCGCGCCCGGTGCTGGGGGCGCTCGTGGGTGGGTTCTCGTGTCTCGCGGGCTTGGAGTCGGGCGGGTGGCTCCGGCCTGTTTCGGGAGGACGCTACACTTGGGGCGCGCGGATGCCGGGGTTGGGCGCGGCCTGGTCCGACGCGGACCGGGTGGAGCTGCATCGGCGGGCGGCCGAGGCGTATGAGGCCCTGCCGTTGGAGTCACGCCGGCGCGCGTGCGCGGAGCTGGCGCGTCACTGGCTCGCGGCGAAGTGCCCGGAGCGGGCGTTGCCCCACTTGATGGAGGTGGCGGGGTGGAGCCTCGCGGCATTGGAGCCCGCGGCGGCGTTGGAGGTGTACCGCGTCGGGCTGGATGTGGCCGCGAGGCTCTCGTTGGAGTCCGCGCGCCGGTGGTCTCGGGTGCTCTGGGAGCGGATGGGGGATGCACATCGGCTCGCGGGAGAGCGCGCGGAGGCGGAGTCCGCGTGGAGAATCGCGCTCTCGTTGGACGAGCCCCATCCGGTGGCGGCGCCGCCGGAGCGGTTGCATTGCCTCCAGAAGCTCGCGGCCGTGGTGCTCTCCCTGGAGCGATACGAAGAGGTGGTGACGCTGGCGGAGGAGGCGGGGGCGTATGACATGGCGCAGGACGCGCTGCTGTCGCGCGCCTCGCTCGACGCGCTGTGCGCATTGGCCCTGTGTTGGATGGCCCGCTTCGATGAGGCGTACTCGCGGCTGTCGGCGGCTCGTGGACGGCTGCTTCAGTTGCCCAACTCGGAGGTCCCCGGACGGGCGAGCGTGGAGGCCGTCCTGCACCGCGCGATGGGGACGCTGCTGATGGGGCAGGGGCGTCCGGAGCAGGCCACGGCGGAGTACGCGGCCGTGCTGCGCTGGACGGAGCGCTCGGGAGATACGTGGGAGCACTCCACGGCGCTCTTCAATCTGGGGGACGCGTATGCTCGCGCGGGAGAGCGTGAGCGGGCGGTGCATTACTTCCAGCTCGCGTTGGACCTCAAGGCGCGCATGGGTGACCGGGGCGGCATGGCGTACACGCACCATGGGCTCGCGCTCTTGCACTCGCAGGCCGATGCGCCGGAGCTCGCGAAGGAGGACGCGGTGCGGGGGCTCCAGCTCGCGGGCATGTTGGGGGACCGGAAGCTGAAGTCGCTCCTGCGTTGCGCCCTGGGCCGGGCTCACTTGCGATTGGGTGAGCGGGAAGAGGCCGCGCGCCAGCTTGAACTCGCGGCGCAGGATGCCGCCGCGGCCAACGCCCGTCCGGAGCTGCTCCAGGCGCAGGCGGCGCTTCGCGCGCTCGAGGCTCGCCGATGACGGCCTGCGCGGACTGACGGGCGTGTCGCGGCGTGCTCGCGCGGATTGACGGAACGGCCTGGGAGGATGGAGTGTCCAGCGGGCGTGACTTCCTCTTCTTCGTGCCTGCGCCGGGTTCTTCCGCTGTGTCTCCTTGCCTGGACGGCCGTGGCCCAGGGCGCGGACGAGACGGACCTCTTCGAGTCCTATCTGCGCCCGGCCCACCCGGCGGCGGATGGCTTCGCCCCCGTACCCGATGCAGCGAAGATCCGACCAGGAAGCCCGCTCCACGCGCTGGCGCATGGACGCGTGGTGTCCGTCGGCGCCGAGCGGAATAGCGTCACGCTGGAGCACCTGTATCACGAGAACCATGAGCTGCTTCGCGTCCGCTCGGAGTACTCGGGCCTGGAAGGCGTGGAGCTTCACCCCGGTGCGCTCGTCACGCGGGGCCAGGTGATGGGACAGGTGTCGAAGTCCGTGCGGCCGAGCGTGTCGCTCTCCACCGACCGGCGCATGTCCACGGAGGAAGCCTGGCGCTTCACGTCCACGCGAGCCCGATTGCCCCAGCCCGCGACAGAGCCCGTGCTGGTGCTCATCTCACATGCGAAGCATCAGCTCCGCTTGTACGAGCGAGGTGTCGAGCGCGCACGAGTGGAGGTGGGCTTCGGGCAAGGCACGGGTCCCAAGCAGGAGCGGGGAGACAACCGCACGCCCGTGGGGATGTACTTCATCATCCACACGCTGCGCGGGGAGATTCCGGGTCCCTACGGCGCCTTCTACGGAGGCCACTGGCTGAAGGTGAACTACCCGAATCCCTGGGACGCTCGCCGGGGGGTCGAGCGTGGATGGCTCAACGAGAAGACTCGCGAGCGCATCACCCGGGCGTGGGAGGCGCGTGAGGCCACGGACGCCAACACCCGGTTGGGGAGTGGCATCGGCTTCCATGGCTGGGCGAGTGAGTGGTCCCTGGAGCAGAGCCGGGGCCGGCTGTCGTGGGGGTGCGTCGTGTTCCATCCCCGTGATATCGCCGCGCTGTATGACCGGATGCCGCGAGGCACGATGGTTGTCCTCTTCTAGCCGGGCCCGAGGCATGGAATTCTTCGCGGGTGATTGAGCTCGAGACCCTTGAAGCCTTCGAGAAGCACCTTCGCGCGGGTGCAAGCCTCGCCCACGTCGTCATCCAGGGACTGGACCTTCGGCGCTACACGCGTGAGCTGAGCACCGCCGCGCTCGCGGGGACGGTGTTCCTGGGCTGTGAACTGGAGAAGGACGCGCTCCAGGCCGCGCTCGCGCACGGAGCGCTGGTGTTCCCGCCCATCTCCGGCGTGCCGTATCAACCGTATCGAGGAAGCCTCTACACGCCGGAGGAGCTCTACGCGGGCTTCGACCCCGCGCATCCGGAGACGTACGAGAACACGCTCGATGCGCGCATCTACCGGCATTGGGAGACACAGGGCCGGGGCACGCCGCCCACGCTGCTGGAGACCCTCGCGCAGCGGCTCCATGACCACGCCATCACGGATGCGATGGAGGACCTGCTCGCGGCGGAGCCGTCGCGCAAGGTGGTGGCCATCATGGGGGGCCACTCCATGAAGCGTGGCCAGCCCGACTACCGGGGTGTCGCGATGCTGGCGCGGGACCTGGCGCGCGCGGGCTTCTTCCTGGTCAGCGGCGGGGGCCCAGGCGCGATGGAGGCCACGCACCTGGGAGCCTGGTTCTCCCAGCGTCCCGAGAGTGACCTGGACGCCGCGCTCGCCATCCTCGCCAAGGCTCCCAGCTACACGGACCGCGAGTGGCTGGCCCGGGCCTTCGAGGTGCGGTCGGCGTTCCCCTTGGGGCCTCGGGATGAGTTCGCGTGCTCGAGCCTGGGCATCCCCACGTGGCACTACGGCCACGAGCCGCCCAATCCGTTCGCCACGTCCATCGCCAAGTACTTCGCCAACAGCGTGCGGGAGGACGGCCTGCTCACCATCGCGCGGGGCGGCATCGTCTACGCGCCGGGCAGCGCGGGCACCATCCAGGAGATCTTCCAGGACGCCTGCCAGAACCACTACAACAGCGTCGGCGTCATCAGCCCGATGATCTTCCTGGGCACCGAGTTCTGGACGCGCACGCGTCCCGTCTACCCGCTGCTGGCGCAGCTCGCCCAGGGGCAGGAGTACGCGCGGCACTTGATGCTGACCGACTCGCGGGAAGACGTGGTGAAGGCGTTGCTGGACTATGACCGGGCTTCACTCAGCGCGGCCTGATACCTCGTGGTGGAGCGCGCCGTGAGGCGCCAGGGTGGTCGACATGGGAAAGAAGCGCGGGACCTACCAGGACAAGGCGTGGATGAACAAACCGCGGGCCTTCGGGAACTACGGTCCGACGCGGCCGAAGGCCCTCTTCTTCGACGTGGATGACACCCTGGTCGACCGCTCCGGGGCCTTCGCGCGCTACTTCGAGGCGCTCATGGCCCGCTTCCCCCAGGTCTTCCCCGAGCACCGCCGCGCCGAGGACTTCGCCACCATCCAGTCGTTCGACGAGCGCGGGGGACGAGACAGGGACGCCTTCTGTCTCGACGTGACGAAGACGTTTCCCATGGGGCTCTCCGCGAGCGAGCTGTGGACGGACTTCCGGATGTCCCTGCCGCGCCTGGTGGGGTCGGACCCGAAGCTCGTGGAGTGGCTGGGCGCGCTGGCGAAGCGCCATCCCATTGTCACCGTCTCCAATGGATTCTCAGGCACCCAGCGCATGAAGCTCGTGTACGCGGGGCTCTATCACTCGGTGCCGGACGGCTTCTTCTCCAGCGACGTGGGCGTGGAGAAGCCGGACCCGCGCATCTTCCTGGCGGCGCTCGAGCACGTGCGCCGAGAGCCCGCCGAGGTGCTCCACGTGGGCGACGACCCGGAGCGCGACATCGTCCCCGCGACGAAGCTGGGCCTCGCCACCTGCTGGGTCTCCCATGGGCGACAGTGGCCTGCCGCTCTTCCGCCCCCGACCTTCACCGTGGAGCGCATCAGCTCGCGCGTCGAGGACTTCGCGCAGGTGCTTTCGACATGGACATGAACACGGTGGTCGGCTCGCACGACCTGCTCTTCCTGACGCTGGACACCTTGCGCTTCGACGTGGCGTCGGAGCTCGCCGCCTCGGGCCGCATTCCCCACCTCGCCGCGCTCCTGCCGGGCGGACAGTGGGAGGAGCGCCATTCGCCCGCGAGCTTCACCTACGCCGCGCACCACGCCTTCTTCGCGGGCTTCCTGCCCACCCCCGCGCATCCTGGGAGGCACTCGAGGTTGTTCGCCATGCGCTTCGAGGGCAGCGAGACGACGGGGCAGGGCACGTGTGTGTTGGATGCGCCCGACCTGGTGACGGGCCTGGCCGCGCGCGGCTACCACACCGTGTGCATCGGCGGCGTGGGCTTCTTCAACAAGCTCAACCCGCTGGGCAACGTGTTGCCGGGACTCTTCGCGGAGAGCCACTGGGCGCCGGAGCTGGGGGTGCGCGAGCCTCGCTCCACCGAGTTCCAGGTGGCGCTCGCCGTGCGCCGACTGGCGGAGCTGCCCGCGGACCTACGCGTGTTCCTCTTCATGAACATCTCCGCGCTCCACCAGCCCAACCGCCACTACCTGCCCGGGGCCGCCGAGGACTCGCGCGCCACCCACGCAGCAGCCCTGGAATACGTGGACAGTCAGCTTCCACCCCTCTTCGCCGCGCTCCGCCGGAGGGGGGCGGCTTTCTGCATGGTTTGTTCAGACCACGGCACGGCCTACGGCGAGGACGGTTATAACGGTCACCGCGTGGGCCACCCCGTCGTCTGGACGGTGCCCTACGCCGAGTTCACCCTGCCGCGAGAGTCCGCACCATGAAGCGCCTGGAAGAGATGCTCGAGGGGTCGCCGTACGTGGCGTACCTCTATGGCTACCCGCACAAGACAGCCTACCGTCCCTTCGCTCCGGCGCTGTCCCTGGAGTCGGTGTGGGCGGAGGAGCGGCGGGACGCCCTGTTCCTCTACTTCCACGTCCCGTTCTGCGAGATGCGGTGTGGCTTCTGCAATCTCTTCACGGCGGCGGGCCCCAAGCAGGACGTGGTGGACGGGTACCTGGCGGCGCTGGAGCGTGAGACGCACCGGGTGAAGGACGCGCTGGGCACGGCGAGCTTCGCGCGGCTCGCGGTGGGAGGTGGCACTCCGACGTTGCTCGACGTGGCCGGGCTGCACCGCGTATTCGACCTGGCGGAGAAGGTGTTGGGTGCGGACCCGCATCGCATCCCTGTCTCGGTGGAGGTGTCTCCGGAGACGGTGGACGCGGAGAAGCTGCGGGCCTTGCGCGCGCGTGGGACGGACCGCGTGAGCATGGGTGTGCAGAGCTTCATCGAGGCGGAGGTGGCCGCGGTGAAGCGGCCCCAGAAGACGGCGCAGGTGGAGGCGGCGCTGGACCTCATCCGTTCGACGGGGTTCCCCACGCTGAACCTGGACCTCATCTACGGGATGGAGGGGCAGACGGTGGAGAGCTTCCTGTTCTCCTTGCGTGCCGCGCTGCGCTTCTCGCCGGAGGAGATCTATTTGTACCCGCTCTACGTGCGGCCGCTGACCTTCCTGGGGAAGAAGTCGCGCGCGTGGGATGACCTGCGGCTCTCGCTGTATCGCGCGGGCCGCGAGTTCCTGCTGGCGGAAGGCTACACCCAGGTGTCGATGCGGATGTTCCGCGCGCGCCATGCTCCGGACGCGGCGGGGCCGGTGTACCGCTGCCAGGAGGATGGGATGGTGGGGTTGGGGTGCGGCGCGCGCTCGTACACGGGGCAGGTGCATTACTCGTCTGAGTACGCGGTGGGCTCGCGCGAGGTGCGCTCCATCATCGCGTCGTACAGCGAGCGGACGTCGGAGTCGTTCGGACAGGTGGGGTACGGCTTCCGGTTGAACGGGGAGGAGCGGCGGCGCCGGCACATGTTGTTGTCGCTGCTGGCGGACGGCGTGGACTTCGCGGTGTACCGGGAGCGGTTCTGCTCGGACGTGCTGGAGGACTTCCCGGAGCTGTTGGAGCTGGAGGCCCACGGGCTGGCGCGCCGGGAGGGGCCGGGGTTGGTGCTCACGGCGGCGGGCGTGGAGCGCTCGGACCTAATTGGACCGTGGTTGCACTCCGAGGGGGTGCGCGCGTTGTCGGAGGAGTACGCCTGGCGATGAAGCTCACCGTGCTCTATCGAGGCCCGTTGTCCAGCTGCAACTACGGCTGCGAGTACTGCCCTTTCGGGAAGTGGAAGCACACCGAGGAGGAGCTCGCGAAGGACCGCGAGGACCTGGAGCGGTTCGTGTCGTGGGTGGAGGCTCGAACGGGGGACACGGTGTCCGTGTTCTTCACGCCGTGGGGCGAGGCGCTCATCTGGCCCTGGTACCAGCAGGCGATGGCGCGGCTGACGCGGCTTGCGCACGTGGAGCGTGTGGCCGCGCAGACGAACCTGTCCTGCAACCTGGATTGGGTGAAGGACTGTCGCGCGGAGAAGCTGGGCATCTGGGCGACGTACCATCCGGAGTGGACGAAGCGGCATCGGTTCCTGGAGAAGTGCCAGACGTTGTCCGCGCTAGGGGTCCGGTACAGCGCGGGCATGGTCGGCTTCACGCGCTTCGCGGAGGAGGCGGAGGCGCTGCGCCGAGAGCTGCCCGGGGACGCGTACCTGTGGATCAACGCGGTGAAGGATGGGCAGGAGGAGCCGTACACGGATGAGGACATCGCGCGCTTCACCGCGGTGGACCCGTTGTTCCCGGTGAACAACGTGCGTCACCCCAGCCTGGGCCGCGCGTGCAGGGGAGGGGAGTCTGTCATCTCCGTGGATGGAGAGGGCACGGCGCGGCGCTGCCACTTCATCGATGAGGCCATTGGAAACATCTACGCGCCCGACTTCGACCAGGCGCTGCGCCCCCGGCCGTGCTCGAAGGCGACCTGTGGCTGTCATATCGGCTACGTGCACATGGACTACCTGGAGCTGGACCGTGTGTTCGGCTCGGGCATCCTGGAGCGCGTGCCCGTGAAGCCTCTCTGGCGGCGTGAGGCCTCGGGGTGAAGGTTGTCTGGGATTGCGTTCCCTGACGGTCGACTTCGCAACACTCTGGATGGGATGGCAGGCGATGATTGGCTGTGTTTCTGTTATTCTTGAAATGCAGCGATGTCGTGAATTTGTCTGCTCTGGAGGTCACATGCGAGGCATTCTCAGAGGTGTCGTGGCCGTGCTGATGTTGGCGGGCTGTGGCGGCGTCGAGGGCGACGCGGCGATTCAGGATGACCCGAATCTGGATGAGCAGGGCCAGCGCATCGGCAAGTGTTCGGACATCGTCGGCCGGCAGTGTGGGATTGGCGGGACCAACATCTGTTACTCAGGGGCCAACAGCTATTTCTGCGAGTGCCCCTCGGGATATTGGGTCTGTTCCTGAGCGCGGGCTCGCTCCCGTCGGTGTCTCGATACGCGCTCCGGAATCTCCGGGGCGCGGCACCTGGAGATGACGCGCCCCCGTGGACGTCATCCCGTAGGCGCGCTACATGAGCGCGCCTATGTTCATCATCACGGGGAACTCGCCCAAGCAGCAGCTTCTTGGGGAGCAGAAGTCACATTGTCAGGACTGTCAGCGGACGGCGAATCACAGCCTGTATCGGCACTACTCCGTGAGGCACCTGTTCTGGTTCCCGCTCTTCTCGATGGGAACGAAGTACGTGCAGGTCTGCACCCGCTGCAACCTCCACTCGGAGGTCCCCGCGCCGCCGCCTGACTCGGTGTCCGCCGCCCCGTTGCTCCATCGGCGGGGCTTCATGTTCCCGCTCGGAGTCCTGCTGCTTCCCTGCCTCGTCCTCCCCGCGCTGGGCGCGGTGCTGTCCATCGGGAAGGGCGGGAGTGCCGCGGCTTCCACGGACGAGGTGCAGCCCGCGGGCTTCGAGCAGCGGTTCTCCGCGCAGGCCGAGGACGATAAGGTCCAGAGCGAAATCCAGGCCCTCTTCGAGGAAGTGGGGATGCGCGCCGTCACCCTCAAGGCCAGCTCGGCGACGGTGAAGGGACAGGTCATCCGCGTCATCACCGTGCGCTCCACCCGCCTCAAGAAGGTGGACGACGGAGATCGCCTGCGTCTCCTGGAGTCCATGGAGGCGGTGGCGGACGAGCACTTCGCCGCCGACGAGGTCTTCCTGGGCCTCCAGGGGCGGCTGCTGTGGGGCGGGTATTCACACCGCGCTCCGGGTGAGAAGTGGAGCCGGGTCGTCGATGGTTCGACGCCCAATCCAGAGGCAGGCGCGCTCACGGCGCTTCTGGGGCGCGAGATGGTCGCCGCGCCGGACCCTGCTCAGCCGGCGGTTCCGGCTCCGCCGTCTTCCGCGGCCAAGGAGTAGCGCTTCAGGGCCTCACGTATCTCCCATTCGTAGACCGTGAGGCCTTCGCGGCGCAGGTTGGGGAGCAGGTCGCCAAACGCATTGGCCTCCACCACGCGGTGTCCTTCGAAGAACTCCTCGAAGAGCAGGTCGATGCCCACGTGCAGACTGTCGTGCACGCGGGCCACCGCGCGGCAGCTCTCCATCGCCCACTCCCACGTCTTGCCCGGCATGGCAGCCTGGAGCGCCTCGAGGTCGCCTCGCTTGCCGCCCAGGTGCAGGTTGGTGATGGGGCCTCGGCTCTGCCGCACCACCGTGAAGGCGGGCTCACCGGCCACCACGAGCACACGGCAGTCGAAGAAGTCCCCGCTCAGTCGCGCCTTGGGGATGGAGTGCTCCACTTGCGAGCCCTCGCGCAGGAGGAAGCCGAGGATCTCCTCCACGCGCTCCGGCGCCTCGATGCGGCGCACCTTGAGCGAGTTGAACCAGCCGGACTCCGTCACCTCGATGGTGGTGACGAGTGACTCGCGCCCTCGGTGGCTCCGGAAGATGGCCAGACACGAAGCCGACGAGCCACAGGACACCTTCACGAACACTTCGCGGCAGTCCTGCTCGCGCATCCTCTCGCGCAGCGACTGTGTGTCCGTCACGTCGTCCAGGGGTTCGGGAACGGGGATGCCTCTCGCCGCGTACTTCCGCGACGTGATGCGCTTGTCGAACAGGTCCGCGATGCTCGCGGGGGATTGCAGCACCTTCCAGCGCGGGTGCTTCGCGAAGCAGGACTCCAGCTCCGAAAGTACGCTCAGGAACCCCAGATGCGCTTGCCGAGGGCAGACGATGCGCCCGTGCTCCTCGCGCAAGGTCTCCACCTGCTCGGGCTCGAGGACCGAGCAGCCCAGCTTCACGGCCTCGGCGTGGCCTCGCTTGAGCAGTGCTTTCTCCACGTCCCAGCTCTCTCCCGAGGCATCGATGCGGACGATGGCCTCGGTGTCCGGCAGGTCGGAGAGGAGGCTCGGGTTGGCCAACAGCTCTCGCCATGGCACCACGTGCGCGGGAGCGAGCCCCTGTCGTGTCAGCGCCTCCTGGAAGAGGGTGACGCGCCGGTTCTCCGCGTTGCCGATGAGGATGAAGGGAAACGCCACCTGGACTCCGATGCTTGCTAACGATTGTGTTGTTCTTGCGCGTCGACACTGAGGCATAGGGCCGCCACCCGGGCCATGCCCACGTCGGTCATCATGTTCCCGCGCAGGTCCAGGTGTTGGAGGTGCTGGAACGCCTCCGCGTGCTCGGAGAGCCACTGCGCCCCTTGATTGGAGAGCGTACCGCCGGACAGGTCCAGGTGCGTGAGTCGCGGGAGGACTCGGGAGTCGTGGAGCGCGTGGACGAGCGTGTCCGTGAACCGGGTGCCGCACAAACCCAGGCCCCGGAGGTTCGGCAACCCATCGCCGTCGAGCAGGGGATGGATGTCCTCCACGCTCCACTCCGCGCCCGTGTTGGTGCCACCGAGCCAGACCGTCAGCTGCTCCAGCTTGGGCCACTTCGCGCTCAAGATGGAGTCGAGGCAGGGGCGTGAGAGGTTGTGAGTCTCCAATGTGAACTCGCGCAGCTCCGGCAGGTCGATGTCTCCGAGCCTGGCGTGGGCACCTCTCAAATCGAGGGACCGAAGCCGCGGGAGCACGGCGTAGAGCGGCGCGACATCACCGATTTGAATCGAGGGGTAATCGTCAGCTCCATTGTGTCTCCTGGCGCGGAGCGCGAGCGTCTGAAGGGTTCTGGAGCCGCCCGCGCGGACGATGAGCCGGGTGATGCCGTCGTAGCGGTCGATGAATCCAAACGTGGCGATGCCGCCGACGGAGAGCGCGCGAAGGAAGCGCGCTGACGGGTGGCGAATGAGCTCCCGCACAATCCGCCGGGCAGTCTCCTCTTCGGCCGGGGAATCGGGGCAGACGCGGGCCGCGCGGATGAAGCCCAGGTCCCAGTCCAGCTCCAGGTGCTTGTTCCGGAGGGCTTGGGCGAGCACGTCTCCCACCAGCCGAGGCTCATGCCGCTGGAGGAACTCGTGGGCCTGCTGCTCGAAGGACTTCGCCTCCAGGCCATGGGCTCGGGCCCACGCGTGATGCAGGGAGATGAGCTCGCCGCGCGGGTCTCCGTGGGACTGAAGCCAGTCGCCGTAGACCAGATATGCGTCCACGGCGTCGGGGTCTTGGAGGATGGCCGCTTCAAGCTCGGGGTTTGAAACGGCCTTGCTCCGCGACATGAGGCCTACTCGCCGACTGCGGCGTAGCGGTACTCCTCGTCGTACTCGCGCTGGTTGCCCGTGGCGACGGTGCCGGAGATCTTCGCGACCAGCTTCTCGCCCTCGTCCGTCATCGTGTTCTCGGTCAGGTCCAGGTTCTTCAGGTGCTTGTAGGCCGCCGCGTGGTTCGCGAGCTCGTGAGCCCCCACGTCGGACAAACAGCCCATGGACAGGTCCAGCTTCTCGAGCTGGGGAAGGATCTTCGCGGTGTGCAGCACCTTCACCAGGTCGTCGGTGAACTCCGAGTTGCGCAGGCCCAGCACCTTGACGTTCGGAAGCCCCTTGCCGTCGAGGATGGGCTGGATGTCCTCCACGCCGCCCTCCGCGCCGTAGCCCTCCGCGCCGAACCACACCTCCAGGCGCTCGAGCTTGGGCCAGGTCGCGCTGGCGATGGACTTCACGGCCCCGAGCGGCAGGCCGCCCGTCTCGATGGTGAACTCGCGCAGCTCCGGCAGGTCTACTGTGCCCAGCTCCGCGCTCGCGCCGCGCAGCCGCAGCGTGCGCAGGTTCGGCAGGACCTTGTAGAGGCCCGAGACATCGTTGAGGTACGACCAGGAGATCTCCGTCTCGTCCGGGTACTCGAAGTCACCCAGGAAGAGGTTCTGGAGCGTGGGGAGCTCCTTCGCCTCGACGATGGCCGCGGTGATGGCGTCGTAGTGGTTCTCCCCGTCCATGTCGACCATGCCGATGGTGAGCGACTTGATGAAGCGCGCGGACGGATGGGCCAGCAGCTGCTTCAGCGTCTCGGGGACATCGAGCTCGGAGTCGTAGTCCTTCTTGCCCATCCGCGCCTCGCGGATGAAGCCCAGGTGCCACTGCACCGTGAGCTCCTCGTCGCTCCAGGCCTTGGCCATCCCGCCGAGCAGCAGCGCCTTGTGCTTCTTGATGTGCGCGGAGACCTTGCGCTTGAGGGCACCCGCCTCGGCGCTGTCGGCGTTCGCCGCCGCGTGCTGGAGCGCGATGAGCTCGCCGCGGGGATCTCCCTGCGCCTGGAGCCAGTCGCCATAGACGAGGTACGCGTCCTGGTTGTCCGGGTCCTTCAGGATGGCGGCCTCGAGCTCGGGGTTGGACTTGCCCTCGACGGCCTCTGTCTCCTCGTCGTCACCGTCCTCGCCACCCTCGCCGTCGACGAGCTCGTAGCCCTTCTTCTCCTTCTCGCGGACCAGCTTGTCGTACTCCTTCTGCGCCGCCGCGGGAGAGTCGAAGGTCTGCGTCTTCTCCTGGCCGTCGGTTCCGATGCGGCCCCACTTCGTGGTGAAGGACTTGCCCTCGAGGGTGATGTCCCAGAACTTGTTGGAGCTGCCTTCCTTGAACTCGTACCGCGGCATGGCCGTCCTCTCCTGCGCCGAGCGTGGCGCGTCCCGGGACGGAAGCTAGAGAAGCCCTCGCGCAAGCTCAAGCGTCGCGCCAGTCCAAGCCTCCCAAGGGGCCTCCGGCGGCATGCCCGCCGGACCCTCTTCCTGGAATCCCCGTTCCTGCGTCACGGCTCCGGAACGCGGCACATGCAGCCGGGGACTGGGGCCGCTCAGGTCGAGCAGGTGCAACCCCACTCGAGCGGGAAGGGCCCCCGCATCCACCGTCCCCTGACGGACCGCGTCGAGCCGCAGCACGTCCACACGCGCGCGCTTCGAGTCCGCCTCGGCGCGAGCCAGGACCTCGGAGTCGTCTCGCGGCGTGAGAATCTCCACGGTGCCCCGCGCACGCCATTCGCGCAGCAGCAGCTCGCACAGGCCGCGCTCGGCTTCGAGCGGGTGAGGACCGGCGCCGCTCCAAGGGAAGGCCACCTGCAAGCGCAGGTCCTGGTCGCCGAGCCACAAGGACAGCCTGCGGACCAGGCACAGCACCAGCCCCAGGGCCACGACGGCGCGTTGCCACTTCACGCCCGAGTCCTTCACGCGGGCATCGGCGAGGCTCGGGGGGAGGACGAACGTGATGATGCGGCGGCGGCGCACCGCGAGGCTCTCGTCGCGGGTGTAGTAGAGCAGCTCGCCCTCGACGTAGCGCACGTCGAACAGGTCCAGGGTGGGCTCGTCCTCCATGTAGACCAGCTCGGAGGTGACCAGGTTCTCCAGGCTGCCCACGTTGGAGACGGAGGAGAAACCTCCCTGGGGAAATGCGGCCTCGTCATCCAGCGCGGAGGGCGTGGGGCCGGTGGAGACGGCCCGTGCGCGGAGGCGGGGCGGGAGCGTGCGCGAGAGGGCCTCGGCGGCTTCCACGGCCTGTTCCAAGGCCAGTCGCTGGGCCTTGCCCTGGAGGTGCTCCAGGTTCTCCAGCGTGAAGACCTCCGCGTCGCCCAGCAAGGTAGGGGCACGGCGCGCGCCGGACGTCAGCGCTTCATAGCCCTGGGCCAGCTGTTCCAGGAAGGGGCCACCTTCGCGCAGTGATACGTAACCGGATTGCAACAGTTCTCCGGGGGTCTTCTCCAGGGCGCGGCGGGCGAGCGCGGGGTTGACCCCGGTGCCAGCGGCGAAGCCCGTGCGGGAGAGCACGCGGGCCACGAGGAAGGCCATGCCGCGTGGACGCAAGGCGGGAGGGAGTCTCGCGAGGGCGGCGGACACGGCCTCCAGGTGGGGCTCCGCGGCGAGCCGGGCGAGGACATGGTCGTCATACGCACGCACGGCGGCGCGCAAGCGAGGCAGGGTGTCCGGGACGGGCAGGGACGAAGCAAGGGCATGTCCCTCGACGAGCCTGCCCAGGTCCAGCACCAGTGCGGGGGGCGGCAGGGTGGGGGACTCGGCGAGGGTGGCCAGAAGCCACGGCACACCCGTGGAGAGGGCCTCCGCGTCGAGCCGTTCGTTGCGAGCCAGCCCCAGCCCCGCGCAGAGCCATCGTTCCGTGTCGTGTGAGCCTCGAGGCTCCGGCGCACCCATATGGTTTCCGAATCCCTCGCTCACGTCAGGCCGAGCAGCCGGGGAACCTTCTCCTCCAGCAGGTCGATCTCCTCGCGGGTCTCTCCCAGGTACGAGAGGAGCTGGAGGTCCTGCCGCTCCACCGCGCCGCCATGGAAGATCCACGCACGGGTGCGCAGGAGCCGGTAGAGCTTCACCAGCTTGCGGTCGCTGATGAAGACGCCATCCTCGCGTGTGAGCGTCTGCACCACGCGCCGGAACTCGCGCAGCAGCTCGTCGCGAAAGAACAGGTCCCGGTCCTTCAGCTCGCGTCCGTCAGGGCCCTGCTCCTTGCGGCCCATCATGAGCGTCAGGTAGCGGTGGGCCTTGAGGATGTCCTCCAGCGTGGCGTGCCCCTCCGCCCAGGGCTTCTGGTTCAGCTCGCGGTTCGTCTGCGACTCCAGGCCGGAGTCCAGCAGCTCCAGGAAGTAGCGGTCCTGCACCGGACGGCACGCGGCCTTGAGGCAGAAGCGGTCCTTGAGCGCGCCCAGCTCCGCATGCTCGGGCAGCTCGTTGGTGGCCGCGAAGAGCACCTTGAGCCGCACCGGCTGCGGTGCGCCGTCCTGATAGAACTTGCGCTCGTTGATGACCGTCAACAGCGCGTTGAGGATGGCCGAGCTCGCCTTGAACACCTCGTCGAGAAACACGAGCCGCGCGGTGGGGAGCTTGCCGCCCTCGCGCCGGATGTAGCGGCCCTGGCGCAGGAGGTTGATGTCGATGGGACCCAGCACCTCCGAGGGCTCGGTGAAGCGCGTGAGCAGGTACTCGAAGTAGTCCTCGCTGGGGATTTGCAGCGCCTCGCGGAACTTGAGCACCAGGTCCGACTTGGCCGTGCCCGGAGGCCCCACCAGCAGCAGCGGCTCCTGCGCCACCGCCGCCACCGTCATCAAGTCCACCAACGTCTGCTTGCCCACGAAGTGCCGGCCGAGTCCCTGCCGAAACCGGTTCAGCCGCTCACGCAATCCCTGCGCCTCGCGTGACAACGCGTCGAACGTCATCGCGGAGATGGGGTCGGCGGAAGACTCTTCCCGCCGGGGAACACTGCTCATAGACGCTCCTCCAACTCCTGGTGGATGCGTCGCCGCACCAGGAACTCATCCTCATCCAACCAGCTTCGGGCTCGCTCTCCCGCGCCCTGGCCCACTTCCACGTGGCCCAGCACCAGCGCGTCCGCGAAGTCCACCACCGACAGACAGAAGTGGCTGTTGGTGTTGAAGCTGTCCGTCACCGTGGGCAGCGCCTCGGAGAGCTTCGCCAGGCCCGGCAGGGCGGTGTCCACCGGCGCATGGGCCAGCGCGCTCGCGAGGCTGCGCGTCAGGGCCAGCCGCTCCGGCTGCGGTCCCTTCGCGGCGGCCAGCGCCTTGAAGGCCTGGTCGAACACGGGCAGCGCCTCCTCCACGCGACCAATCATCGCGAGGCCCGACGCCACCCCGAGCCGCGCCGCGACAGGGGCCTTCGCATGGGTGATCAGTCCTCGCGTCGATGCGACCAACGCACCGGCTTCGGCGGACAAGCCCACCCGGCGCAGCCCACGAAGGCTCGCGCTCAGGAGTCCTTCGCCCCACGCGGGAGACTCTGGCGCGAGCTCGGACAATACCGCGTGGAGCCGCCGCGCCAGCGCCGTCGCGCGGTCCGCCCGACCGAACATCGCGGCGAGCGTGAGCGCGTCACCCAGCAACCTCGCCCGCGCTTCACCCGACAGTCCATCCATGGCGGGCAGGAGTTCATCCATCAGCAACAGCGCGCGCGCCGAAGGCAGCCGAGGCAACGTCTCCAACAGACCGCCAATGAGTCGCAGCCGCTCCTGTGTCTGGAGCTGGGCCCGCGTGGCGCGCTTCACCAGCTGCGTCACCTCGTGCCAAAGGGCCTCCGGCTCGCGGAGGTCTCTGAGGGCGGCGAACTCCTCGCCGCGTACGTCGCGAGTCCCGCGTCCGAAGGCCTTGGCGGGGTCCAGACGTTCGCCGGGCTCCAGGAACGCGGAGACCTGCCGCAGCCGGTCCACCTTGTACCGCTCGAAGGTGCCCAGCGCGTTGAGCTCCGCCGCGATGTCGGGTGGCAGTGGTGCTTCCAGCGGCGCGCCTTCCAAGGCCTGCTCGATGCGTGCGCCATAGGCCCGCGTGAGGAAGACGTGGATGGCATCCTTCGTCGAGAGCGAGCCCTTGGCCGACGCGGCCAGCTCCCGGGCCCGGTCCGCCTGTCCGAGCCGCGCGTAGCCACACGCGAAGACGAAGTGGACATACGCCTGGGTCAGGGCAGCAGGTGCCTCGACGGAGGAGCGGCGGCGCGCGGTGCGCTCGAAGCGCTCATGAAGCGCGTCGAGCTGCGCAAGCAACTGGGGCAGGACGGATGCGTCCGTGCCACCCCGGAGGAAGCGGGGGACATCGCGTGACAGCGAGAGTCCGCGCTGGAGCATCGCCAGCAGCCGGTCTCCGGCCCGCGCGAGGCCCAGGGCATCTCCTCCGGAGAGGGTGTCCAGCGCGGTGCGCGACAGCCAGAGCGCGCGCACGTCGAGCACGGTGTCATGCCGGTCCATCCACCGTTGGAGCGTGGGAACGTCCGAGACGGGTGTCTCCGATGCCGTCATCGCCGCCTGGATGAGCGCGCTCGCGAGGGCCCGTACGTCGTCCGAAGAGGGCGTGGTTCGAGACAGCCGCTCGTCGAGAGAGACACCATCTCGCGACTCGGCCTCGGCCCATCGCGTGGCCAGCTCGGACGCGTGAGCTTCGGGGGCGTTCCATATCGCGCGGGTCCAGCACAGCGCCGCGTCGTGGCCCCGGCCCAGGCGGCCATTCAGCTCCGCCATCTGGGTCCACATCCCATGCCGCTCGGGGGCATCGGCCGGTGCGTCCAGCTTGAGGAAGGAGCGCTGGACGTCGGCGAGGGTTGCCTCCACCGCGCTGATCCTCGCGGGCGTCAGCGGCTCCATCACCTCGCCCGTGCCTCGCGTCGTGGACGCCTTCGGGGCCGGGACACGGACCATCGGGATGGGGGCGGGAGCGGGTGTGTCGTCGCGGCGCGAGCGCTGACCTCGCTGCGTCGAGGCGCTGTCCGAGGTGTCCTTGGTGGACGCCGAGCGCGCCATGCCGGGCATCCACTCGCCCTCCGCGACCTCCAGCGAGTCGAAGTCGAAGAGCGCGCCCTTCACCCACGGCTCCAGCGCGGCGACGCTCGTGTCCACCACGTAGTCCACCCAGGTGTCGAGCGGCTGGAAGGCCTGCTCGGGCACTCGCTCGGCGCGGAAGCCTCCGCCTCCCGTGGGGTGCAACCACGTGACGGTGTCCGGCACGGGGGCGAGCAGGGCGCGCAGCCTGTCCCGTCGCACGGGAGGCTCGAGCAGTCCGTCGCAAGGCAGGTAGAGGTCCGTGAGCTGCGGCATGGGCGCATAGGCCATGGCCGACAGGCCGAGCTCAGGTGGCCGCTCGCGGCCGTGGCGCGCGCGCAGGATGATGCAGGGGCCTTCCGGTGCTTGAACCACCGCGAAGCGGAGCTGCGCCAGGAGGATTTCGGGCAGCGTGTGGACCAGGGACTCCACCTGGGCCACGGCATTCTCACGCAGCACCCAGAGGCTCGCGGCCTCCGTGCGCGCGGCGCGGGTGAGTCGGAGCTGGACGGAGAGCCGCCCCGGCGCGGGCGCGGGCGTCCAATCCTCCGCGGGCCGAGGAAGCCGCAGGTCGGTGAGCTGATACAGGTCCGTCCACGGTCCATCCGAGACGCTCAGCCACGGCCCCTCACCTGGGATGAGGAGCACGGTCCCCGGTGAAGGATGGAGCGTGTTCGCCAGCGGATGCACGTGACCCAGCTCCACCCAGACGGAGCTCTGCCCGGATATCGCGGGGACGAAGGCGCGCAGTCCGCCCATGCGGTCCATCGCGCCCGTGAGCGTGAAGTAGGGCGGAGCCTGGGTGCGCAGCATCGCGCGCTGTCTCGGTCCACCGTCGCCCCCAGGGGCCTGGGCGAAACACGCCTCCTGGCGATCACAACCCAGCCGCAACAACTCACCGGCGAGCGGCAACAGTCCGTCCGCGCTCTTGGGGAGGAACAGCACCGCGCCACTCGGCGCGCTCTCGACAGGAACCCGGCGAGGAGGCACCAGCTCCGCCCAGCACAGGGCGGAAGACACGGCGTGAGGCGCGTGGGCCTCGGACCGGATGCCCAGGGAGACGAGCTGCGCGAGCGCCGCCTTCGTCAACGGCTTCTGGGGCGTGACGTACACCGCGCCCGTGAGCGTCCGATGGTGATGGGCCGGCGCGGCCTGGACTTCCGGAGGAATGAGCCGCGACGTCAGCGCGAGGTGGAGCGCTTCCTCGGTGGGAAAAACGAGCGTGGACATCAGGCCTTCTGGCTCACCTTCTCGGAGGTGCTCTCGGATGTGGATTCAGGGCTTGCGGCCTGGCCGGAGGGCGTGTCCCGTTGGACGATGATGCGGCCCACCTCGGAGGCCTTCAGGGTGCCTCCGGCGATGAGCTGATCCACCAGCCGGCGATGCTCCTCCTCGTGCTCCATGGGGAGCGCGTCGGCATCGCTCTCGTACTGGATGACGACGTCCTTGCGGCCCGTCGAGGGATTCACCAGCAGACGCAGGATGAGGCTAGCCATGAGCGGGCTCCTTCGTGGGGGCCATCGTGGGAGCGAGGTGGGCGAAGGCCTCGCGGTCCAGCACTTTGCGCTCGAGCAGCAAGTCTCTCAGCGCGACGAGGCGGGGTTTCTCTCGATGCAGGATGTCCCGGGCCCGCGCGCGCTGGACCTCCAGCACCTCCTGCACGGCGGCTTCCAGCGTGCCGCGCGTCGCGTCCGAGAGCGCGTGGCGATCCGCGTCCCTGCCGGGAGCATCGAACCGGCGAACCGGCACACCCTTGCCGCCCATGCCCAGGAGCTCCACCAGCTCGCGCGCAATCTCCGTGGCGCGCTCCAGGTCGTGCGCGCTGCCGATGGACAAATCGTCCAGCAGCAACGCCTCCGCCTCCCGCCCGCCGAAGAGCATGCAGATGCTGTCCAGGAGCTGGCCTCGTGTGACGACGTAGCGATGTGCGGGGTCCGCGTACTGCACGAAGCCGAGCATCCCCGCGAGGTCTCCGCGGATGCTGATGCGGTCGATGGCCGGAGCGCTGGGGCAGAACAGCGCGCAGATGGCGTGGCCCGCCTCATGGGTGGCGACGACCTTCTCCTCGGAGGGCGTGAGCTCCGGCCGGTCCAGGAAGTCGGTGAGGGCTCGCTCCACGTCCACGGGCTCGGTGGGGGCCTGCGTCGCGTCGCGCAGCCTGCGCCGCGCCAGGGCACGGCAGAGGGCCTGGATGTGGTCACCGGAGAAGCGCGTGCCCGTGCCTTCCACGCGGTCGCCCGTGCGCTTCACCGCGTAGTCCAGCGCGCGCTCCGTCATTCCGAGGGCCAGCTTCTTGTCGTAGATGGACAGGATGGCCCGGCGGTCCGTGCTGTTGGGGTAGGGGATGCAGAGCTGGAACTCGAAGCGCCCGGGACGCAGGAGCGCGGGGTCCAGCGACTCCACGAAGTTGGTGGTGCCCACCACGAAGACGAGCTCGTCCTTGCGGAAGCCATCCATCTCCGTGAGGAGCTGGTTCACCATGGAGTGCTCCACGCCGGAGCCGGTGAACGTGCCTCGCGCCGACGCGAACGAGTCGAGCTCGTCGAAGATGATGATGCTGGGCGCCGCCTGCCGCGCGCGCACGAAGATCTGCCGGAGGTTCTCCTCGCTCTCGCCGACCCAGCGGCTCTTCAGCTCCGGGCCACTCACCACCAGCACCGCCGCGCCCAGCGAGGACGCCATGGCCTTGGCGAAGAGCGTCTTTCCCGTGCCCGGAGGGCCCCAGAAGATCATGCCGCGAGGAAGCAAGCCCTCCACTCGCTTCACCGCCTCGCCGTCCGTCAGCGTGTCCTTGTGCGCGAGGACGTCGAGAATCTCCCGCTGCAACCGCTCCTTCACCTTGCCGTAGCCGCCGATGTCCCCGTGCAGGTCCAGCTCCGGCACGTTGAGCGAGCCACTCAGCGTGGCCGACCGGAGCTGTGCGTACGCGGGCCGCGTGTCACTGGGATAGTCCTCCCCCGTGATGGCCCCGAGCAACCTGCGCAGCCGCACCGCGTTCACGCCGGACACGTGCTTGTAGAGCGCATACGGCTGGAGACCCCGGCCGAACTTGCGGCACTCGCGCTGGGTCACCAGGAAGCGCAGCCGGTCGCGGCTCACCCCGAGGATGCTCTCCTTGTGAGGGAACAGGTTCTCGATGACGCGGGGCAGGGGAAAGGACGGGTCCTTGAAGCCCACCCAGACCATCTCCGGGTTCTCGTACAGCAGCGGGATGACCTCGCGCGCCTCGGACGTCAGTCCGCCGCTGCTGGTGGTGAGCAGGTCCAGGTGGGGGAGCACGACGATTCGCTCACGCACCGCGCCTCGCACCGCGTCGCGGAGCTGGCCGATGAGCGTGGCCATCATGCTGGGGGCGGGCATGCCCGGTGGGGGCTCGGAGGCCGCGCGGCCATCCAGGTAGAGGAACTGCTTGCCGTCCTTCTTCAGCCTGTCGCGCAGGCACTTGTAGAAGTAGGGCGTCAGCTCCTTGTCGGCCTCCACCATCACCGGCAGCCCGCGCAGCAGCGCCTCGCGGACGCGCTCCAGCTCCAGGGGATAGGCGGCCTCCACGGCCCCGAAGGGCGTCAGCTCCGTCGGGAGGGACTCCTCCGGAATGCGCTGACTCATACGCGCACCTTGATGGTGAGCGAGCCCGTGGCCGCGTCCTCGTGAATCTCCTCCACCGTGCCGAGCTGCGATGCGCGCACCTTGAGCGCCTCGGCCGTCACCTTGTTGGAGATGGAGTCCAGCTCGGCCTTGAGGTCGCGCAGGCGCCCCTCGAGGCGGCGGGTGATGTCCTGGCGCAGCTCGTCCGTGGCGTCCTGGGCCCGGTCCTCCAGCTTCGCCCGTGCCTTCTCCCGGGCCAGCCTCCGAGCGGCGTCATTGCCCTGCGGACTGTCGGTGCGCACCTCGCCCGTCGCGACCAGGTCCACCGAGGACTCGTCCGCCAGGGTGACGCTCACGTCGCCCGTGGTGACGTCCACGGCCACGCGCACGCCATCGGCCTCCGTGCGCACCGCCACGTCGCCTTCCTGGGTGAAGCCGCGCGCCGCGAGCTCCGCGGCGAGCAGCCCGGCCGTCTCCTCACGGGACAGCAGCGGGAGCAGCTCCAGCTTGGAGCACACACCGTCCTCGGCGTGCACGATGCGGTTGAGGGACTCGGAGACGGAGACACGGTAGGCGCGGCTCATGGGGCGCTCCCGGAGGAAGAAGTGGAGAGGGTGTCCAACGGGGCTGCGTCGGCGGGCAACAGGTCGGTGGAGAGCTCCCGCTCGCGCTCCGAGGCCAGCCGGAAGCCTGGCTCACCGAACGAGGCCCACTCGGCGAGGAGGACCTGGGCATCCTCGTAGCCGTCGTCGAAGAAACGCACCGCGCGATGTTCGGCGTCCCACCGCCCCATCCGCGCGAGTCCACGCAGGGCCGCCCCCGCCGAGCGGCGCGCCTCCGCCTTCTGGGTCAGCGAGGCCCGGACCGACAGGTTGGCGGCCCATCTCGACGCGGGCTGGTCCACCAAGGGCCGCATCGCCTGGAGGAGGAAGCCCGCCAGGTCCCTGCGCCCCGCGTGGTCCACCGCGTCGAGGAAGGCATTCAGGACGGCCTCTTGCGCGGCGCCCAGCTCCACCAGGTGCTTGGGCTCGGCGAGCTGGCCCTTGGACTCCTCGAGCCGGCGCCAGCGAAGCGCGAGCTCGTCCTGGAGGGCTTCCAGCAGCCAGCCTCCCTCCGCGAGCAGCGGGGCGAAGCTCGCGGCCTCGAGCCTCATGGCCTTGGACGCGAACATCTCGGGGAAGCCCAGCAGGCAGAGGACGGAGCGCTGGAACTGGGGCTGCGAGGCCACCGCCTGCTCGCACGCGGTCCCCGCAACCATCCGGCAGCAGAGGTACAGAAACAGCTCGTCGGCGAGCGTGGGCGGGGCATCCGCGTCCAGCGGCAGATGGCCCGGCACCGCCAGGGGCTGCTCCACCATCCAGCGCAGGGTGTTGAAGCAGAGCAGCGAGAAGCGAAGCGTGGGAGGACGGTGCCGCTCCCAGAGCCTCGCGGAGCCCGTCGACGCGGGAAGGTGCCGGCGCTTCCGGGCGCCTCCGGTGCGTGCCAGGGCGCGCACGGTGCCCTTGGCCAGGGTGTCGCGCAGGGCATGCAGCGCCCCGGGGCTGAGCTTCGGGGCCGTGACGTGACGCTCCCGGAACAAGTCCTCCACGGGGGCCATGCCGCCCAGTCCGAGGATGGCCCGCGCGAGCGTGAGCATCGAGTGCTCGGACGGCGACACACGCGTCATGGGCGAAGACGGTCCGCGAGCGCGGGCCAGCCGTTGATGACGAGCCGGCCCTCGACGAAGTGGACCTCCGCCGTGTTGGGCGAGGTGAACGCCGGGTCCTCGGGTGAATAGCGAGGCGTGAGGAAGTGCATGACCTGGTTGCTCGAACCAATCCACCGCCGGCGCGTTTCCGGCAGGTCCTTCTCGTACCGCCCATCCACCAGCAGGTCCAGGGCCGCGAGCAGCCGCTCCACGTCGGGATTCGCCCGTGCCTTCAGCTCAGCGAGCGTGTAGCCGCTGAAGACCATGGTGCTGAGCCCCGCGGCCCTCAGCCGCTCGCAGAGGTCCGCGGCGGGGCCAGGCTGCGCGAAGGGCTCTCCGCCCAGGAGCGTGAAGCCCTCGATGCCCGGGGTCGCCAGCACCCGCTCGGCGAGAGACTCCACGCTCATGAGCGTGCCGCGCTCCAGGGCGAACATCTCCGGATTGCAGCACCCGGGGCAGCGCAGCGGACACCCCTGGAGCCACAGCGCGAACCGGTGCCCGGGGCCCTCCGCCTCGGTGCGGGGAACCTGCTGAGCGACCCGGAGCATCGGGCCTTGGGAGGTCACGTCCGCCGTCGAAGCCATGGAGACCCTCCCAGCATGCCAGGAGCCACGCGGATGGGGGAACCCTGACACCCACAGTCCGGGTTTCCTCAATTTTCCGGCAAGGCCGCGTCTCTGCAGTAGACTGTGCCGGTCATGACGCGGCCTGTGACCGCCTACGCCCCCCGAAGCGAGCGCAAGCCGTTGTACGTGAAGGTGGTGACGCAGCCCGCCCTCGCCGGGTGCTGGGCCGTCAACATCAGCGAGACGGGCATCGGTCTCATCGCCACGCCGCGAGGTCCACAGGAAGGCCCCCGTGAGGGGGAGCCGGTGGAGCTGTCCTTCTCGCTGCCCGACTCGGGCGAGCACATCCGCGCGCGAGGCGACGTGCGGTGGCGGCACGAGACGGGCGGCGCTGTCATCGCGCTCGGCGTCTTCCTCCATTCCTTCGAGGGTTCGGACGGGGTGAAGCTGGCGCGCTACCTGTCCACCGCCCGGTTGCAGGTCGTGGTGGCGTTCGCCAGCGACGAGGAGGCCCAGGAGCTTCGCGCGGCGCTGGAGGGACAGGCCGTGCCGCACTTCGCCTCCAGCGCGGAGGAGGCGCGGGTGCTGCTCGCGCGAGGTGACGCGGCGGCCCTGCTCGTGTGTGGCGGCGACGAGGCGCGTGCGCTGGCGCTGGTGGACGCGTGGGCGGACGCGAGCGCGGCGTCGGACCTGGCGGGCGCGGACCCCGTCTCCGACCTGGTCTCTCGCATCATCTACTGCGCGCCCGCGGCGCCGGAGCGATTGGTGGCGCTGTTCAACGCGGGGCTCGTCTTCCGCGCGTTGGGCCCGTCTCCTTCTGCGGAGTCCGTGCGGCAGGCGGTGCTCCAGGCGGGCCGCGAGCGAGGCGTGCGCACCGAACAGTGGCGCATGGCCCTGGAACTCGAGCGCGCGTTGCTGCGCGAGCGCGCCTTGACGGAGGCGGCGCCAAAGGCGCCCGGCGCGCGGGGCGAGGAGGACGTGGGCCTGCGCAGCGTGGCCATGCAGCGGGTGATGGAGATGGTGCGGCAGGTGGCCCCGCATCGCGTGGCGGTGCTGCTCCAGGGAGAGACGGGCACGGGCAAGGAGGTGCTCGCGCGCATCCTTCACCGGCTCAGCGGGCGCGGAGAGCTGCCGCTGGTGGTGCAGGACTGCGGGGCCCTGACAGAGACGCTGCTGGAGAGCGAGCTGTTCGGCCACGTGAAGGGCGCCTTCACCAACGCGGTGGCGGACCACCCGGGCCTGTTCGTCCTCGCCAATGGCGGGACCATCTTCCTGGACGAAATCGAGAACACCACCCCCAACCTCCAGGCCAAGTTGCTCCGCGTGTTGGAGACAGGGGATGTCCGTCCGGTGGGAGGCACCCAGGTGCGCCACGTGGACGTGCGTGTGCTGGCCGCCAGCAACCGGGACATGGGCGAGGAGGTGCGCGCCGGGCGCTTCCGCGCGGACCTCTTCTACCGGCTCAACAGCTTCACCATCGACATCCCCCCGCTGCGCGAGCGCCCCGAGGATGTGCCGGAATTGGCGCGCTACTTCCTGCAACACTTCAACCGCGCGTTGCGCCGCTCGGCCAGCGGCATGTCCCAGGATGTGGAGGACATGCTGCGCGCCTACCCCTGGCCGGGGAATGTGCGTGAGCTGCGCAACGTGCTGGAGCGCGCGGTGCTGCTGTCGCGTCCGGGCGAGGTGGTGTCGCGGCGGCTGTTGCCTCCGGGGTTGGTGTCCACGTCACCGGCGCGCAACGAGCTCACGGGAGACGGCTCATTGCGCGCGCGGCTGGAGCGGGTGGAGCGGGAGCTCATCCGCGAGGCGCTGGAGCGACATGGAGGCGTGCTGCGGCGCGCGGCCGTGGCGCTGGGCATGGACCCGGTGACGCTGGGCCGGCGGGCCCGGCGCCACGGACTGTGGAAGCAGGACTGAGCGCTCGCCCGCGTTCAGCTCAGTGCGCGCGAATCCACTGGAGGATGGGGCTCCACACGCGCTGCTTCGCCGAGCCCGCGAGGAAGAGGTCCGCGTGCCCGAAGTCGAGCGCGCGCGGCACGGCGGGCAGGTCCCTCACGATGAGCGAGGTGACATCCCGGCTGCCCAGCAGCGTGGTGGAGTACACGCCGTACTCGCCCACGCCTCCGCCCGCGCCCACGTAGAACACCGGCACCGTCACGTCGCGCAGGTGGTCGTCGTACGGCACGTCCTCGCCGCACAGCCACGCATCCGACTCCACCACCTCGTTGATGCTCTGGTAGGGCGACGCCATCTGGGCGTACTCGAGGAGGTAGCCCTCCAGGGTATGGGTCAGGCTGCCCGGCAGTCCCGTGGCGTCGGGCACACCCGCCAGCAGGTGGTAGTCGGGAGCGAGCGGATCCAGCGGCTTCATGATGGCGCCGGTGGCCGCCGCGGAGACGATGGCGACGCGCCGGTTGGTGGGGCGGCCCGTGCCGGGGCCGAAGATGTCATCCGGCATGATGGGGGAGGGCGCGTTGGGCGCGGTGGCCGCGAGCTTGCCAATGGCCTGCAAGCCGACGCCCGGCGCGACGCCCAGGAGCCCACCCTCCGGGCCATACAGCGCGCGGCGCAGCTTCAACGCCTCATGGCGCGCGCACGCCCACGCCTGCTGCTGCGCGTGCTCGGGCGCGAAACGCACGGGCATGTCCATGGGGATGAAGCCATCCACCTGGCGGCGGCCGCGAGGCAGCTGCGCCTCTGAATTGAGATAGGCGTGCGCGACCAGCGAGCCGCGGCTCCACGCCAGCAGGTTCATGTTGCCGAAGCCGCCGCCCGCCAGGCGCAGCCCTCGCGCCAGCCGCAAGCCCGTGCCGACGTCCTGGGCATGGGTTCCCAGGTTCCACTCCGACATGAACGAGAACTCCTGCGTCGTCGTGGGCACACCCACCCAACGCAAGTCGATGCCCCACACATCCAGCCCTTCCTGCGCGAAGTACGCGGCGATGGACTGGCGCTTGGGGACCTGCTCGGAGTCAGCGCTGGAGAGGAAGGCCTGCTCGAAGCCCCACGCATCACCATGCACCATGAAGACGGCGCGGCCGGTCCTCGTGGGGGACCAACCCGAGCTCTCCTTCACGACCCGGTGGATGGTGACGGTGTCGTGTTGACCCGGGCCCACCTTGAGCTTGAAACGGTAGTGCGCGACATCACCAAACAGCGTCTCACGCGTGGCCCACAAGGCCAGGGCCCGGTCCGGACGGGGGCCCGCTTTCAACACCGCGGCGGGGTCATCCTGGGTCAGCGCCGATTCGGCGCTCTCGCGTAAATCCTCCGCGGTGGAAGGGGGCTCGGAAATTCCACAACCCAACGACAGAAATGTCAGGCAGACAATGAGGCGGAACCACGTACGCATAGGAACCTCGAATCGAAGAAGAGGGGTTCGGTGAAGCCCGTGTCACCCGTTGAGCAGAATCCAAGCCAGACGCTGAACGCGTGAAACCCGTGGAGGAGCTTCTATCCACGGACTCCACGCCTGAAGTCCACTTTGAAACAGCCGTCTGACATGCCCTGGCGGGTGTGGTGCGGAGGACCCCGCTTCACGACTGAAGCAGGCGCATCACGGATGTGGTGTCACGGGGGCCGCGAGACTCAGGGTGGTGCACGCGAAGGGCGCATGCGGGGGAGACACACGAGGATGTGATTGCGAGCACCCGGGCCCGGACCTCTCGAAAGCAGACGCTCCAAGCGCCATCGGGTGGACATCCTCCTGGGGAGAGGCGGAGTGGTGAACATCCGGAGGGGGTGACCCCCTCCCGGGTCTTGGTTGTCGAGCCCACATCGACGGGACCTGGGAGGGCAGAAGGCACCGCGTGCGACGACGCGGGCCTTGGCGCTTCGCGGGGAGAACGTGGAGGCGTCATGGTGGAGCCCCGTTTCGAGCGCAACCTGGGCGTCATCAGCCCGGAGGTGATGTCCAAGTTGGCCCGCACGCATGTGCTCATCGCTGGCGTGGGGGGCGCCGGAGGACAGTGCGCGGTGGATCTGGTCCGGCTGGGATTGGGGTGCCTGACGCTGGCGGACTTCGATACCTACGAGCGCCACAACATGAACCGCCAGGTGGGCTGCTTCGAGAGCACGCTGGGCCAGTCCAAGGTGGAGGTGGTGGGACGGATGTGTTTGGACATCCACCCGTCGCTGCGCCTGCGCCGAGTGCAGGAGGGAATCACAGACGCCAACGTGGAGGCGGTGCTCGACGGTGGCGAGGGGCTTCCTCCGGTGGACTACGTGGTGGAGGTCATCGACATCGCGGGGGGCAGCGCGAAACAGGCGCTCCACCGCGCCTGCCGTGCGCGCGGCGTGCCCGCCATGACGGGGTTGATGCTGGGTTTCGGCGCGGCGTTGCATGTCTTCCAACCGGATGCCCCGCTGTATGAAGAGCTCTACATCCTCCCGGATGGCCGCGTGGACCTGCCCGCCATCATTCCGCACCTGGGCAGCTACCTGCTCCAGGACGTCATGGCGTCGTGTTACGCGGGGCGGGGGCATGCGCCCACGTGTGTCGTGGGAGCAACGACCGCGGCCGGGATGATGGTGAGCGAGCTGATGCGTGGGGTGATGCTGGGCGCTCGGGCCATGGTGTCCTGGCCGGAGTACCTCTACGTGGACTTGTTCGACCACCGCTATGTGCGAGCCGCCGCGGGCCGGACGCCGGTGCCGGCGCGACAGCCCGCGTGAGAGCGGGCCGGCGCGCCCTCGCCGTCGTCAGATGACGCCGCGCTTGCGCGCCTCCTCGATGACCTTCAATCCATCCACACCCAGGCTGTGGGTGAGCAGCGGAGCCACCTGCTCGGCGCGCTGGTGGACCCGTTGGAGCGTCTCGTCATGGGTGCGCGTGACGATGTTGATGCCCGCGATGATGACGCGCTGGAGGTTGTACTGGAGGTCGTTGCCCTCGACGATGGCGTGGATCTCCGTGAAGAGCGGCCGCGCATCGGATTGGAACGCGGAGAGGTTGTTGCGCTGCTCCGTGTTGGGGACGGCGGACCTCGAGGACAGGCTCGCCACCAGCACCAGCGGAGGTTTGAGCCGCTCGTGGGTCTCCCGCATCTGCTCGAAGACGGCTTGGATGTCCTCCCGGTTGGGAGGCGACTCCCAACGCAGGAAGAAGACGCGGTCGATGAGGGCTGTCTTGTAGACGGTTGTCGCCATGTCGAGCTGCCGCTCCTTCGCAGGACCGTTACCCCCGGGGCCGTTTCACCGCGTGCAACCTTGCGATGCCGGGCGGTCTGCCAGCCCATCCTGGGTTCATCTCGTCGTCGCGGAAGCAGCCTGCCGGGGCGGGCATCCTCAGGCGGACAGTGGGCCGCCTCGCCGTCTCCCGGAGTGTCCGCGCGCGGTTGCTTTCGCGGGTGCGGGTGTCGCGTGGTGGACGGCGACAAAAAGGCCCCCGCCGGGTGGGCGGGGGCCTGGACTTCAACGCGGGGCCCTTCGCGAGGAAGGGCCGCGAGGACCTCAGTTCCCGGAGATCTTCACCTCGTCGACCTTGGAGGCGGCGATGGCCTCCTCGGTGAAGACGATGGGGCGCCACTGCTTGTTGGAGAACAGCTCCGTCTGGTCCGCGTAGTACGGCGACGCCTTGTCGCTGGACTGGCTGTAGGTGAGCACCGCGCGGCCGTTGACGCTGTTCTCGGTGAACTCCATGGCCATGATGAAGCTGCTGCCATTGTTGATGACGTAGCCCGTGTCGGTCAGGTTGGTGCGGCTGTTGATCATGTCCCTGCCGCGCTCCGCGCTGAAGTCGGAGTCGGGCGTGGTGGACTTGAGCGTGCCCCAGGAGACGACGTTGGCCGTGCCATCGTAGGAGCCGCCGCCGTGGATGGGGATGCGCTTGCCGTCCACGCGGGTGCTGTACTGCGACTGACCCAGCGGCGCGTCCACCGGGATGTGCGCGAGGTTGAGCCGGTAGACGGCGTTGGCCAGCGCGACGAGCACCGAGTCGGAGCCACCGTTGGTCGGAGCGGCCTTCAGCGTGTTCGGCGTCTCGATGGGCTTCGTCGCGTCGAACGGCACCGCGTACAGCGAGGCGACACCCGCGGCCGAGGCCCCCGTGGAGAGCTCACCCATGGAGAACGCGCCGCTGAACTCGCGCCACAGGGCCGCGCCCTTGCTGCCCGTGTCGTAGCGCCCGTCCCACGCGGCCAGCGTCGCGCAGGCCTGGCTGATGTCGATGACGGTGGTGTTCACCTGCACCGTCGGCACGCCCGTGCAGCGCGCCACGACCTGGCTGCGCAGCAGCTCCGCCATCATGCCGCGGTTGCCCAGGATGGCGTTCTCCAGCTCCGCCACGGTGAACTTGTAGTCCGGACCGGACGCGCCGTCCCGCTCGGTGAGCAGCACGGCGTTCATGCGCGTACGAGGCGTCTGGCCCACGCCCTCCAGACCGTGCATGGGCGAGAAGCCGGTGAGCGGCTGCGCGGGGTTGGCCAGCCAGTAGCTGTCGTTGGCGTTGAAGACGAAGTCGCGGCGGCCCAGCTTGGGAATGCCGCTGTAGGGCACCAGGCCGGGGCTGCGCGCGTTGGGCACTTCACGCCACTCGTTCTCCGGGTTGCTGCCGTCGAGCAGCACCAGGCCCATGTCGCGCCAGATGGCGTACGTCGGCTGGGTCGGCATGTTGGAGGCCGCGCGCCACGTGGCGATGGCCGTCTGGCTGAGGTTGGGCGTGGGGGTGGCGTCGGCGTACCAGACGTTGCCCTGGCGGTCCGCGGCCATGGTGTTGACCCAGGGGATGCCCTGGACCTGGGCGAACACGTTCTGGAACTCCTCCAGGCTCTTGGCCCGGTTCATCCCCACGAACTGGGAGACCAGCTGCGTGTTCTCCAGGTTGGCGTCGCGGTAGGTGAGCGCCGTCTGCGTGGTCCACGGCGCCACGTTGGGGATGGCGATGATGGGGCCGTAGTGGCTGCTGTAGAACTTCTGGGTGACGCTCGTCAGCGAGCCTTCCGGCAGCTTCACCAGGATGGTGATGTCGCGGGAGACCATGTCCCGCTCCTCGGTCCCGTACTTGTAGCGCGTGGGCTTGCCGGGCACGAGCTGCAGCCCGTAGAGCGTCATGCGCTGACCGGACGAGAAGGTGTGCGTCCAGGCCACGTGGTCGTTGAAGCCGATGAGCACCGCGGGCACGCCCAGCAGGCCCACGCCGTAGACGTTGAGCTGGCCGGGAACGGTGAGGTGGCTCTCCCAGAGCTTGAGCTCGCCCTCCCAGGGGAAGTGCGGGTTGGCCACCACCATGCCGCGGCCGTTGGCGGCGCGGTCCCCGCCGATGGCCCAGCCGTTGCTACCAACGCTGTGATGCTCCGGGCGCTCCACCTTGAAGCTGTCCATCGGCGGGCGGCCTTCGCTGGCCGCGCCGGGGATGGGCGGCACCGCCGCGGCGATGGCCAGGATGAGCTGGTAGCTGCTGCCCGCGAGGCCCACGCTGATGTCGTAGGCGAACAGGTCCACGGCGCTGATGGGCTTGACCCAGGGCGCGTTGGTGCAGGGCCGCGGGAGCTTCTCGGGCGGCGTCTCCTTCACGTAGCGGTTGAAGCCCGCGACGTAGCCATTGAACATCTCCTGGATGTCGGCCGGGAGCTTGGGGAAGGCGGCCTCCGCCTTCTCGTGGAGCTGCAGGACCTTGTAGCCGAAGTCGCTGCCCGCATAGAAGCTGCTGGGGCCCGGGCCCAGATAGCGCGCGCGCTCGCCGCGGACCTTGATGATCTGATCCGACAGGATGCAGACATGGTCCTTCGCGAACGCATAGCCCTGGCCGTAGGACAGGCTGCCCATGTCCTTGGCGGTGATGTGCGGGATGCCATGGGCGGTCCGGCGGATGGTGGCCTCGTACTTGGCCGGCTCTTCCACCGGTGGCGGCGTCGTGCCGCCATCATCATCCTCACCACACGCGGTGGCGAACGCCAGGCTCAGCCCGGCGACAAGGGGGAGGTGCCATCGAGTACGCCCAGACTTCCAGGGCGCCCCGCGCGGGGAGGACACTGATCGGAAAGGTTTCATGGCAGCGCAGGAGCGTAGGAAGGGGCTGATCCACCCGTCAAAAGTTTTCTGAAGATTGACTTTTGCCGGGAGCCTAAAGTCAGACGCACTGCGGCATGAAACAGTGGGGTGGGG